>NZ_JBEXDG010000029.1:5993-126527 GCF_040605635.1 Dactylosporangium sp. NPDC005555
GTCTCGGGCTGCTCATCATGTGACAGCATCGGCTCAGGCCGACGCCGGAGCGCAGCGGAGGTGGCGGTGTGAGCGGCCAGCGTAGCGTCTCGGGCTGCTCATCATGTGACAGCATCGGCTCAGGCCGACGCCGGAGCGCAGCGGAGGTGGCGGTGTGAGCGGCCAGCGTAGCGTCTCGGGCCGCTCATCATGGGTGGGGTTGTGGCTCGGGCCGACGCCTGGAGCGCAGCGGAAGGTGGCGGCGTGAGCACCGCCGGACTGAAGAACCCCGGCGGCGCCGTCCGCGGCGTCGGCGCGTCCGCGCTCGTCGTGTTCGGGGTGGTCCTGCTGCTCGCGCTGCTGCCCCTCGCCAAACTCGGCCAGTCAGACGCGGCGATCTGGCTCTGCGCCGGGCTCGCCGTGGTCAGCTTCGCCCTCTGCGGGCTGCTGAAACACGCGTGGGCGTGGCCGGCGGCGCTGGTCGTGCCGGTCGGGCTGCTCGCCGGCGGGGTGCTGCACTGGTCGCTGCTCGCGCTCGGCGTCGTCTTCGGCCTCACGTGGGGTTACGTGTTGTACGTGCGACGAACCGTCTACGCGAACAAGCCCGGCCCGTCGTGAGACGAGCCGTCTACGCAACAAACCCGGCCCGTCGTGAGACGGGCCGTCTGCGCGAACAAACCCGGACCGTCGTGAACAGGGCCTGACCGGTGCGGGCGAGCCGGCTGCTGTCCACACTCCTGCTGCTGCAGACCCGCGGCCGGCTCACCGCGCAGCAGATCGCCGACGAGCTCGAGGTGTCCGTCCGCACCGTCTACCGCGACATCGAGGCCCTCTCCGCCTCAGGGGTCCCCGTGTACGCCGACCGTGGCCCCACCGGCGGTTACCAGCTCGTCGACGGGTACCGCACGACGCTCACCGGCCTCACCACCGACGAGGCGGCCGCCCTGTTCCTCGCCGGCAGCGGCGCCACCGCCGGGCACCTCGGGCTCGGGCCGACCCTCGACGCGGCGCAGCTGAAGCTCCTCGCCGCGATGCCCCTCGAGCAACGCACGCAGGCCGCCCGCATCCAGGAGCGTGTCCACGTCGACGCGCCCGGATGGTTCCGCGACCCGGAGGCCCCGCCGCATCTCGACACCGTCGCCGGCGCCGTGTGGGACCAGCGCCGGTTGCAGTTGCTGTACCGCAAATGGGACGGCACCCAGGTCGAGCGCACCATCGACCCGCTCGGCCTGGTCCTCAAGGGCACCGCCTGGTATGTCGTCGCCCGTGGCCGGGAACGCGTCAACGCCTACCGGATCTCCCGCATCGACACCGCCGCCGTCCTCGACGAGCGCTTCGACCGGCCCGAGGGCTTCGACCTGCGCGACTACTGGACCGAGTGGTCCGATCGTCTGCGGCGCACGCTGTACCGCGGCGGCGACGCCACCGTCCTCGTCGGCCCCAGAGCGGCGAGCATGTGGTGGATGCTCGGCCCCGTCGCCGAGCGGGCGCTGCGCGACACCGCCGGCCCGCCCGACGCCGACGGCTGGGTCCGGGTCGTCCTGCCGATCGAGTCGCTCGAACACGCCCGCGTCGACCTGGGCCGCTTCGGCCCGGACGTCGAGGTGCTCGCCCCGGCGGAACTGCGCGACCTGATGCGCCGCTCCGCCGAGGAGACCCTCCGCCGCTACCCGCTCTAGCTAGCGCCGCAGCTCCCACTTGGTCAGGGCGATGGCGTGGCCGTCCGGGTCGCGGAACGTCGCCGAGCACAGCTCCAGCTGCTCGCCCTGCGGGACGACCCGCGGCCGGTGGACGAAGTCGACGCCCTGCTCGCGGAGGCGTTCGTACGCCTCGTACACGTCGGGGACCTCGAGGTTGAGGTGCACGACCCGGCGGTCGACCGGCGGCATGTCGGCGACCCGGCGCAGGACGACCCTGGCGTCGCCGGTCGCGAGGACCGCCGCCGAGTCGCCGCTGTCGAGCTCGGTGAGGCCGAGGGTGTCACGGTAGAAGCGCCGGGACCGCTCCAGGTCCGACACGATCAGCGTGATGCTCACGCCGTTGACGCCGTCGAGCGGCAGCGACTGCTGGCGCTGCTCGGTCGCCAGGAACTGCCCGACCGCCCCCTCGGACGGCGGCTGCTCCTCCAGCTGGTCCTCGGGCGACTCGCCGACATAGTGCTCGGTGGCATACGGATTCGGGGCGGCGGGCTCCTCGTCCTCGTCGGCTGCGGTGGTGACGGCATCGGCGTCGGTGCCGGCGGTGGCGGCGTTCGGCTTCGGCCAGGCGGGCGGCGCACCGAACGTCCCGTTGGACGCGGCGTGCCGCGAGCGCCCGTTGCCCGACCACGCCGACGTCGTGCGCCCACCGGCGGCGTCCCCCGACCCCCACGGCCGGACCGTGGCGGTGCCGTTGCCGGCCGCCGCCGCCTCGTTGGCGGACCGCAACGGCGGCACCACAGCGCTGTCCGCCTCCGCGGTGTCCTGACCGTCCGCCGCGACCTGAGCGGGGGCCGGGCCGGCTTCGCTGACGGGTGCGGGGTCGGCGTCGGCGATTCCGTCGGGCTCCGGGCGTCTGGCCGGCGGCTGCTCGGTCTCGCGGTCGGGCCACCAGGTGATCCCCGAGGGCAGGGCGGCGGTGCCGGACGGTTCCCCATCGGGACGGTCGGCACCGCCCTCGACGGCCGTCTCGAGCTCAGGCCCCGACGGTGCTTCGGCCTTGGTCAGCATCACGGTCGCCGGAGGGTGGTCGACCGGCTCCGGGTCAGGAAGGTCCGAGGCGGGCAGGTCCGGCGGCGGGGAGAGCTGCGATCCGGCTTCAGGGATCGTGTACGTCGCCTCCGCCGCCGGGTCCGCGTGCGTCACGATCGCCGTCTCCGCCGCGGCCGGTGCGGTCGCCGCGGCGGATCCCGTCTCGACGACCGGTCCTGTCGCCCCGGCCGTTTCCGTCGGCACGGCCGGTTTCTTCGGCACGGCCGGTTCCGTCACCGCGGCCGGGGTTTCCTCCGGGGCGGGGGCGGCGGGCGAATCGGTGGTCCGGGCGGGGGTGCGGTCGTGGGTGCCGGGGCGGGGGCGCGGGCTCGGCCGGCGGCGGCCGGTGCCGCCACGGACCGGGGTGGACGGCAGGCGGACCACCATCGGAGTGTCCTCGGTGACGACACCCGCGTGCGCCGCCCTGACGTCGGCGGCGGGCCCGGCGAGCGCCGTCCCACCGGCGGCACCCGTCGCGGTCATCGCGTGTCCGCCGGCCACCGCACGGTCGCCGGTCAAAGCGTGCCCGCCCGGCGCCGCGTGCCCGCCCGGCGCCGCGTGCCCGCCCGGCGCCGTGGACGTGCCCAGCGTCGTCGACGCGCCTGGCGTCGTGGACGTACCCGGCGTCGACGTTCCGGTCGCCGAGGGCGTGCCGGGGTCGGCGAAGACGGCGGGCGCAGGGCCGGAGTCCGTGCCGGCGGCGAGACCCGGGGCGGGCGAGGTCGGGCGTGGGGCGGGCCTGGTCTGGCCGGGGTGGTCGCCGCCGGACAGCCGGACCGGCTCGATGACCGGCGCCGAGATCGGGGGAAGGTCGGTGAGCGTGGGCCGGTCGTCCGGCGGCAGGTCCTCGCCCGGCCGTTCGTACGGCGAACCGCCGCCGAGACCACCACTGCGACCGCCACCGAGACCGCCGCTGCCCGGGCCGGCGCCGGTCGCCGCGCCTGCGCGCCGGGCGCGGGCACGCTCGTAGTCGTCGGTGGGCGAGTCGATGACGTCGAGCTCGTCGCCGTCCAAGGAGTAGCGCGGGGCACCGCCGGCCGGGCGGCGCTCCGACGCCTGGGCGTCCTGGTGCGACTGGACCTTGTCCCACACGACGGCGAGCTTGCGCGGGTTGCCCTTGAGGACCTGGACGGGCAGGGTCGCGCCGGCGTCGGGCCACTTGTCGAGCGGGATCGCCGGGTCGACGGTGGAGACTGTGACGCCGTTGACGCCGGTCGCTCTCACGACGAGCTTGAGGCGCCCGCGCGCGGTCCGGCCGTCGGTCGTCGGGCGGGGCGAGATATCGGCGACCCTCGCTGTGCCGTAGACGTATTGGCGCACCTTGTTGCGCGAGTTCAGGACAAGGATCAGCACCGGACCGGCCGCGGCCAGGATGATGCCCAACGCGACCACCAAGGCGTTGGTCATACCCAATCCGCAGAATGCCAGGAAACTGCCGACCACGATGAGCAGCGCGATCACGAGTTTCCTGCTGCCGGTGTCCTGTGCACGATTGCTGGACGGCAAGTCGACCTCCCCAGACGACTGACATCAGGCTATGCCTGATCATCGCCGGAAAGGAAGTCTTCGGCACCCGGGCGGGTCGGGGGCGGTGACGCTGGGTAGGCTCGGGGCGGTACCGGACCGATCTTGGAGGCACGTCGTGGCCGAGCGCTCGCTCGTTTTGATCAAGCCTGACGCGGTGCGTCGTGGACTCGTCGGCGAGATCGTCGGCCGCCTGGAGCGCAAGGGCCTCGCGATCGACGCGATGCGGCTGCGCACCATGGATCGGGCCCTCGCCGACCAGCACTACGCGGAGCACGTCGAGCGCGACTTCTACCCGCCGCTGCGCGACTTCATGACCAGCGGCGACCTGGTCGCGCTGGTCGTCTCCGGCGACGAGGCGATCGCCGTCATCCGCACGCTCATCGGCTCGACCGATGGCCGCAAGGCGGCGCCGGGCAGCATCCGGGGCGATTTCTCGCTGTCCAACCGGGAGAATCTCGTGCACGCGTCCGACTCCGTCGACAGTGCGAAGCGTGAGATCGCGCTGTGGTTCCCGGAGCTCGCGGAATAGAAATCACCCTGAACGGGCGAGGAGGGCGGGTGCTGGGACACCCGCCCTCCTCACTGTGTTGGGGAGGAAAGCGCTAGGGCAGCGTCGCCAGGTGCGGCTTGACCGTCTTGGCGAAGTTGTTGCCGTTGGTGACGTCCCAGTTGATCGACCAGGTCATCGCGCCGCGGATACCGGGGTAGGTGTGCGGCGGCTTGAACGTGCCGCAGCTCGACCCGGTCGCCAGGCAGGACAGTGCCTGGTTGACCAGCGCGGGAGCGACGACGCCGCCACCGGCCGCGCCGGGACCGGCGGGCAGGCCCAGGGCGACCTGGTCGGGCCGCAGCCCGTTCTCCAGCTGGATGCAGGCCAGGGCGGTCATGAAGTTGACGGTGCCCTGCGAGTACGCCGCCATCTGGTCGCACCCGAGCATGCTGCCCGAGTTGTAGAACTGGGTGTAGACGACCGTCAGGATGTCCTTGATGGACAGTGCCAGGGCGAAGTAGCTGCCGCCGGTGGACTGCATGTCGATCGTCTGCGGCGCCATCGTGATGATGAGGTTGGCGCCGGCCTTGGCCCGCAGCGAGCGCAGCGCCTGCGCCATGTAGGTCGGGTTGAGCCCGTTCTCCAGGTCGATGTCGATGCCGTCGAAGCCGTACTGCTGCATCAGCGACCAGGCGCTGTTGGCGAAGTTGGTCGCGGCGGTCGCGTCACCGACGCTGACCCGGCCGGCCTCGCCGCCGACGGACAGGATGACCTTCTTGCCGCGGGCGTGCAGGGTGGCGATGTCGGACTTGAACTCCGCGTCGGTGTAGCCGCCGAGCGCCGAGGCGAGCTGCGGGTCGACCGCGAAGGTCAGCTGGCCCGGCTGCGAGCCGGTCTCGGCGAACGCGACGTCGATCAGGTCGTACTCGCTGGGCACGTCACGCAGCTTCAGCTTCGCGGCGCTGTTGACGAAGTCCTGCCAGTAGCCGGTCAGGAAGTGCTTCGGCAGCGGGCTCGGCGGGGTCGAGGTGGACGGCGACGGTGAGGTCGACGGCGACTTCGAGGGCGACACGGACGGCGACGGTGACGTCGAGCGCGACGGCGACGCCGAGGGCGTGGTCGGCTCGAGCGTCGTCGGCGGGGTGCCGCCGGGGCCGTTCAGGGAGAAGTCGTCCGCCGAGTACGCGGGCTGCCCGTACCAGCCGTGGACGTAGACGACCGCGGACCGCTGCGACGCGCCCGTGGTGAAGGTGACGGACAGCTGCTGGTAGCCGCTGGTGCCGGGGGTCCAGGTGCTGGCGTCGACGCCGCCGGTGGCGCCGATGAAGACGTAGGAGCCGTTGACCCAGCCGGAGAAGGTGTACTTCGTGTTCGGCTGGACCGACACCGTCTGCTGGCACCGGGCGGTGGCGCCGCCGGGGGTACCGGTGAGCTTGTAGCTGCCGGTCCGGGCGCCGCCGGAGGTGACGGCCGCGGACGGCTCGCAGCTCCAGCTGTTGGCGTTGCCGGTCTCGAAGCCCGGGTTGGTGAGCAGCTCGGCGGCGGAGGCGGGCATCGCGATGACGACCCCGGCGAGGGTCAGCGCGGCCGCTCCGGTGCCCGCGGGCAGGGCGATAGTGCGTGGACGCATCGTGGCTCCAGGTGGGGGTGACGTCGATGGGCGTCGACGTTTGGTGTCACCAAACTCCAGCGCGGATTTAATGTCAAGGTTTCTTTACTATTCTTTATGGGAGCCGCGGAAAGCCGGATGCGTGGCGCGGTACTCTGGACGCACAGGCATCGACCCGGCCATCACCGGCGAGCCTCCGGAAGAAAGGACCGTCAGGTCCGAGTAGAACCGGACGGGCACCGGCACGTGACAGCCGGCCGACGAGCGGCCACCGCCCAGGTGGCAAGCGGGGTGGTACCGCGGATCTGCGAAGGTTCGTCCCCGCGTGAAGTGCAGGAAACTGACATCACGCGAGGAGTTGCGACCACCGATGGCCTATCCGATGCACAACGCGGGCGGCGGCGTGCCCGCCAGCCCGGACCTGCCCGCGGTCGAGCGGGGCGTCCTGGACTACTGGGCCGCCGACAAGACCTTCGAGGCGTCCGTCGACCAGCGCGACGCCGGCGTCGACGGCAGAGGCGAGTTCGTCTTCTACGACGGCCCGCCGTTCGCCAACGGCCTGCCGCACTACGGCCACCTGCTGACCGGCTACGTGAAGGACGTCGTCCCCCGGTACAAGTCGATGCGCGGCTTCCGGGTCGAGCGGCGCTTCGGGTGGGACTGCCACGGGCTGCCCGCCGAGGTCGAGGCGGAGAAGCAGCTCGGCATCACCAGCAAGGCGGAGATCCTCCAGCTCGGCGTCGACAAGTTCAACGCGGCCACCAAGGAGTCGGTGCTGCGGTACACCGCCGAATGGGAGCGGTACGTCACGCGGCAGGCGCGCTGGGTCGACTTCACCAACGACTACAAGACGCTCGACCTGGACTACATGGAAAGCGTCATGTGGGCCTTCAAGACCCTGCACAGCAACGGCCTGGTCTACGAGGGGTTCCGGGTCCTCGCGTACTGCTGGCGCTGCGAGACGCCGCTGTCCAACACCGAACTGCGGATGGACGACGACGTCTACCGCGACCGGCAGGACCCGGCGCTGACCGTGGCCTTCCAGCTGGAGACCGGGGAGAAGATCCTCGCCTGGACGACCACGCCGTGGACGCTGCCCTCGAACCTGGCCCTGGCCGTGGGCCCGGACATCGACTACGCCGTCTTCGAGGAAGAGGGTGTCCGTTATGTCCTCGCGGAATCCAGGGTGGCCGCCTACGAGAAGGAGCTCGGCAACGCTGTCAAAGTAGACACGGTCAAGGGCGCCACGCTCGTGGGGCGCAGGTACACGCCGCTGTTCGACTTCCTCGCCGACACCCCCAACGCGTTCCAGGTCATCGGCGCGGACTTCGTCACCACCGAGGACGGCACGGGCGTCGTGCACATGGCGCCCGCCTTCGGCGAGGACGACCAGACCGCCTGCGCGTCCGTCGGCATCCCCACCGTCGTCACCGTCGACGAGCACACCCGCTTCACCTCGATCGTCCCCACCTATCAGGGGCTGCAGGTCTTCGAGGCCAACAAGCCGGTCATCCGCGACCTCAAGGCCGCCGGCGTCGTCGTGCGCCACGACTCCTACACGCACTCCTACCCGCACTGCTGGCGGTGCGACACGCCGCTGGTCTACAAGGCGGTCTCGTCGTGGTTCGTGGCGGTGTCCACGTTCCGCGACCGGATGGTGGAGCTCAACCAGCAGATCACCTGGACGCCGGAGCACATCAAGGAGGGCTCGTTCGGCAAGTGGCTGGCCAACGCCCGCGACTGGTCGATCAGCCGGAACCGGTTCTGGGGCTCGCCGATCCCCGTGTGGAAGTCCGACGACCCGCAGCACCCGCGCGTCGACGTGTACGGATCGCTCGACGACCTCGAACGCGACTTCGGCGTGCGCCCCGGCGACCTGCACCGGCCCGAGATCGACAACCTGACCCGGCCCAACCCGGACGACCCGACCGGGCAGTCCGTCATGCGCCGGGTCCCCGAGGTCCTGGACTGCTGGTTCGAGTCCGGGTCGATGCCCTTCGCCCAGGTGCACTACCCGTTCGAGAACCGCGACTGGTTCGAGCACCACTACCCGGGCGACTTCATCGTCGAGTACATCGGCCAGACCCGCGGCTGGTTCTACACCATGCACGTGCTGGCCACCGCGCTCTTCGACCGGCCTGCGTTCACCAACTGCGTCAGCCACGGCATCCTGCTCGGCGAGGACGGCCGCAAGATGTCCAAGAGCCTGCGCAACTACCCGGACGTCTACCGGGTGTTCGACGAGTACGGATCCGACGCGATGCGCTGGTTCCTGGTGTCGTCGCCGGTACTGCGCGGCGGCGACATGCCCGTCACCGAGGTGGGCATCCGCGACGCCGTCCGGCAGGTGCTGCTACCGCTGTGGAACGTCTGGTACTTCTTCGGCCTGTACGCCAACGCCGCCGGGTACACCGCCCGGCGCAGCACCGGCAGCACGCACCTGCTCGACCGGTACGTGCTGGCCAAGACCGGCGAGCTGGTCGCGACCGTGCAGCAGCAGCTGGACGCCTACGACCTGTCCGGCGCCTGCGGGACCGTCCGGTCGTACCTCGACGCGCTGACCAACTGGTACGTGCGCCGCTCCCGCGACCGCTTCTGGTCCGGCGACCAGGACGCGTTCGACACGCTGTTCACGGTGCTGACGACGCTCACGCAGGTCGTCGCGCCGCTCGCGCCGCTGACCGCGGAGGAGATCTACCGCGGCCTCACCGGTGAGCGGTCGGTGCACCTGACCGACTGGCCGTCGGCGGAGGACTTCCCGGCCGATCACGCCCTGGTCGCGGACATGGACGCGGTCCGGGACGTGTGCTCGGCGGCGCTGTCGCTGCGCAAGGCCCGCGGGCTGCGGGTACGGCTGCCGCTGCGGACCCTGACGGTGGCGTCCCCGCGGGCGGAGGCGCTGCGACCCTTCGCCGCGCTCGTCGCCGACGAGGTCAACGTCAAGGAGGTCGTCTTCACCGGCGACGTCGCCGCGCACTGCACGCCGGTGCTGACGCTGGTGCCGCGGGCGCTCGGCCCCCGTCTCGGCAAGGACGTCCAGCAGGTGATCAAGGCGGTCAAGGCCGGCGACTGGCGGCAGGACGGCGACGACGTCGTGGCCGGCGGCGTGGCCCTGCTCGAGGGCGAGTACGACCTCAAGCTCGTCGCGGCGGACCCGGCCCAGTCGGCGCCGCTGCCCGGCGGCGAGGGCGTGGTCGTGCTCGACAGCACGGTCACCCCGGAGCTGGCGGCCGAGGGTCTGGCCCGGGACCTGGTGCGGGTCGTGCAGCAGGCACGCCGCGACGCGGACCTCAACGTCTCGGACCGCATCACGGTCGTCGTCGCCGGCGAGCTGGCCGAGGTCCTCGCCGTGCACGGCGCGTTCGTCGCGGGGGAGACCCTCGCGGACGCGGTGGAGCTGGGCGAGGTCGAGGCCGGCTTCGCCGGGGAGGTCGGCGAGGGCCAGGCGGTCGCCGTCAAGGTCACGAAGGTCTGAGCGCGCGCCGGTCGAACTCGCCCTCGGGCATCACGACCACCATCGTGAGCACCGCCTCCACGTCCGCCGCGTTGCGGTAGGCGTGGGGGCGGTCGCCCCGGAAGTCGATCGTCTCGCCGGGCCCGACGGTGTACTCGACGCCGTCGACCGTCACCGCCAGGGTGCCCTCACGGAGGTGGATCAGCTCGCGCGTGCCGACCGAGTGGTCGGCGGAGTCGTGCGACTCGCCCGGCGGCATCCGCCACTCCCAGACCTCGACGAACGCGGGGTCGTTGACGCCGCGCAGCAGCCGCCCGGTCCCGCCCGCGCCGCCGCGCCACAGCACCGGCGGCTCGTCCGCGCCGACGATCCTCACGACGGGCTCCGGCTCCGACTCCAGGAGTCGGCCGATGCTCACCCCGAACGACTCCGCGATCCGGCACAGCGTGCCGATGCTCGGGTTGGTCTTCGCGCCCTCGATCTGCACGAGCATGCCCTTGCTGACTCCGGACCGGCTCGCCAGCTCGTCGAGGGACCAGCGCCGGCCCTGCCGCAGGACCTTCACATGCCTGGCGATCGCCGCCTGGGCGACCTGGGCCACATCCTCGGTCAAAATATTTTCCTCCGCAGTCAATATTGTGATACGACTGGGGCCATGTTCGCCATCGCCGATGAAGTGCTCGACCTGTGCCGGTCCGTGGGCCATGAGGCTACCGTCCTGGCCGTCCCCGCGGCCGCGGTGACGGCATGATCGGGCTGCTGCTCGCCGCGGTGTCCGGCCTGGTCTGGGGCGTCGGCGACTTCGCGGGCGGCAAGGCCAGCCAGCGCGTCGACTCGAAGACCGTCGTCGTGGTGTCGAAGGCCGCCAGCATCCCGCTGCTGCTGCTCTTCCTCGTGCTCCTGCCCACCGCCCCGCACGCCGGTGCCCTGGGGTGGGGCGCCGCCGCAGGCGCGCTCGGCATGGTCGGGATGATGGTGTTCTACCGGGCGATGGCCGGCGGCGCCATGACGATCGTCGCGCCGGTCAGCGCCGTCACCTCCGCGCTGCTGCCGCTCGTCGCCGGGCTGATCTCCGGGGAGCGGCCCGGCGGGCTCGCCCTGACCGGCGCCGCCTGCGCGATCATCGCCATCGGCCTGGTCAGCCTGGCGCCCGGAACCGCCGGCGGCCCCAAGATCTCCGCCGGGCTGCTCGGCATGGCGCTCGGCGCCGGCGTCGCGTTCGGGCTGTTCTTCATCTGTCTGTCCGCAGCCGGCGACGCGGCCGGTGGTGACGCCGGCATGTGGCCGGTCCTCGGCGCGCAGGTCACCGCCGTCGCCCTCGGCGCACCGCTGCTGCTGCGCCGCGCCGAGCGGGGGCGGATCGTTCCGGGCGGGACGCCGCTGCGCTGGCTGCTCGCCGCCGGCACGCTCGACATGAGCGCCAACGCCCTCTACATCCTGGCCGTCCAGCGTGGGGACCTGAGCATCATCGCGCCGGTCGCCTCGCTGTACCCGGTGAGCACCGTCCTGCTCGCGATGCTCGTCGACCGCGAGCGCCTCCGCCCGGTCCAGCTCGCCGGCCTGGGCCTGGCCGCGACCGCGCTGGTCCTGGTCGCTTCCTAGGATCGCGTTGAGTGGGTGGTGTTGCCCACGCTCGGCTGACCTGACGGGCCGCGCCGTCTACAGTGGGCGGCATCGTCTGTTGAGCCTGGTGGAGGGCATTTGTCCGCGCTGTACGCGGTCGGCAAGTTCGCGATCTCTCCAGTGTCCCGGCTGCTCTGGCGGCCCAAGATCAGCGGACTGGACAACGTGCCGGCCACCGGCCCGGCGATCCTCGCCAGCAACCACCAGTCGGTCATCGACTCGGTGCTGATGGGCGCGCTCATGCCGCGCAACGTCTACTTCCTGGCCAAGGACGAGTACTTCGTCGGCCCCGGCGTCCGGGGCGCCGTCATGCGCAACGTCATGTTCGGGCTGAACCAGATCCCCGTCGACCGCTCCGGCGGCCGGGCCAGCCTCATGGCCCTCGACGCCGCGCTGCCGGTCCTGCGCGACGGGCACGTCCTGGGCATCTTCCCCGAGGGCACCCGCTCGCCCGACGGCCGGCTGTATCGTGGCCGTCCCGGTGTGGCGAAGCTCGCCCTCGACGCGCCCGCCCCGATCATCCCGATCGGCATCCTCAACACCGAGAAGATCCAGCCGATCGGCGCCTCCGTGCCGCGCCTCGGCCCGACGGTCGAGGTCCGCGTCGGCGAGCCCCTCGACCTCAGCCAGTGGCAGGGCGGCGAGGTCGACAGCCGCGGCATGCGCGAGCTCACCCTCAAGCTGATGAATGCGATCCAGCAGCTCACCGGCCAGGAGTATGTCACCCGGTACGCGCCGAAGCGCCCCGACCAGATCGCCGCCGCCGAGAAGGACTGAGGTCAGCCGCGGCGGACGATCGAGCCGCGGATGTTGTGGGTGAGGGTGCCGGCCTGCTCCACGGATCTGCCGGGGAAGACGGCCAGGGCGATCACGCCGTGGTCCGCCCAGCCGCAGACCGTCGCGGAGCGGCCGTCGTAACGGGCCGCCGCGCAGCGCTGCTCGCCGCCGAAGGGGCCCGGGTCGATGTCGCGCACCGTGCCGACCTGCAGCGCCGCGGGCAGCTTGCGGATGCTCGCCTCCAGGTCGCGGCCGGGGTCGGTGATGAAGCGGGTGGCGCCCGCGACCAGGACCCGCAGCGACTTGTTCGAGGCATCGGTGTAGGTCACGGTGAAGCCGGACTCGTCGAGGTGGTCCGACGTGAGCGCCTTCTGGATGTCGGCGGCCGCCTTTTTCGCGTTGGCGTCGCCGGTACGGGTGAGGCCCGGCACCGTGGCATCCACCTGGACGGATGCCGGGTACTGCACCCAGTACGGACGGGCCCAGGCATAGGACCCGCCGCAGCAGCCGGCGCACAGGGCCAGCAGCAGCAGCATGACCCACGGCCAGCGGCGTTTGCGTCGCCGGTACTGCGGCGGCGGTTGCGGGGCGTAGCCGGACGGCAGCGGGCGGTACCCGGGCGGCGGACGGTATCCGGGCGGCGGCGGACCGTACTGGGGGACCGGCACGTACCGGATCTCCGGCGGCGGGGGCGTGGGGTCCGGCGGCAGCGGCACGGTGCGCGGCGCCGCGGGCAGGTCGAGCGTGTCCTCCCACTGCCTGCGCCGGCGTGACCCGCCCGGCGGCACCGACGCCGAACCCACCCACGTCGGGGTGGCTGGCTGGCGTTCGGTGGGCGACTCGTCCGGGAGTGTCACACCTCGAAGGCTAGCGACCCCGTGCACGGGCCGCTGTTCAGCGACGGCAGGTTTGGTGGACACCCGCCGCGGATACCGTTGCGGTGTGCTGGGGCTACCGGAACGCGTGACCGCCTGCCTGTTCGACCTCGACGGGGTCCTCACCCCGACCGCGGTCATCCACAACAAGGCCTGGACCAGGACGTTCGACGACTTCCTCAAGGGCCGGGACGGTCAGCGGCCGTTCGACCCGGTCGCCGACTACAACGACTACGTCGACGGCAAGCCCCGCGAGGCCGGCGTTCGCGACTTCCTCGCCTCCCGCGGCATCACACTGCCCGAGGGGACGCCCGGCGACCCGCCGGACGCGCAGACGGTCAACGGCCTCGGCAACCGCAAGAACGAGCTGCTGCTCACCCTGATCGCCGACGGCCTGGAGCCGTACCCGGGATCGGTGCGCTACCTGAAGGCGGCCGCCGCGGCGGGGCTGCGCCGGGCTGTGGTCAGCTCCAGCGCCAACACCCTGCAGGTGATCACGTCCACCGGCCTCGACGCATACCTGGAGGCCAGGGTCGACGGGGTCACCATCCGCGAGCGCGGGCTGCACGGCAAGCCCGCCCCCGACACGTTCCTGGCCGCGGCGCGGGAGCTCGGCGTCGAGCCCGGGCACGCCGCCGTCTTCGAGGACGCCCTTGCCGGCGTCGCGGCGGGCAGGGCCGGCGGGTTCGGCTACGTCATCGGCCTCGACCGGATCGGCGGGGAGCACGCCGGAAATCTGCGGGCCGCCGGCGCCGACGTGGTCGTGCCGGACCTCGACGCGCTGCTGGAGGACTGATGGCGACGTTCCCGGTCGAGCCGTGGGCGATCCGCGAGACCCGTCTCGACCTCGACGACCTGGGCCAGACCGAGTCGCTGTTCGCGCTGTCCAACGGGCACCTGGGGCTGCGCGGCAACCTCGACGAGGGCGAGCCGTTCGGGCTGCCCGGCACATACCTCAACTCCTTCTACGAGGAGCGCCCGCTGCCCTACGCGGAGGCCGGGTACGGCTTTCCCGAGGAAGGTCAGTCGATCCTCAACGTCACCAACGGCAAGGTGTTCCGCCTGCTGGTCGACGACGAGCCGTTCGACGTCCGGTACGGCAACCTGCTGAGCCACGAGCGGGTCCTCGACCTGCGGGCCGGCACCCTCACCCGCGACGTCGACTGGGTGTCCCCGGCCGAGCAGCGGATCAAGGTCCGCACCACCCGGCTGGTGTCGCTGGAGCAACGGTCGGTCGCCGCGTTCCTGTACGAGGTCGAGCCCGTCGACGGCCCGGCGCGGGTGATCGTGCAGTCGGAGCTCGTCGCCAACGAGGACGTGCCGCAGCCGAGCAAGGACCCGCGGGTCGCGGCGGCGCTCGGTCACGCCCTCGAGCCGGAGGAGCACGCCGCCAACGGGCTCAACGCCCAGCTGCTGCACCGCACGAAGGCAAGCTGGCTGCGGCTCGGCGCGGAGATGGACCACGAGGTCGACGCGCCCGTGCCGGTCCGCTCGCACACCGAGGCGCGGGAGGACTGGGCCCGCACCACGTTCGCCTGCGAGCTGCAGCCCGGCCAGCGGCTGCGGATCGTCAAGTACCTCGCCTACGGCTGGTCGAGCCAGCGGTCCCGGCAGGCGATCCGCGACCAGGTGCACGGCGCGATCGCCGGCGCCCGGCTCGGCGGCTGGGACGGGCTCTTCGCGGCGCAGCGCAAGTTCCTCGACAGCTTCTGGGCGCAGGCCGACGTCGAGGTCGAGGGCGACGCGGAGATCCAGCAGGCGGTGCGCTTCGCGCTGTTCCACCTGATGCAGGCCGGCGCGCGGGCCGAGGCGCGGCCGATCGCGGCGAAGGGTCTCACCGGCCGCGGCTACGACGGGCACGTGTTCTGGGACACCGAGAGCTTCGTGCTGCCGGTGCTGACGTACACGCATCCTCGCGCCGCCCGCGACGGGCTGCGCTGGCGGCACGACACGCTCCAGCTGGCGAAGGACCGCGCCGCGCTGCTCGGCCTGGCCGGGGCGGCGTTCCCGTGGCGGACGATCCGCGGGCAGGAGTGCTCCGCCTACTGGCCCGCCGGCACCGCCGGGTTCCACGTCAACGCCGACATCGCCGCCGCCGTCGTCCGCTACGTCCAGGCGACCGGCGACAGCGCCTTCGAGGCCGAGGTGGGCCTGGAGCTGCTGGTCGAGACCGCCCGGCTGTGGCGCTCGCTGGGCCACCATGACCGGCACGGCGTCTTCCACATCGACGGGGTCACCGGACCCGACGAGTACAGCGCCATCGCCGACGACAACGTCTACACCAACCTCATGGCCCAGCAGAACCTGCTGGCCGCGGCGCAGGCCGCCGAACGCCACCCGGACGCGGCGCGGCAGTTCGAGGTCGACGACGAGGAGATCGCGTCGTGGCGGGACGCGGCGGCCAGGACTCACCTGCCCTACAACCCGGAGCTGCGGGTGCACGAGCAGAACGCCGGCTTCACCCGGCACCAGGAGTGGGACTTCGAGCACACGCCGGCGGAGCACTACCCGCTGCTGCTGCACTATCCGTACTTCGACCTGTACCGGCGCCAGGTCGTCAAGCAGGCCGACCTGGTCCTCGCCATGCACTGGCGGGGCGACGCGTTCACCGCGGAGGAGAAGGCCCGCAACTTCGCCTACTACGACGAGCGCACCGTGCGCGACTCGTCACTGTCGGCGTGCACGCAGGCGGTTATGGCCGCCGAGGTCGGGCACACCGAGCTGGCGTACGACTACCTCGGCGAGGCGGCGTTCGTCGACCTGTACGACCTGCAGCACAACGCCGGCGACGGGCTGCACATGGCCTCCCTCGCCGGGACGTGGCTGGCCCTGGTCGCGGGCTTCGGCGGGATGCGCGACCACGGCGGCGAGCTGTCGTTCATGCCGCGGCTGCCGGACCGGCTCGACCGGCTGTCGTTCGCGATCACGTGCCACGGCAGCATCCTGCGGGTCGTCGTCGACCACCAGGAGGCGTCCTACCGGCTGGACTCCGGGGAGATGACGCTGCGTCACCACGGCGAGCGGTTCACCGTCACCCCCGACAAGCCCGTCACGCTGCCCGTTCCGCCGCCGCACCCGGGCACGCCGCCTCCCCGGCAGCCTGAAGGACGCGGCCCGAGGAGGCGCCAGCGGGCGTCGTGAGGGCGTATGCGCGTACCCTGGTGACCCGTGAGCGTCGCAAGCGTCTTCCCGCAACTCGAGCGTCTGCTGCCCAGGATCAGCAAGCCGATCCAATATGTGGGCGGTGAGCTCGGTGCGGTCATCAAGGACTGGGACTCCGTCACCGTGCGGTGGGCCCTGTCCTATCCCGACGCCTATGAGGTCGGCCTGCCCAACCAGGGCGTCCAGATCCTCTACGAGGTGCTCAACGAGCAGCCTGACGTGCTCGCCGAGCGCACCTACGCGGTCTGGCCCGACCTGGAGGCGCTCATGCGCGCCGAAGGTGTGCCGCAGTTCACCGTGGAGGCGCACCGCCCGGTGACCGCGTTCGACGTGTTCGGCATCTCGTTCGCCACCGAGCTCGGCTACACCAACATGCTCACGATGCTCGACCTGGCCGGCATCCCGCTGGAGTCCCGCGACCGGGACGAGCGGCACCCGGTCGTCGTCGCCGGCGGGCACGCCGCGTTCAACCCGGAGCCGATCGCCGACTTCATCGACGCCGCCGTCCTCGGCGACGGCGAGGAAGCCGTCCTGGAGATCACCGCCATCGTGCGGCAGTGGAAGGCCGACGGCTCGCCCGGCGGCCGCGACGAGCTGCTGCTGCGCCTGGCCAGGACCGAGTCGGTCTATGTTCCGCGGTTCTACGACGTCGACTACCTGCCCGACGGCCGCATCCAGCGGGTCGTGCCCAACCGGGCCGACGTGCCGTTCCGGGTGCACAAGCGCACCACCATGGACCTGGACGCGTGGCCCTACCCGAAGCGCCCCCTGGTGCCCCTGGCCGAGACGGTCCACGAGCGCTACGCGGTCGAGATCTTCCGCGGGTGCACGAGAGGCTGCCGCTTCTGCCAGGCGGGCATGATCACCCGTCCGGTGCGGGAGCGCTCGATCACCACCGTCGGGCAGATGGTCAAGGAGGGGCTGGAGTTCTCCGGCTTCCACGAGGTCGGCCTGCTCTCGCTCTCCTCGGCCGACCACTCCGAGATCGGCGACATGTGCTCCGGCCTCGCACAGCAGTACGAGGGGACCAACGTGTCCCTGTCGCTGCCCTCGACCCGGGTCGACGCGTTCAACGTGACCCTGGCGCAGGAGCTGGCCCGCAACGGCCGGCGCACCGGCCTGACCTTCGCCCCCGAGGGCGGCTCGGAGCGGATCCGCAAGGTGATCAACAAGATGGTCACCGAGGAGGACCTGATCCGGACCGTCGTCACGGCGTACACCAACGGGTGGCGGGCGGTGAAGCTGTACTTCATGTGCGGCCTGCCGACCGAGACCGACGACGACGTGCTGCAGATCGCCAAGCTGGCGCACGAGGTCATCCGGGCCGGCCGCGAGGCCACCGGCTCCCGCGACATCCGGTGCACGGTGTCCATCGGCGGGTTCGTGCCGAAGCCGCACACGCCGTTCCAGTGGGCGAAGATGGAGACCCCGGAGGTCATCGACCACCGGCTCCGGGCGCTGAAGAACGCCATCAACAGCGACCGCAACCTCGGCAAGGCGATCGGCTACCGGTATCACGACGGCCAGCCCTCCCTGATCGAGGGCCTGCTCAGCCGGGGCGACCGGCGGGTCGGCGCGGTCATCCGGCGGGTCTGGGAGGCCGGCGGCCGCTTCGACGGCTGGTCCGAGCACTTCTCCTACCAGCGCTGGGTCGACGCCGCCGGTGAGGTCCTGCCGGGCTTCGGCGTGGACCTGGACTGGTTCACGGTCCGCGAGCGCGACCAGAACGAGGTCCTGCCGTGGGACCACCTCGACTCCGGTCTGGACAAGGACTGGCTCTGGCAGGACTGGCAGGACTCGGTCACCGGCTTCGAGCAGGACGACTGCCGGTGGACGCCGTGCTTCGACTGCGGCGTGTGCCCGAGCCAGGACACCGAGATCCAGATCGGCCCCACGGGCAAGAAGCTGCTGCCCCTGACCCCGGTGGGCACGGGACTGCGGGTGCCGGCTCATGGCTAAACGACAGCCTGAGGGCGGTCAGGACCCCATCGTGCAGCGCATCCGGCTGCGCTACGCGAAGCGGGGCCCGATGCGCTTCACCTCGCACCGCGACTTCGCCCGCGCGTTCGAGCGGGCGCTGCTGCGGGCCAACGTGCCCATCGCCTACTCCCAGGGCTTCACCCCGCACCCCAAGGTCTCCTACGCCTCGGCGGCGCCGACCGGGGTGGCGAGCGAGGCCGAATACCTGGAGATCGGCCTGCGGGCGGTGGTGGACCCCGCGGACCTGCGGGCCGCCCTGGACGCGGCGCTGTCTCCCGGCCTCGACGTGATCGAGGCCGTCCAGTCGCCGCTCAACGGCGGCGGCAGCCTCGCCGACCGGATCGACGCGTCGGCGTGGCACATCGAGCTGCCCGGCATCACGCCGGAGCACGCCGCGAAGGCGGTCCAGGCCTTCCTGAACGCCTCCGAGGTGCTCGTGGAGCGGCTCACCAAGCAGGGAAAGCGGGTCTTCGACACCCGGGCCGCCGTCGTCCGGCTCGGTGTGATCGGGGTCCCTTCGTCCCTCGGTGACGTACCTTCCGAGGTCACCGAGGCACCGTGTGCGATACTCGACCTTGTCGTGCGGCAGGGAACCCCGACCGTGCGACCCGATGATGTGCTGTCCGGTCTGCGTGTAGTAGCCGACCTGGAGCCTCCGGTCCCGCCTCGTGCGACCCGACTGGCTCAGGGCGTGCTGACCGCGCAGGGAGAGTTCGTCGATCCGCTCGCAGCGGATCGGCCGGCGGTCGTCGTCGGGGCTTCGTCACTGGTGTAGTCGGCGAGGTTGGCAGACTTTCGGCGGATCGTCCGTGCGAGCGGATACCTCCGCCGGCACAACATATATTCGGTGCCCCCGTGTGGCTGCGTTTGTACGCGCCCGGGAGCGCCAGAACTGGAGAACGTCCGCATGTTCGACAACGAGTCGGCAAGCGGCGAGGCAACCGGCGACGAGCCGGTTGCAGACGCCGCTACCACCGAAGAGACCACGCCCGTCCGCCGCACGCGGCGACGGACCACCAAGGCGGCCGCCGCCGCGGCGGCCGACCCGGACACGGCACCGGCCGAGGCCGCGCCGCCCGCTCCCGCTGAGGCGGACGCGACACCGGCCGAGGAGCCCGCGCCGGTCCGGCGGACCCGTCGTAGGGCGGTGAAAGCGACCGCAAGCGACGAAACGGGTGAATTGGGCGAGTCCGGGCAGCAGGCGCTGCCACTGGACACCGAGGAGCCGGTCGCCGCGCCGGTCAAGGCCACCCGCACCCGCCGCCGGGCCGTCAAGGCCGCGCCGGTCGAGGAGCCGGAGCCGCTCCCGGTCGCCGACGCCGCACCCGTCGCCGGGGAGGCGCCCGCTGCCGACGCTGTCGAGGAGCCGGTCGAGGAGCCCGCCGAGGAGCCCGCCGAGGAGCCCGCTGAGGAGCCTGTCGCGGAGCCGGTGGCCGAGGAGCCCGTGGTCGAGGAGCCGCCGGCCCGCCGGGGGCGCCGGGCCGCGCCGATCCAGGTGCTGTTCATGCCGCCGAGCGAGGAGGTCGAGCCGGTCCGCCCGGCCGCCGTCACGCCCAGCGGCGCGTCCGGCATCGACCCGTTCGTCGCGCCCGTCGCGCCCGCACCGGTCGCCGCCGGCTACGACGACCTCGGCGAGGACCTCGGCGACGAGCCGGTCGAGGAGCCCGCCGGCCGCACCCGTCGCCGCCGCGGCCGCCGTGTCGCCGAGGAGGCGCCCGCCGCCGTCGAGGCGCCGGTGGAGACCGACGAGGTCGACGCCGAGGCCGAGGACGACGAGGACGACGACGAGTTCGAGCCCGGCACCCGCCGCCGGCGGCGGCGCGGCCGCCGTGGCCGGGGTCGTGGCCGCGGCACGCTCGGCGAGGACATCGACGACGTCGACGGCGAGGGCGAGGGCGACGGCGAGAGCGACGCCGAGGGCGAGGAGGCCGCGGCGGACGAGGACGCCGAGGCCGCCGACGACGGCGACGAGGACGGCGAGGGCCTGACCCGGCGCCGGCGCCGCCGCCGGCGCAAGGGCTCCGCCGACACCGAGCCCGCCGACGACCCGCACGTGGTCGTGAAGATCCGTGAGCCGCGTCCGGCCGCCCGTGAGCGCGACCGCGACGAGGTGCAGGGCATCTCCGGCTCGACCCGCCTGGAGGCCAAGCGCCAGCGCCGCCGGGACGGCCGCGAGCAGCGCCGGACCCGCCCGCCGATCCTGTCGGAGTCGGAGTTCCTGGCCCGCCGCGAGGCGGTCGACCGCACGATGGTGATCCGGCAGAAGAACGACCGCACGCAGATCGCGGTCCTGGAGGACAAGGTGCTCGTCGAGCACTACGTCACCCGGGCGTCGTCGAGCTCGATGGTGGGCAACGTCTACCTCGGCCGCGTGCAGAACGTGCTGCCCAGCATGGAGGCGGCGTTCGTCGACATCGGCCGGGGCCGCAACGCGGTGCTCTACGCCGGCGAGGTCAACTGGGACGCGACCGGCATGGAGGGGCGCTCCCGCTCCATCGAGCAGGCCCTCAAGTCGGGCGACTCGGTGCTCGTGCAGGTGACCAAGGACCCGATCGGCACCAAGGGCGCCCGGCTCACCAGCCACATCGCGCTGTCCGGCCGGCACCTGGTCTACGTGCCGCACGGCAACGCCTCCGGGATCAGCCGCAAGCTGTCGGACATCGAGCGCAAGCGCCTGCGCGACGTGCTGAAGAACCTGGTGCCCGACGGCGCCGGGGTGATCGTGCGCACCGCGGCCGAGGGCGCCAGCGAGGACGACCTGGCCCGCGACGTGAAGCGGCTGCAGGCGCAGTGGGAGGCCATCCAGGAGAAGTCCGGCAGCAGCAGCGCGCCGGCCCTGCTCTACGAGGAGCCCGAGCTGGTCGTGCGGGTCGTCCGCGACCTGTTCAACGAGGACTTCCACGAGCTGGTCATCCAGGGCAACGACGCCTACGAGTCGGTCGAGCCGTATCTGTCGCACGTGTCGCCGGACCTGGTCGACCGCGTCCGCCGGTACACCGGCGTCAACGACGTCTTCGCGGACCTGCGCATCGACGAGCAGCTGATCAAGGCCCTCGACCGGCGGGTGTTCCTGCCCTCCGGCGGCAGCCTCGTCATCGACCGCACCGAGGCGATGACCGTCATCGACGTCAACACCGGCAAGTACACCGGCGCCGGCGGCAACCTCGAGGAGACGGTCACCCGCAACAACCTCGAGGCGGCCGAGGAGATCGTCCACCAGCTGCGGCTGCGCGACCTCGGCGGCATCATCGTCATCGACTTCATCGACATGGTCCTGGAGTCCAACCGCGACCTGGTGCTGCGCCGGCTGACCGAGTGCCTGGGCCGGGACCGGACCAAGCACCAGGTCACCGAGATCACGTCGCTGGGCCTGGTCCAGATGACCCGTAAGCGGGTCGGTCAGGGCCTGCTCGAAGCGTTCAGCGAGACCTGCGAGGTGTGCAAGGGCCGCGGCCTGATCATCCACACCGAGCCGATCCCGGAGAAGCGCGGCGGCGGCAGCGGTGGTGGCGGCAACGCCGGCAGCAACGGTCACAGCGCGCCCGCGAAGGCGGCGACCGTCACCAGCGGCGTGGACGAGTCCGACGTGCAGCCCGCGCGCAGCAGCCGGCGGCGGGGGCGCCGGGGCGGTGCGGCGGTCGCCGAGGTCGCCGACGACGAGACCGCCACGGACACCGACACCGTGGACGTGCCGCGCACCGTCGAGGACGTCGAGGAGGACTCGGAGTTCACGCCGATCGCCTCCGAGGACGACCCCGACAACATCGACGAGGACGACGACGAGTCGGCCGGTAACGGCGCCCGCCGCCGGACCCGGCGGGGTGGCCTGCGCAGGCGGACCCGCCCCTGATTTGGGGGTGCGCCGCCGATGGCGTACCCTCTTAAAGGCGCACCTTCGTGCGTCGGGTCTTTGCGTGCTCTTCACCTCAGCGCTGCTTCACGGCAGCGATGCCGCGTGTCAGCAATGCAGATGACCAACCGCCAGTAGCTACGACAGGAGTCCGCGTCCGATGTACGCGATCGTCAAGACCGGCGGCAAGCAGTACAAGGTCGCCGAGGGCGATGTGATCGAGGTCGAGAAGCTCGCGGGCCAGCCTGGCGACTCCCTGTCGCTTGCGGCGGTGCTGCTTGTCGACGGCGAAGATCTCATCACCGACGCGGCGAAGCTTGCCAGCGCTGCGGTGACCGCTGAGGTCGTCGCGCACACCAAGGGTCCGAAGATCCGGATCCACAAGTTCAAGAACAAGACCGGCTACCACAAGCGCCAGGGTCACCGCCAGCCGCTGACCCAGGTGAAGGTCACCGGCATCTCCACCGGGAAGTAGGGGCAGCGCGATGGCACATAAAAAAGGTGCGTCCAGCTCGCGGAACGGGCGCGACTCCGCTGCCCAGCGGCTCGGCGTGAAGCGTTTCGGCGGTCAGCTGGTCAACGCCGGCGAGATCATCATCCGGCAGCGCGGCACCAAGTTCCACCCGGGTGACCTGGTGGGCCGCGGTGGCGACGACACGCTGTTCGCGCTCGCCGCGGGCCACGTGCTCTTCGGCACCAAGCGGGGCCGCAAGACGGTCAGTATCACCCCAGCCGCAGGCTGAAGTTTCTTTTCCGGACGGCGGGCCGGGGGCATATACGCTCCCAGCCCGCCGTTCGTGTGTTTCGTGGGTCTTGTTCGGTGGGGCCTCGCGTTCGTGAGTTCGTGGGCCCTGTTTCGTGGGGCTCGCGTTCGTGATTTCAGGTTCGTGAGTTCGTGTTCGTGAGTGAGGGGATCGGGTCGTGACCACGTTCGTTGACCGGGCCGTGCTGCACGTGAGGGCCGGTGACGGTGGCCACGGCTGCGTGTCCATCCACCGCGAGAAGTTCAAGCCGTTCGGCGGCCCCGACGGCGGTGACGGCGGTCACGGCGGCAGCGTCAAGCTCGTCGTCGACCCGGGTGTGCACACGCTGCTGGACTTCCACTTCCACCCGCACCAGAAGGGTGGCAACGGCGCCGGCGGCGCGGGCAACGACCGCGACGGCGCCAACGGGCAGACCCTCGTCCTGCGGGTGCCGGACGGCACCGTCGTGCTGAGCACGGACGGTGAGGTCATCGCCGACCTGATCGGCGAGGGCACCGAGTTCGAGCTGGCCCGCGGCGGCCGCGGCGGGCGCGGTAACGCGGCCCTGGCCAACACCCGCCGCAAGGCGCCCGGCTTCGCGGAGCTCGGCGAGCCCGGCGAAGAGATCGACGTCGTCCTGGAGCTCAAGAGCGTCGCCGACATCGGCCTGGTCGGCTTTCCGTCGGCCGGCAAGTCGTCGCTGATCTCGGTCGTCTCCGCGGCCCGGCCGAAGATCGCCGACTACCCGTTCACCACCCTGGTGCCCAACCTCGGCGTCGTGCAGGCGGGCGACAACACGTTCACCGTCGCCGACGTGCCCGGCCTCATCCCGGGCGCGGCCACCGGCAAGGGCCTCGGCATGCAGTTCCTGCGGCACATCGAGCGCACCGCGGTGCTCGTCCACGTGGTCGACACGGCCGCGCTGGAGACCGAGCGCGACCCGGTGTCCGACATCGACGCGATCGAGGCCGAGCTGGCCGCCTACGGTGGCCTGGAGGACCGGCCGCGGATCGTCGCGCTGAACAAGATCGACGTGCCGGACGGCCGCGACCTCGCCGACATCATGCGCGCCGAGCTCGAGGAGCGCGGCTACGCCGTGTACGCGGTGAGCGCCGTCACCCACGAGGGGCTGCGCGAGCTCATCTTCGCCATGTCCGAGCTGGTGCTGGCGCAGCGCAAGATGGCGCCGCCGCCGGAGCGCACCCGCATCGTCATCCGCCCGGTCGCCGTCGACGACAGCGGCTTCACGATCAAGCAGGACGCCGAGGGTGTCTACGTGGTCAGCGGCGGCGCGCCCGAGCGGTGGGTGCGGCAGACCAACTTCGACAACGACGAGGCCGTCGGCTACCTTGCCGACCGGCTCGCCCGGCTCGGCGTCGAGGACGCGCTCAAGAAAGCCGGCGCGGTGTCAGGATCGCCGGTTCGTATTGGCGCTCGTGAATTCGACTGGCAGCCCAACACGTATACGGCGGACGACTACGTCCCCGGTAACCGCGGCACCGACCACCGCATCGAGGAGCCCAACAAACGCGTGCGTGCCTCGGAGCGCAAGGCCATGCGGGGTGCCCGCCGCCAGCCGTTCGAGGCGCTGGAACTTTCATCCGCGGGTGGCGACGACGAGGACGATTTTTAACCCGGCGCGCAACAAGAATCGCTGGTCAGAGGAAACATCCGGGAAATCCCGGGTGCGTACCGTCGTCCCATGTTGATCGAGCAACGTCCATCGGACGACTCGGAAGTGATCGCGCTCGTGGTCGATCAGCAGGTCGAGCTGCGGGCGCGGGACGGCGGCCGCGACGGCCACGTCTACGCGGTCGACCCGGCCGCGCGCTATCTCGTCGCGGTCATGGGCGGTGACGCGGTTGCCTGCGGCGCTCTGCTGGCCGCCGACATCGACGTCGCCGAGGTCACCCGGCTCTACGTGCGCCCCAGCTTCCGGGGGCGCGGGGTGGCCCGGCGGGTGCTCGCCGCGCTGGAGGATCTCGCCGTGTCGCGCGGGCACCGGGTGCTGCGGGTCGAGACCGACGTGACCTCACCCGACGCCATCGCCCTGTTCCTCGCCACCGGGTACCGGCCCATTCCGCGGTTCGGTGTCTATGTGCGGTACGAGGGCAGCCGCTGCTTCGAGAAGCGCTTCGACGACACCGGCCGGGAGGTGCGGGTCACCCGCCGCGCGGCGGGTGATCCGGCGGTGGTGGAGCTGCTCGCGGCGGCCGCCGACGAGATGGCCGGCCGCTACGGCCGCATGGCGCCCCGTGCCCCGGTCGGCGCGGCGGCCCGGTTCGTGGTCGCCACGGTCGACGGCGCCGGCGCGGGCTGCGGGGCGATCCAGCCGCTCGACGACCGGACCGTCGAGCTCAAGCGGATGTACGTGCGACCCGCGCACCGCGGCACCGGCATCGCCCGCCGGGTCCTCGCGGCGCTGGAGGATCTCGCGGTCGGCTCGCACTACCCGCTGATCCGGCTGGAGACGGGTAACCGACAGCCCGAGGCGATCCGTTTGTACGAATCTGCGGGTTACCGACCGATTCCACCCTATGGGCCGTACGTACACAGTCCGCTCAGCCTGTGCTACGAAAAGCTCGTTATTGCCACCGAGCCCATCGCGTCCGAGCTCGCGTGAGGCTAATGTTCGGTCGGTGGGCATCCTTGAACGGCTGACCCGACCGGCCCGATCGCCACGTGAACGCTTCGCCGACCAGGTGCTGGCGGAGTTGCGCAGGCTCGGGGTCCGTGACGCCGAGTTCCGCCCGTCCCAGTTCGCGATCGTGTGTGAGTGCGGCCAGGACGCGTACAGCTGGCTGTTCCTCGCCAAGGCGTTCAGCCAGTATCAGCGCAGGCCCGGCGACCGGAAGCGGTTCGTGCGGGACTTCGTCGCCAGCAGCCTCGCGCCGCCGGCCCAGCCGGAGACGTTCGACGAGGCGCTGCCGAAGCTCCGCCTCGCGCTGCGGCACGCCGCCCGTGGCGCCCGCACGCTGCGCCGCCCCGCCCTGCCGCACCTCGACGAGGTCGTGCTCGTCGAGGACGTCCCCGTCGACCTGGACAGTCCCGCCCGCTGGGGGGTCAGCGTCGAGGAGATCTTCGCGGCCGCGCACGACCACACCCTCGCCCGCGCCGAACTGCCGGCCAGCGCCGCGCTGTTCGGCCCGTCGGTGCTGCACGTGCCCGACTACTCCGGCGATCACCTGGTGTCGTGGGTGCTCCTGGAGGGGTGGCTGGCCGAGCTCGACGAGCAGGTCGGCGGGCGGGCCGTCGCGTTCCTGCCGAGCACCCTGATGCTGCTCATCTGCGCCGACGAGCCACGCCTCGTGGAGCAGCTGTACGACCTGGCCGCCGACGAGTACGCGCGCACGCCGGTGCCGCTGTCGCCCATGGCGTACACCACCGACGACGACGGACGCGTCGTGCCCTTCGACCCGGCGCCGGGCCACCCCGCCTTCCACGCCGCGGCGAAGGCCCGCCGCCGTCTCGCCACCGACGTGGCCGAGCACCAGCGACGGACCCTCGCCGACCCGCGCCTGTCCGACTGCACCCTGACCGCCCGGCCGGACGGCTCCACGTTCACCACCGCCGTCTGGGCCGTCGGCTCGCCGACGCTGCTGCCCGTCGTCGACTTCGTCGGGGTGGCGCTGCCGGGGGAGCGGGTCTTCTACGTGCCGTGGGCCCTGATGGTCGAGGCGGACCTGCTGATCGAGGAGATCGACTTCCGGCCGGCGCGCTTCACGACGGTCGACCGGCCGTCGCCGGCGTCGCTGGGCTACCTGCGGGAGCGCGCCGTCCGCCTGTGAGCCCGAGCGCTGCCTTGGTTCGTCGGACCGTCCGCCCGGCCCGCTCGGCGGCCCGCTCGGCGCCCTTCGCGAGGACGGCTTCGATCTCCTCGTCGGTCAGCTCGTGGTAGCGGCGCTGGATCGGCTCCAGGGTGGCGATCACCGCGTCCGCGAGTCGTGCTTTCAGCCCGCCGTATCCGTTCTTCTCGTGCTCCGCGGCGATCTCCCGCGGGTCGCGATCGGTGAGCGCGCCGAGGATGTCGAGGAGGTTGGCGACGCCGGGCTTCCCGTCCGGGTCGTACACGACCTCCGTGCCCGCGTCGGTGACCGCTCGCATGATCTTGCGGCGTAGCACGTCGGGCTTGTCGAGCAGGAACAGCACGCCCGCGGTCGAGGCGTTGGTCTTGCCCATCTTGCGGGCCGGGTCGGCCAGGTCCGCGATCCGCGCGGCGACCTCCGGGTGGACCGCCTCCGGCACCGTGAACGTGGCGCCGTACCGCTCGTTGAAGCGCACCGCGAGGTCGCGGGTCAGCTCGACGTGCTGGCGCTGGTCACGGCCGACCGGCACCTCGTCGATGTCGTGCAGCAGGATGTCGGCCGCCATCAGGACCGGGTAGGTCAGCAGCGACAGCCGTGAGCCGCCACCGCCGCCCTTCTCCTTGAACTGGATCATCCGGTGCGCCTCGCCGTAGCTGGTCACGCATTCGAGCAGGTAGTGCAGCTCCAGGTGGGCGGCGACGTCGGACTGCCGGTAGAGCAGGGCGTGGTCCGGGTCGACGCCCGCGGCGAGCAGCAGCCCGGCGACCTCGCGCGACCGGGCCTGCAGCAGGACGGGGTCGTGCGGCACGGTCAGGGCGTGCAGGTCGGCGATGAACACGACGGTGGGCTGCTCGTGCTGGCCGCGGACGACGGGTCTGATCGCGCCGACGTAGTTGCCGAGCTGGAGCGGGCCGGTGGGCTTGAACCCTGAGATGCGACGGGACATTCGGGGGACTCCTCGGGTTTCTGGAGGCCGACCCGTCCCAGGACATGCGAGAAGACCGTCCGGAACGGACGGCCTCGGATGGGGATGTTGTCTGCGTGCGTGCAGGTCAGCGGCCGCCCCTAGCGGGCGCGCCAGCTCATCGCACGGTGCGGCATTCGTTGATTCTACCAAGCTTGCAGTGGTCTCAGTGGCCCCCTCTCTGGCCCCTCCCAAACGGCGGATCCAGGTGTTGGCTGGTCCGTGAGCGGAGGTCCGATCGGGGGAGGCGCGACATGCACGGGATGACGGGGACGGGAGTCGACGTGGAGAGGGACCGGCACTGGCTGCGACTGAGCTGCCCGGGGTGCAGGGGATGGCTGGGGGTGCCCGGTGAGGTGCCGCCCGGGGTGGCGGGGCAGCTGGTCGCGCGACGCATCGACGCGTTCGTGCAGCGGCACGCGCTGTGCGGTCGAGGGCGGTGACGATGATGTTGCGGCAGTTCCGCCTGTACGCCAGTGGCCCGCTGGACGACGAGCGGGCCGACCTGTTGTTCGACCGGGCCCGCGACCTCAGCGTGGAGGTGGTGCCAGCCGAGGGCGTGGCCTGGGTGGCGTTCGACCGGGTCGCGCCGACGCTGGTCGACGCGGTCGTGTCCGGGGTCCGGGACCTGGACACGGCGGGGGTGGGCATCGCCGGGGTCGCCGGCGACGACCCGCTGGTGACGCTGGAGGTGATCGCGACGCGGGCCGGGCGGCCGGTCGAGGTCGTGCGCGGCTGGGCGGCCGCCGGGATTCCGGCGGACGGTGCTCCGGCGCCGGCCGTGGGCGGCGGGTTTCCGGCGCCGGTGCGGGATCACCCTCGGCGGCCGGTCTTCCACTGGCCGGACGTGGCGGCATGGCTCGACCGGCACCGGGCGGCGGTGCCGTCCGGCGCCGACGCCGAGGTGACCTTGGAGGCGGTCACGCTCGCGCTGCGGCTGCGCGCGCTGGCGCCGCGGCTGGAGCGGATGCCGCCGATCCGGTCGCTGCTCTATTGACTGTGCTGTCGACCATGTCCGGGAGGCCGTCGTGTTCCGCGGCGGCCTCCGTCGTCCCTGTGTGGCCGCTGCTCAGACGTCGAACTCGCCGTCTTTGGCGCCGGCGACGAAGGCGTCCCACTCGTCCTGGGTGAAGACGAGCACCGGGCTGTGCGGGTCGGCGCCGTTGCGCAGACCGATCAGGTCGTCGACGAACGCGACCTCGACCCTGCTGCCGTGGCTCTCACCGGGGGCGGAGCGCCACACGGCGCGGGAGCTGTCAAAGGCACCCTTGGGGTGCGACAACGTCATGGCCCTTGAGGCTACACGTCCGGTGCGCGGCGGCGGAATCGGAGCACTCGTCCGGGCGACGCTGCTGATCATTACGATGCCAGGATGCGCGTGGGCATCATGGGTGGGACGTTCGACCCGATCCACCACGGTCACCTGGTCGCCGCGAGCGAGGTGGCCGACCGGTTCGGGCTCGACCAGGTGGTGTTCGTGCCGACCGGCGACCCCTGGCAGAAGAGCCGGTCGGCGGTCAGCTCGCCGGAGGACCGCTACCTGATGACGGTCATCGCGACCGCTTCCAACCCGCGGTTCACGGTCAGCCGCGTCGACGTCGACCGGGACGGGCCCACGTACACCGTCGACACACTGCGTGATCTGCGCGACACGTACGGCCCTGAGGCCGAGCTGTTCTTCATCACCGGCGCCGACGCGCTGAACAAGATCCTGTCCTGGAAGGACGCCCGGGACCTGTTCGACCTCGCGCACTTCGTCGGCGTGACCCGGCCGGGATTCGAGCTCGACGCCTCCCACCTGCCGGCGGACTCGGTCTCGCTGGTCCAGGTGCCGGCGATGGCGATCTCCTCCACCGACTGCCGGCGGCGGGTCGAGGAAGGCAAACCGGTCTGGTACCTCGTCCCCGACGGAGTGGTGCAATACATCGCTAAGCGGGGTTTGTACCGAAAAGTCGACAACATCTGAGCGGCGGACTGTCGTACGGGCGTGAGAGGCTAGAACCAGCCCGGCGCAGCAGGCCGGGGCAGATCCGACGAAGGGAGCCCGGTGCCCGCGACTGAGCGTGCCATCGAGCTGGCGCTCACCGCTGCACAGGCGGCCGCCGACAAGAAGGCTGAAGACATCGTCGTCCTGGATGTCGCCGACCGCATGGCCATCACCGACGCGTTCGTGGTGACCTCCGCGCCCAACGAGCGGCAGGTCATGGCGATCGTCGACGCCATCGAGGAGCGGCTGGCGCAGCTGCCCGAGAAGGCGAAGCCGGTGCGCCGCGAGGGCGAGCGGGGCGGGCGCTGGGTGCTGCTGGACTACGTCGACATCGTGGTCCACGTGCAGCACACGGAGGAGCGGGAGTTCTACTCGCTCGACCGGCTCTGGAAGGACTGCCCGGTGATCGAGTTCGTCGACCGCGATCTCCCCGCGCCGGCGTGACGTCACCCGTTCGTCTTCGCGCGGCCTGCCGCCGCCCGAGCGTCGCGGGGGCGGCGGCGTGACCCGGCTGGTGCTGTGGCGGCACGGGCAGACCTCCTGGAATGCCGGGGGGCGCGTGCAGGGGCAGATCGACACGCCGCTGTCGGAGACCGGGCTGGCGCAGGCCGCCGCCGCGGCGCCCCGGCTCGCGGCCTTGGAGCCCACCGTGCTCGTCAGCAGCGACCTGCGGCGCGCCGACACCACCATGGCCGCCCTCGCCGCGCTCGTCGACGTCCCGGTCACCTATGACCCGCGGCTGCGCGAGCGCAGCTTCGGCGAGTGGGAGGGGCTGACCCACCCCGAGATCGGTGCGACGTGGGCCGACGCGTTCGAGCGGTGGCGGCGGGGTGAGCCCGTCGACGCCGCCGACGTCGAGGAGGTCGACGCGCTGAGCAAGCGCATGACCGACGCCCTGGAGGAGATCGTGTCCGCGGCTCCGGACGGCGCGACGATCGTCGTCGCGACCCACGGCGCCGCGGCCCGGCACGGCACGTGCGCGCTGCTCGGGTGGCCGCACTCGCTCGCGCCGACGCTGGGGGCGCTGCTCAACTGTCACTCCACCGAGCTGCGGTTCGACGCGACGCGGGGCTGGCAGCTCGCGGGGCACAACCTGCCGTGATCCTGCCTGCCCCGTCCCGCCTGCGGAACCGGGCGGGTGACGGTAGCGTCGAAAGGGTCATGGCAGTTCGCTCCGTGTTTCTCGTCGCCGCCTGCGCGCTCGCGCTGGGCGGCTGCGCCGCGTCGCCGTCTCCGTCGTCCCCCTCGGGTGCTGCGTCTGTCTCCGCGTCGCCGTCGTTGTCCCCTGTGCCGTCGTTGTCCGCCGTGCCCTCTCGGGCAGCGTCCGGCGTCTCCGTTTCCGGGGAGGTCGTCGAAGGGGTCGAGCCGGGCTGTCTGCTGCTCAGGACCTCCGGCACGCTGTATCTGCTGATCGGCGGCGACCGGGCCGCGCTGCAGGCCGGCAAGCGGGTCACCGTCACCGGCAGCCCGCAGCCCGGCATGATGAGCACCTGCCAGCAGGGCACCCCGTTCCAGGTGACCTCGGTCCGGAGCGGCTGATCGGCTACGGTGCCGTCATGACCGGCTCTCACCCCGCCGTTGCCGTCGTCACCGACTCGACCTCCTGCCTGCCCGCCGACCTGGCCGACGACCCGTCCAGGCGGCTCACCGTCGTCCCACTCGCCGTCGTCGTCAACGGCGTCCCCGGCCTCGAAACCGTCGACGTCGACTCCGCCACGGTCGCCGAGGCGCTCAACGCCCGCCGCGTCGCCGTCACCACCTCACGACCCTCCCCGGAGGCGTTCGCCGAGGTGTACCGGCGCGAGCTCGCCGCGGGCGCGTCCTGCGTCCTGTCGGTGCATCTGTCGGCGAAGCTGTCCGGCACCTATGACGCGGCGGCCCTCGCGGCGGCCGAGTTCGACGGCGCCGTCTCCGTCGTCGACACCCAGTCGACCGGGATGGGCCTCGGCTTTCCCGCCCTGGCCGCCGCGGCGGCCGCATCCTCGGGTGCCGATCTGCCGGAGGTACGCCAGGCGGCCCTCGACGCCGTCGGCAGGACGTCGACGTTGTTCTACGTCGACACCCTGGAATTCCTGCGGCGCGGTGGACGGATCGGGGCGGCCGCGGCGCTGCTCGGCACCGCGCTGTCGGTGAAACCGATCCTGCACACCACCGACCAGGGCGTCGTCGTGCGCGAGAAGGTCCGCACGGCGAGCCGCGCCCTGGCACGGCTCGTCGACATGGCCGAGGAGGCGGCGGGGTCGTCGGTGGTCGACGTCGCGGTGCACCATCTGGCCGCGCCGGACCGCGCCGATGCGCTGCTGACCACGGTGAAGGAGCGGCTCGGGGAGCGGCTGCGGGGGGCGTACCTGACGGAGGTCGGCGCGGTCGTCGGCGCGCACGTCGGGCCGGGCATGGTCGCCGTGGTGGTGCACGCGGTGTAGCCGTTTTCCACAAGGGCGTGGTTGTCCACAGGACGGACCTCCGGTGGCGGCCCGCCGTCCGTGCCCGGTCCTAGCGTGACCGGGCATGAGGCGCGGTGCTGCAGACGACGACAACGAGACGGCGGGGCGGCTGGCCAGGGTGGTCGGCCTGCCCCCGGATCCGTATCCATGGGATCCGGGGGATCCGCCCTCCACCTCTCCTCCTTCCGCCGCTGGTGGGTCGTGGCTGGCGGCCGTCGATCCCGGGCGGCGGGGCGTGCGGGCCCTGGCGGCCGTCGCCGCGCTGGTCCTCTGTATCGCGGCGTTCCTCGCGTGGCGCTCCCGGCCCCAGGTCACCCCGGCGCCGCCGGCCGCCGCGATCTCCGCCGCCCCGTCCGTGGCGGCGGTCTCCAGCGCGCCCTCCCGGCTGATCGTCTCGGTCAACGGCAAGGTCCAGCGGCCCGGCCTCGTCGAGCTGCCGGCCGGCGCCCGGGTCGCCGACGCCATCGCCGCCGCCGGCGGTGCGCTGCCCGGCGCCGACCTGACCGGCCTCAACCTCGCCCGTAAGGTCGTCGACGGCGAGATGATCCCGGTCGGCGTCCCCGCTCCGCCGGGTGCCGCGGGGGCGCCCGGCCGGGGCAGCGGCGGGGGTGGCGGCGGCGGTCCGGTCAACCTCAACACCGCCACGATCGCCGAGCTCCAGACGCTGCCCGGCATCGGCGAGGTCCTCGCCCAGCGCATCATCGAGTATCGCGACCGCCACGGCGGCTTCCGCGCCGTCACCGACCTGCGCCAGGTCGAAGGCATCGGCGACGCCAAGTTCGCGCAGCTCAAGGACCGGGTGACGGTGTGAGCACCGACCTGCGCCTGGCCGGTGCCGCCGTCGGCTGCTGGCTGACCGCGCTCGGCTGCCTGTTCTGTCCCGCCTGGGCCGGCTGGTCCGTCGGCCTCGGCGCCGTCGCCCTCGCCGTGTGCTGGGCCCGGCTCCCGGTGCGGGCGTTGCGACCGACCCGCTGGGTGGTCGTCGCGGCGCTGCTCGGCGTCTCCTGCGGCGCGGTCGCCACCGCCGCCCGGGTCGGCGAACGCGACGCCGAGCCGCTCACCGGTCTCGCGGCCGCGCACCGCACCGTGCAGCTCGGCCTGCGCGTCTCCGACGACCCACGGCTCGGGCGCCAGACGGCGGGACGGTCGCCGACGGTCATCGTCCACGCCCGGCTCACCTGGCTGCGGACCGCCGACGGGACCCGGGTCGAGCTCGGCGCCCGCGTCCTGATCCTCGCCGCTGACCGGGGCTGGCTGGGACTGCTGCCGGGGCAGACGGCCGAGACCACCGGCCGGCTGTCACTGCCCGACGGCGGCGACCTGAGCGCCGCGATCATCTCCGTCACCGACGCCCCGTCCCGTGTCGACCCGGCGCCGGCGGTGCAGCGGGCCGCCGGCACGTTGCGGGCCGGCCTCCAGCGGGCCTGCCTGCCGCTGCCCGCCGAGCCGGGCGGGCTGCTGCCGGGCCTCGTCGTCGGCGACACGAGCCGGCTCGACCAGCAGCTCTCCGACGACTTCCGCGCCACCGGCCTGACCCACCTGACCGCCGTCTCCGGCGCGAACCTCGCGATCGTCGTCGGCCTGGTCCTGATCCTCGCCCGGTGGTGCCGGGCGAGCCCGAAGGTCGCCGCGGTCATCTGCGTGCTGGCCCTCGCCGGGTTCGTCGTGCTGGTCCGGCCGTCGCCGAGTGTCCTGCGGGCCGCCGCGATGTGCGGCCTCGCCCTCGTCGCGCTCGCCCTCGGCCGCCCCCGGGCGGTGCTGCCGTCGCTTGCGACCAGCGTCCTCGTCCTCGTCGTGGTCGATCCCGAGCTGGCGGTCGACGCCGGGTTCGCGCTGTCCGTCCTCGCCACCGGCGGCCTGGTCCTGCTGGCGCCGCGCTGGGCGGAGGCGCTGCGGGCCAGGGGGTGGCCCGCCTTCGCGGCCGAGGCGGTGTGCGTGCCCGCCGCGGCGCAGGCCGCCTGCGCACCCGTGATCGCCGCCATCTCCGCCGGGGTCAGCCTCCACCACCGTGCCGGCCAACCTGCTCGCCGCGCCGGCCGTCGCGCCCGCCACGATCCTCGGCATCCTCGCCGCGGTGATCTCGCCGGTCCTGCCCGGACTCGCCGAGTTCATCGCCTGGGTGGCCGCCTGGCCGGCCCGCTGGCTCGTCACGATCGCCCACCACGGCGCCGCCGTCCCCGACGGCGTCCTCCCGTGGCCCGGCGGTGTCTGGGGTGGCGTGGCGCTCGGCGTGCTCCTCGCGGCGCTGATCATCGCGTTCCGCCGGCGCAAGATCCGCCGGGCCGTCATCGCCGTCATGATCGGCAGCACGCTCGGCGCCGTCCCCGTCCGGGCGTTCACCGGCGGCTGGCCGCCGCCGGGCTGGATCGTCGTGGCCTGCGACGTCGGCCAGGGCGACGCGGTCGTCGTGTCCGGCGGCGGCGGCGACGCCATCGTCATCGACGCCGGCCCCCAGGCCGACCCCGTCGACCGCTGCCTGCGCGACCTCGGCGTGGAGCGGGTCTCACTGCTGATCATCAGCCACTTCCACGTCGACCACATCGGCGGCCTCGACGGCGTCCTGCGCCGCCGCCGCGTCGACCGGCTGCTCCTGCCCCCGTTCGCCGAGCCGGCCGCCGGTCGCCGGGCCGTCCTCGACCGGGGCGTCGCCACCCTCGACGCCCCGGCCGGCACCACCTTCACCGTCGGCGAGGCCGGGCTGACCGTCCTGGGACCGGACCGGCAGGTGACCGGCACCAGATCCGACGTCAACAACAACTCGCTGGTCGTCGCCGTCACCGTCGCCGGGATCCGGATGCTGTTCACCGGCGACGCCGAGACCGAGGAGCAGCTCAGCCTGCACAACGCGCCCCTGCGCGCCGACGTGCTCAAGGTCGCCCACCACGGCTCCGCCTATCAGGACCCCGCGTTCCTGGACGCGGTCGCGCCGAGGATCGCCCTGGTCAGCGTCGGCACCGGCAACGACTACGGCCACCCCAGCCCGGTGGTCCTCGCCCGTCTCGCCCGCGGTGGCACGTATGTCGCCCGCACCGACGAACAGGGCGACGTCGCCGTCATCAGGGACGCGGACGGCGACCTCGCCGTCGTGGAACACGGCCCGTCCACACCCGCCCGCTGATGCGTGGCGAATTTCTGTCGGGGGGTCGTGACACGATGACTGGCGTGTCTGGTTCTGGTCTGCCCCGCCTCCGCCTGGTGATCGGTGACGAGGAGCTGCTCGTCTCCCGTGCCGTCACCGACACCATCGCCGCCGCCCGCGCCGACGACCCCGACACCGAGGTCCACCGCCGCCCCGGCGGTGACCTGCTGGCCGGCGAGCTGTCCGAGCTGCTGAGCCCGTCGCTGTTCGGCGGCAGGCGGGTGCTGGTCGTCGACAGCGGGCAGGACGCCAAGAAGGACATCACCGCGGCGCTGCTCGCCTATGCCCGCGACCCCGAGGACGACGTCGTCCTCGTCGTCACCCACGCCGGCGGCGCCAAGGGCAAGGCCCTCGCCGACGGGCTCAAAGCCGCAGGCGCCGACGTCGTGCCCGCCGCGAAGATCGGCAAGCACCGCGAGCGCGTCGACTTCGTGCGCAACGAGATCCGCCGGCAGGGCGGCAAGATCGGCGAGGACGCCGCAGAGGCCCTCCTGAGCGCCGTCGGCAATGACCTGCGCGAGCTGGTCGCGGCCTGTTCACAGCTCGTCGCCGACACCGGCGGCAGGATCGACGTGGCCACCGTCGCGCAGTATTACCGCGGCCGCGCCGAGGTCTCCGGATTCACCGTCGCCGATGCGGTCATGGTCGGCGACACGGCCGCGGCCCTCGAAGCGCTGCGGTGGGCGATGCACGTCGGCGTCGACCCCGTGCCGATCGCCGACGCCATCGCCGACGGCGTCCGGACCGTCGCCCGGGTGGCCGCCGCGGGCAAGGGCAGCGCATATCAACTCGCCGGAAATTTGGGAATGCCTCCGTGGAAGGTCGAACGCGCACAGCGCCAAGCCCGTGGCTGGACGGCCGAGGCGCTCGTTGATGCCATGCGAGTGGCGGCAGAGTGCAATGCCGCCGTCAAGGGTGGCTCGGACGACCGCGGCTATGCGCTCGAGCGGGCTGTGTTCGCAGTGGTCGCGGCGCGCGCTGGAGGAATAGGACGATGACGACGAGCAACGGGTTCGCCCCACAGGCGCCGCTGTATGTGCGTGCGCTGCGGCTTCGCCACCTGCACATCGGCGGATTCGTCAGTTTCATGCTGTTCGAGTGCATGATCGCGGCCGGTGTGCTGCTCGCACTCGCCGAGTTGGCCAGCTGGTGGGCGGTCCCCGTCCTCCCGGCAGTGGTCGCGATCATGGTCAAGATCAACGATCTGGCCATCGGAGGTTCGAAGCGGGTCCGGGCCCAGGCGCGTTCCGCCGCCCGGGGTTCATCCGAACGGGCGTCATCCACTCGGGTGGATTCCCCCACCGGCACCGACGAGCCGGCCTCCGCCATCCGGCGGACCACGACCGCGCTCGACCGCGCCGAGATGGCCAGAGGCTCGGGCAGCTCCACCGGGACCGGCGCCGGCGCCGCCGCCCGCGCCGCGGGCGCCGGCCGCGACCAGTCCGGCATCGGCGAGTCGACCGCCGGCTCGGGCCGCGCCTCAGCCGGCAGCGTCGCCAGGTCCAGCTTCTCCGGCGCCGGCACCTCGGGCGCCGGCACCTCGGGCGCCGGCACCTCGGGCGCCGGCACCTCGGGCCGCGCCGGCTCGCCGGGTGGCCTCGGTTCGTCCGGTGGTGCTGGTTCGTCCGGTGACGCTGGTGCGGCCCCGGCCGGCAACGGCGCCCCCTCCGGCAGCGGCACCGGCAATGCGGTCGGCGTCCGGCAGGGCGGCTCGGGCAGCGCCGCCGGGGCAGGCGCGACGCGCACCGCGACGCGCCAGGCGGTGGGCGAGCCCCCGGCGCAGCGCAAGAAGGTCGGTGTCATCCGGATCTCGGTCCCGGCCCGTGACGGCGGCCCGGGCGGCGCCACCCGCCAGGCGGAGGCACCGCCCAGCACCGAATACGGGATCTCGCCCGCCAGCGACACCCCGCCCACCCAGCCCACCGCCGACACCACCTCCCGCCGCGCCTTCCGCGACGGTGACACTGGTTCGGGCCGTGCCCTCCGGGACGGTGACACGGGTTCGGGTCGCGCCTTCCGGGACGGTGACACTGGTTCGGGTCGCGCCTTCCGGGACGGTGACACGGGTTCGGGTCGTGCGTTCCGTGATGGCGACACGGGTTCGGGTCGCGCGTTCCGGGACGATGACTCGGGGCAGCACGCGGCGGTCCGGGCGGGGGAGAGCGGCGCGCACGCCGCGTTCCACGACGGCGACGACCATCCGGAGCCGCAGGACGGTGACACGGGGGTGCATCCGGCGTACCGTGCCGCGGACCCCCGCAGGTCGCGCGTCCGCGCCGACGAGGGCGGCGAAGGGCGCCACGGCCGGACCGGCGAGCACGAGGCGTGGGACCGGGCGACCGGCGACAGCACCTGGCCGACCCGCACCGGCTGGGACGAGTCGACCCAGCCCGCGGAGGCAGGCCAGCACTGGGACCGCGCTGCGCAGACCGCTCAGCGCCACGGCCACGACGACCAGGCCACGGAGGCGTGGGACAGGACCGGCCAGGCAGGCGACCACGACCCCCGCTCGGGCTGGGAGCACGAGGGCCACGTCCAGCAGCGTCGCGACGAGGAAGCATCGGACGGCCGCGGCTGGCACAGCGGGCAGGACGGCTACGACGGCCGGCAGGACGCCTCGGACGGTCGTGGCTGGCAGAGTGCGCAGGACGCCTCAGACGGTCGCGGTTGGCAGGCTGCGCAGGACGCCTCAGACGGTCGCGGTTGGCAGGCTGGGCAGGACGGCTCCGACGGTCGCGGCTGGCAGAGTGCGCAGGGTGGCAACGGCGCGCCGGAGTGGGACCGCGGCGACGACGGTCAACGCTGGGACCGTGCGACCCCGGCGGGCTGGGAGCAGGGAGCCTCACAGGACGCCGGCCGGGCAGGAGCCGGGTATGCACCGGCCGCGGGCTGGGCTGCCGACGCGCCTGACGGCCACGACCGGAGCTCCGAGGACGCGGGTGACGGCCGGGGTCGCAGCGCGCGGCAGAACGACGGATCGTGGAGTGGGCACCCGGGCCGGGCCGAGCACGGGTCCTCCGGTGAAGGCCGGCAGGCATGGGGCGAGGACACCGCCGCGGGCTGGGGCAACGAGGCCGCCTGGACAGGCCAGCCGGGCGCCCGCGACAGCCAGTCCAACTGGGGCGACGAGACCGTCTGGGGCGACCGTGGCGCATGGATCGCCCGCGCCGCGGGACGCTCGGACTCCACCGGTCACCCGGGCACGGGCGGGCAGGCGGGTCCGGGTGGGCACGCCAACGGCCCGGCAGACGGTCACGCGGACGGCCAGGCGAGCTATGCCGCTGGTCAGGCAGGCTACGCGGAGGGTCAGGCAAACGGTTACGCCGACGGTCAGTCGAGCTACGCCGCTGGTCAGGCTGACTATGACGACGGCCGGGCGGGGTATGTGGATGGCCGGGTCGGCTACGTCAGCGCCGACGGGCAGGCGAGCTACTCCGACGCTCAGGGCAACGCTGCCGGAGGGCAGGCGGGTTCGGGCGGTGACGAGCATGCCGCGCGTGGTGACGGGCACGGGCACGTGACGCATGGTGAGCCGGTCGACCCGTGGGCGGACTGGGACGACGAGACCGGCTGGGCGGACCAGGCGCAGTGGGGCGCCGCGGCGAGCCGGGGTGGTCAGACCGGCTGGGCGGCGGGGCAGGCGGCGTGGAACGGGTACGAGGCCGCCGACGAGCCCGACCCGAACGGGCCGACGCGACCTGTCGACAACGGCCGGGCGACCGGCCGGGACGCGACCGGCGGCCGGCACGCGCAGCGGCAGCCGGGAGGCCGGCGGCGAGCGGATGACACGGGGCACTTCTCGTCCGGGCAGTTCCAGTCGGGCCGGCACGCCGAGCGGCCGTGGCGCACCGACGAGGACCTGACCAGGCAGAGGACCGGGGGGTTCAACCAGGGCCGCTTCGCCTGACGGACAGTCGCGGTGGCGGTCCCTGGGACGCCTCGGGACGACGGGCCGGCGAGGAGCGCGACATCGCGTACCTCCGCTCCGTGACGCGGGGGAACGGCCCAGTTGGTGCTGTGGTTCGAGCAGCGGGGGAGATGCGTCACCTGACCCGGGTGGGTCCCGGTTCGGTCGGTTCGTTGACGGCCGGGGCGGGCTGGACCCGGGGGACATAGCCGATGAGCCGGAGGAACCCAGGGCGCGAAGCCCGGGATCCTCCGGCTCATCGGCGTTCAGGAAGTCCGCGCGCGCGCGGCGGAACTGTCGACGACATCGCCGCACAGGTGGAGCGAGCTCAGTGCGCCAGGGCGAGCTCAGTGCGCCAGGGCGAGCTCAGTGCACAGGTGAAACTGGCCTGGGCACAGCGAAAGCCCTTCCGGGCGGGGGCGGCGCTGTTCGCGCTCATCGGTGTTCAGGAAGTCCCGCGCACGGTGGAACGGTCAGCGAACCAACTCGCCGCAGAGGTGGAGCGGGCTCAGCGCACCGGGCGAGAGCTCAGCGCAGGGAGCGAGTTCAGCGGGGAGCGTGTTCAGCGCACAGGCGGAACCGGCTCGGGGCACAGCGAAAGCGCCGCCCGGTTCGGGGCGGCGCTTTTCGCGGAGCGATGAGCTGGTGGGCCGGTCAGGCGGCCAGCGAGCCCAGCTTCTTGGTGATCGCCGACTTGCGGTTGGCGGCCTGGTTCTTGTGGATGACGCCCTTGCTGGCAGCCTGGTCCAGCTTGCGCGAGGCGGCACGCAGCAGCGTGGTGGCCGTCTCGGTGTCGCCGGCGGCGGTCGCCTCGTGGAACTTCCGGATCGCCGTCTTCAGCGAAGACTTGACCGACTTGTTGCGCAGGCGGCGCTTCTCGTTCTGCCGGTTGCGCTTGATCTGGGACTTGATGTTCGCCACGCGACAGACCTCGTCTTGTTAGCTCGGGTTGGAAACGTTGAAGACGCAAGGGGACGCGTCACCATGCGCGATGAATCAGGTTACCAGGTCCCCACCCGGCCAGCCAAAACGGCCGGGTCAACGGCAGGGGGCTACAGGGCGCTGCCCTTCTGGTACTCCTCCCAGGAGAGCTCCCAGTCGGTCCAGCCGTCACCGTACTTCACGCGCTCCTCGGTGCCCTTCACGATGACGGGGTCGCCGATGTGGGTGACGCCGTACAGCCATTTCGCGAGGTCGAGGGAGATGTTGACGCAGCCGTGGGAGACGTTGCGTTTGCCCTGGTCCTTGACGGACCAGGGGGCGGCGTGGATGTACTGGCCGCTCCAGGTGATCCGCTGCGGGTATTCGACCTTCGTGCGGTAGCCGTCGGGAGAGTCGACCGGGACGCCGTAGGTGGAGGAGTCGAACCACTCCCACTCGTTCTTCACCATGACGATGAAGTTGCCGCTGTCCGAGGGGTTGCTGGGCTTGCCCAGGGAGACGGGCATCGTCTTGAGCACGGTGCCGTCCTCGGTGACGGTCATCTGCTTGGTGGCGTTGTCGACCTCCATGATGAGCTTCTTGCCCACCGTGGCGTCGACGGTGATGTCCTTCTCACCGTAGGACTTGCCGCCGAAGGAGACACCGCCGACGGCGGCGCGCAGGGAGAGTTTCGTGCCGGCCTGCCAGTACTCCTTGGGGCGGTAGTGGACCTCCTTGGAGGTGTACCAGTTCCAGCTGCCCTCCTGTGGCGGGTCGGAGGTCATGAACAGGCGCTTCTCGATGCCGGCGCGCTTGTCCTTCGGGATTTCGGTGCCGAAGGACAGGATCATCATCATGCCGACGCCGACGACCTGGCCGTCGCCGATCTGGCTGGAGGTCCGCACGAGGCCGGACGGCTTGGCCATGGTGGTGAACTTCACCGTGGACCTGGCGCTGCCGGCGGTCACCGTCGCCGTGTACTCGGTGGCGTACTTCAGCTGCTTGGCAGGCATCCACTCGACGGTGCCGTCGGTGGAGGGCGGAGCGCCACCGGAAGCGGGGGCGGGAGCGCCCTCGACCGCGGCGCCCGAGGCGTCCTGCAGTGTGACCTTGGCGTCAGGAGAAGAGGACGAGAACACGACGGACGTGGCCGTCGACACATCGCGCGCGCCGTCCGTGGGGGTGCTCACCTTGACGGTGCCGGCGGCCGCGCCGCCGCTGGAGCCGCCACCTGGGTCCTTCCAGGACGGAGCGGAGTCGCCACAGCCGGCGAGCACCAGGGCGCTCGCCACGAACAGCAGGGTCAGGCGTCGGAGTCGCATCAGCAACCATTGTGCCTCGCTCTAGAGCGACGGCAACCTGACGAGGAACGTGGTGCCGGGTTTCTCACCGTGGTCGGTGACGGTGATCGTGCCACCGTGCCGTTCGATGACGGTGCGGCTGATGGCCAGGCCCAGGCCGGTGCCGGGCACGCCGAGGCTGCGGATGTTGGAGCCGCGGAAGAAGCGTTCGAACAGCCGGGAGCGTTCCTCCTCGGGGATGCCGACCCCGGTGTCGGTGACGCGCAGGTCGACCCCGGCCCGGTCGCGGACCAGCTCGATGTCGACCCGGCCGCCGGCCGGTGTGAACTTCACCGCGTTGGTGACGAGGTGGTCGACGACCTTGCGCAGCCGCGGCTGGTCGCCGGCGACGGGCGCAGGGCCGTCCGGCAGCGTGACCCGCATGTCGATGTCCTTCTCGGTGGCCGCGCGGGTGCCCACGGCCGCGGAGGCGCCGACGACCTCGGCGAAGTCCAGGGGCCGCTCGACGAGGGAGACGTAGCCGCTCTCCAGGCCGGCCAGGTCCAGCAGGTCGTCGATGATCGCCCGGAGGTTCTCCGCGTTGCGGGCGATCACCGCCAGGAACTGCGACCGGGTCGTCTCGTCGTCGTTGTCGTGCAGCAGCAGCTCGGTGTACGAGGAGATCGACGTCAGCGGCGTGCGCAGCTCGTGACCGACCAGCGAGATGAACTCGTCCTTGGTGCGGGCCAGCTGCCGGGCCAGGTCCTCGGCGCGGCGGCGCTCCAGGAACTGCCCGACGTGCGCGGCGATCCCGGACAGCAGCGCGATGAGGGACTGCTCGGGCTCCTCGGCGGCGTCGCCGAAGAAGCTCAGCGTGCCGGTGACCCCGCCGCCGTCGCGGATGGGCACGGCGAGACCGACCCGCAGGCCGTGCCGGGCCAGCGACGGCACGTTGAGCCTGCTCGCGGTCGCGGAGATGTCGGGGATCCAGGTCGGCTGGCCGGTCTCCCAGGCGACGCCGGAGACGCCGACGCCGGGGGCGAGCGGGCCGGGCTCGGGGATGACGTAGCCGGGTTCGGTCCACATGGCCGCGTTGCGCAGGACGTTGCCGACCTTGTCGACCAGCCACAGCTCGCTGTGCGGCCACTGCAGGGTCCGGGCGACGGTGCCGAGCAGGTCGGGCCCCGCGTCCTCGATGGTGGGCGCCTGCTCCAGGATGCGGGAGACCGCGAGCTCGCACTCGATGAGCCGCTCCGCCCGGCGCCGGTCGGTGACCTCGTGCAGGGCCGCGACCGCGCCGAGCCGGGTGCCGTCGCTGTCGCGGATCGGCTGCGCGTTGGCCGTGAAGCTGCGCCGGGGGCGCCCGGGCAGGTGGATGACGACCTCGGCCTCGCGGACGTGCTCACCGTGGAACGCCCGCATGAGGGGGACGTCCTCGGAGAGCGAGCCGGTCTCGCCGCCGGCGATCTCCCGCATGGCGCTGTTGAACAGGATCATCCGGCCGCGTTCGTCGCAGGCGACCACACCGGCGTCGAGGTTGTCGAGCAGGGCGCTGAGGAAGTGGCGCTCACGGGCGAGCTGCCGCTCGGCGGTGACGCGTTCGCTGATGTCGTAGACGAACGCGTGGGCGTGCCGCCCGGTCGGTCCCTCCACGACGTTGAGGGTGAGCTCGACCGGGAACTCGTCGCCGGCCCGGTTGATCGCGTAGAGCTGGAGCCGTTGCCCGATCAGCTTCGGTACGCCGCCCCGCGCGAGCCTGGTCAGCCCGGCCCGGTGGGCGGCCCGGAAGCGCTCGGGGATGATCAGCTCGTCCACCTGCTTGCCGATCGCCTCCGTCGCCGACCAGCCGAAGGTCCGCTCGGCCGCCCGGTTCCAGCGCGTGATCTCGCCGGTCAGCTCGATGCCGACGAACGCCTCCAGGGCGGTCTCCAGCACGGCGTCGGTCTCGGCGGCGGCGAGCGCGATGTCGTGGCGGCTGGTCTCGGCGCTGAGCATGACCTCGAGCATCGTGGCGCACTCGGCCACGGCGGCGATGTCGTCCTCGGTCCAGTGCCGCGGCACGGAGTCGGTGACGCACACCGCGCCGAGGGTGTGGCCGTGCAGGTCGTGGACGGGCTGGCCGAGGTACGCCGTGACGCCCCGGACCTGCACGGCGCCGAGGTCGCGCAGCGCCGGATGGTCCCGGGCGTCGCTGATGACCAGCGGCGCGTTCTCGGTCACCACGTACTGGCAGAAGGAGCTGGTCGCCGGCTCCGCGTGGACACGGTCGAGGTCCGGCGGCAGCCCGTGCCGGCCGACGATGTGCATCCGCTCGTCGTCGACGAGGGTCAGCAGGCCGACCGGCGCGACGACGGCGCGGGCGGCGAGCCGGACCAGGCCGTCGACCGGCGCCGACGACGAGGCGAGCAGCATCTGCGCACGTTGGAGTGCAGCGAGCCGTTCGGGCTGCGCGAGCACGCCGAGATCGAGTTGCGGCATTCCCACCCCCGACCCGCAAGCACGTAGCGTTGATCGTACCCGCGCAAAGGGGTTGAATCAGACTAAAGCCGCAGCTGCGTGGCGCGGGCGAGCGTCGAGGCCGGGTCCTCGCCGGCGGTCAGGTCGATGTCGTCGGTGAGCCGGCCGTCGGTGAGCCGGAGCAGCCGGTCGCAGCGGGCGGCGATCTGCTGCTCGTGGGTGGCGAGCAGCACCGTCATGCCGCGCGCCTCCCGCAGGTCGAGCAGCAGGTCCAGGATCTGGGTGCCGTTGGCGGAGTCGAGGTTGCCGGTCGGCTCGTCCGCGAGCAGCAGCTTCGGCGACCCGATCAGCGCCCGGGCGATCGCGACCCGCTGCTGCTGACCGCCGGACAACTGGGCCGGCAGGGCCCGCTCGCGCCCGCCGAGGCCGACCGCCCCGAGCAGCTCCCGGGCGCGCTCCTGCTTGTCGAAGCCGACGCGGAACGGCAGCACCGGCGCGATCACGTTGTCCAGTGCGGTGAGGGCGGGCAGCAGGTGGTACCGCTGGAACACGAAGCCGACGGTGCGCCGGTATTCGCTGAGCCTGCGCCGCCGCAGCGCGGTGACCTCGACACCGTCGACCACGATCGTGCCCGCGTCGGCGGTCTCGATCGCGCCGACCAGGTGCAGCAGCGTCGACTTGCCCGAGCCGCTCGGCCCGGTGACCGCGGTGAAGGACCCCGCCTCGATGTCGAGGGTCAGCTCGTCGGCGGCGACGATGTCCTGCTCCCCGGTGTGGAACCGTTTCGTCAGACCCGTGACGGTCAGGGCGGCGCCGGTGGACGGTGCGGTCATGGCCCTACTCTGTCGCAATGCATTGCGACAATGCAAGGGGCGGGTAGGCTTCCGCACATGCCGATCCATCACGCGGTGCTGTCGCTGCTGTCGCACGGCCCCAGCTACGGCTACGAGCTGAAGAGCGCCTTCGAGACCGCGGTCGGCCCGCAGTGGGGCCCGCTGAACATCGGCCACCTGTATCAGATCCTCGACCGGCTCTCCCGCGACGGCATGGTCAGCTCCGAGCGGCACGCCCAGGCGGTCAAGCCCGACCGGGTCGTCTACGAGATCACCGACACCGGCCGCGGCGAGCTGCGCCGCTGGCTCGACGAGGCGAGCCCCCGCAGCGGCGGCTTCCGCGACGACTTCTTCCTCAAGGTGACGGCGGCGGCCCGCTCCGGCGACCCGGAGATCGTGCGCACCGTCCTCGGCCAGCAGCGCACCTATCTCATGCGCGAGCTGCGCAACCTCGACGGCCTGCGGCGCAAGGCGGCCGACGCGGTCGTCGGGCTGCTGCTGTCCGCGGCGACCCGGCACGTCGAGGCGGACCTCGCGTTCGTCGACGACGCCGAGCAGGCCCTGCTCCGCGACCCGTCGACGGTGGCCGGCCTGGCGAGCGCCCGGCGCACCGCCCCGGAAGGCGAACAGCTCAGCAGGCCCGCCTAACGGGGATGCAGCGACCCGCGCCGCCCCGGAAGGCGAACAGCTCAGCAAAGCCCGCCTAACGGGGATGCAGCGACCCGCGCCGCAGGCCGGGGATCTCGAAGGGCTCGCCGAGCAGCTCGGCCGCGCCCAGCCGGGCCAGCGCCGGCGCCGTCTGGATGCCGGAGCCGCCCTGTCCCGCGAACCAGTAGAACCCCTCCTGCACCGGATCCGGCCCGGCGACAGGGTTCCGGTCGGCCGCGAACGTCCGCAGCCCCGCCCAGCTCGTGCGCACCCGCCGCAGCTCCAGGGTGGTCGCCGCGGCGACCCGCTCGACCGCGAGCGCCACGTCCTCGGGGGCCGCGACCGCGTCGACCGGCGGCGATGGCGTCTCGTCGCACGGCGACACCAGCAGCCCGCCGCTCTCGGGACGGAAGTAGAACTCGTCGCCGACGTCGTGGACCAGCGGCCAGTTCGGCGCGACCCCTTCGATGGAGACGATGGCCACGGTCCGCCGCATCGGCCGCAACCCGGCGGTGGTCACCCCGAGCCGGCCCGCGACGGCGTCCGCCCACGCGCCGGCCGCGTTGACGACCCGTCCCGCTTCGAGGTCGCCGCGGTCGGTCGTGAGCCGCCAGCCGTGTCCGGTCCACTCGCCGGCTTCCAGGCCGATCGCGGTGCGCAGCACCACCCCGGCGTCGGCGGCGCGCCTGCGGTACAGCTGCTGCAGCGCGTCGACGTCGATGTCCTGCGCGGTCCGCTCGACCGCCGCCCGCGCCACCGCCGACGTGCGCAGCGCCGGGCAGAGCGTCTGCGCGCCCGCCACATCCGTGCCGCGCAGCGACGGGTTGGCCGTCAGCAGCGCGTTCATCGCGGGGAGCTGATCCTCGCGGGCGACCCAGACGAGCGGCCGCGCCCGCAGCAGCGGGGTGCCGGACTCGGCGCCGAGCGCGTCGAGGATCGTCCGCGACGCCCGGGTCAGCGCCCGCACCTCCGGCGAGCCGTAACTCTCCAGGAAGGCCGCCACGGACCGCCCGGTCGTGTGGTAGCCGAACTGGTTCTCCCGTTCGAGCACCACGATCCGCAACGGCTCGCGGTGGCCGCCCGCGGCCTCCGCCCGTGCGACCAGCCGGCCATCAAGCTCGGCGAGCTCGGCGGCGAGGGACAGGCCGGCCATGCCCCCACCGATCATCGCCACGTCTGCGCGTTCGATCCTGTGATTGTCGCAGGCAATGTTGTGATGTCGCAGAATGTTCCGTTTAGCGCCGGGTAGGCATTGGGCGTGAGATTCGCCGAGCTCGCCGCCCGCTGGCATGACCGTCCCGTGCTCGTCGTCGGAGACGCCGTGCTCGACTGCTGGCTGTCCGGCACCCCGACCCGGATGAGCCGGGAGGCCCCCGTCCCCGTCATCACGCTCGACGCGACCCGCGAGGTCGCCGGCGGCGCCGCGGCCCTCGCCGGCGCGTTCGCCGCGCTGGGCGCGAGGACCACCGTCGTCGGCGCGACCGGCGACGACGACGCGGGCGCCACGCTGCGGTCGCGGGTGTGGGACGGCGGCGCCGTGGACCGCCTGGTCGTCGCGGTCGGCCGGCGTACCGTCACCAAACGGCGCGTCGTGGCCTCGGGCCAGGTCCTCGCCCGCTTCGACGACGGCGACACGGGCGCCCTCGACGGCCCGGCGGCCGAGACGCTCCTGCAACGGCTGGACGAGTCCCTCGCCGAGCGCCCGGAGGCGGTCGTCGTGTGCGACCTGGGCGCCGGCACCCTCGGCCCCGCCGTCCGGGCGCTGCTCGCCGGCCGCCGCCTCGACGTGCCGCTCCTGGCCGTGGACGCGCTGGACCTCGCGCCGTGGGCGCACCTCGGGCCGGATCTCGTCACGCCCACGCTCGACACCGTCAGTGGGGTCGTCGACGGTACCAACGCCGCCGCCGTCGTCGCGGCCCGCGGCATGCTCCTGCGCTCGACCGCCGCCGCCGTCGTCGCCGTCACGCTCGACGCCGACGGGGCGGTCGTGATCGGCCAGGACGCGGACACGGTCCACACGTCGGCGGCGCCCGCGCCCCGGAACAGGTCCGCGTACGTCGCCGGCTTCGTCCTCGCCCAGCTCGCCGGCGCGCCCCTGCCGGAGGCCGCCGCGACCGCCCAGCGCTGCGCCGCCATCCGCGACCGCGACCTGGCGCTGGCCGCCGCGAAAATTGGTGTACTCCAGGCCGCGCGGGCCTGATCCTTGTGTGCGTGACCCACGTCGATCCCACCACCGCACTGCCGATCGCGGCCGCCGTGGACGACGCGGACAGCGTGATCGACGTCCTCGACCTCCTCGCGCTGTCGGCGTTCGTCGCCGGCAGCCAGCCCTACGCCCGCACCCGCCACCTGTCCAACCTCCGCCGCGAGGCGACCCTCCTGCCGGAGGGCGCCACCGTCCTGCGCGAGGCGTTCGACGACGACGACGTCTGCACGCTCGCCGCCGGCGACGGCTGGACGCTGCGCGCCACCCGCTGGAAGCACGGCCGCCGGGCCAACGTCACCGTCACCGCCGTCACCGCGGACCTCGCCGACAGCGTCATCGCCGGCGCCGTCGACGGGGCCACCGAGCCGCCGCCGCCCGCCGACGAGTCCGTGTCGATCGGCTTCTGGCACTCCGGCAAGCACGGCCCGCAGCGCACCCCGCGCCGGATCACCGCGGAGCCGTGGGACGCGGTGCGCGGCAACTACGCCACGAAGACCGCCGAGGCCCTCGACCGCCTGATGGCGACGACCGCCGAGCAGGTCACCGGCCGGATGATCCTGCTGCACGGCCCGCCCGGCACCGGCAAGACCACACTGCTGCGGACCCTGGCGAAGCAGTGGCGCGACTGGTGCCAGGTCGACTGCGTGCTCGACCCGGAGCGGTTGTTCGCCGACCCCGCGTACCTCATGGACACCGCCCTCGGCGAGGACGACGACCGCGCCCCGAAATGGCGGCTGCTGCTGCTCGAGGACTGCGACGAGCTGATCCGCGGCGAGGCCAAGCAGGCCACCGGCCAGGCGCTGTCGCGGCTGCTCAACCTCACCGACGGCCTGCTCGGCCAGGGCCGCGACGTGCTGGTCGCGATCACCACCAACGAGGACGTCGCGCAACTGCACCCGGCCGTGGTGCGTCCCGGCCGCTGCCTGGCCCAGCTGCACGTGGCGCCGCTGCCGTTCACCGAGGCCGTGGCCTGGCTCGGCACCCCGGTGGGCATCGGCCCGGACGGCGCGACGCTCGCCGAGCTGTACGCGTTGCGTGACGGCTCCCCGCGCCTCACCGTCACCGACGACGAACCGCCCCGGGTGGGCCTCTACCTGTGACCCGTCAGCCGAGGGTCACGTCGGCGGTCGGGGTCAGCGACGGGTCGCAGCGCACGACGACGCGGACCTCCCGGCCGTCGGTCTTGAACGTCACCCGGTATTCGACGGCGGGCCCTGGCTGGGCGTCCTCGACGTGGAAGTCGAGCGCCGGCCTGAGGTAGTCGGCCCAGGCCATGCCAGCGTCGCAGCGGGCGACGATGTCGCCGCCCGGGGTGCGCAGGACCCGGGCGGAGCCCGGTGACGGTGACGGGGACGGGGAAGCGGTGGGGGCGGCGGCGGAGCGGTCACCGTCCGTGGCGGCCAGCAGCGCCGACCGGACGGCGTCCACCTTGCCGATGCCGAACGCGCTCAGTGCCGCCGTGCACATGGTCCAGGCGCCGATCGCGAACACCCACCGTCCACCTCGCATGGGGGGCGCCCTGCCCGGGAGGTGGGGAAGCACACCGGACCTTGGGGGAGTCCCGGGAGGAGATCCCGGGGGAGATCCGCGCCCCGAGGGCCGGCCGGGTTTGGGACGGCGACGACCTTGTTGGTGACTTCCCCGCCTGTGTGTCCGTATCATGCCCGAGACGCGCCACCCCCCTGTCGACGCGACCCACGAGGATCACATGAAGTCCCGCACGTGGAGAATCCGCACGTGGTCGATCCGCGCCAAGATCGTCACCCTGCTGCTCCCGCCACTGCTGTCGCTCGTCGTGCTGTGGATCTTCGCGACCAGCCTGACGTCCAGCGCCGTGGTCGAGCTGTTCGACGCCCAGACCTACTACGAGCTGGCCGCCGAGCCGGCCGAGACGGTGACGGTCGAGCTGCAGCGGGAGCGGAAGCTGTCGCTGGTGTACCTGGGGTCCGGCCGGGCCGAGGGGAAGCCGGAGGCGGCGCTGCTGGCCGAGCAGCGGCGTAAGACCGACGCCGCCCTCGGCAACTTCCGGACCCTCGCGTCCAAGGCCGAGACCCGGGAGGCGATGCCCGAGGCCGCCAAGGGCCGCCTCGGCGAGATCATGGTGGCGCTCGACGGGATCGTGTCGGGACGGTCGGGGATCTCGCTCGGGCAGGTCGACCGGTCCGGCGCGATGGAGATCTACAACGGCCCGATCGACGCGATCTACCGGTGGTACAACTCGCTGCCCGGCGTCGGTGACGCGCAGCTGGGCAAGGACGCCCGCACCAACATCGCGATGAGCCGGGCCCGGGAGCTGCTCGCCCGGGAGGACTCGCTGGTCAACGGCGCCGCCGCGGCGGGCAAGTTCATCCGCACCGAGGCCGCCGACCTGATCGCGATGATCGGCGCGAAGCGCAACGCGTACGCGGAACAGTCGGCGGAGCTGCCCGCGGCGGTGCAGCAGACGTACCGGGACATCGTCGCCGGCGACCCGCACCAGAAGCTGACCGACTTCGAGAACAAGATCATCTCCGAGGCGAAGCCGAACGGGGCCGTCCCGGTCGACATCGCCGTCTGGCGGGACGCCTACGACAAACTCGCCGAGCAGCTGCGCAAGCTGGACCTGCAGTACGGCGACACCATCCTCGTGCGGGCCGAGCCGGTCGCCGTCGGCATCATCGTGCGGCTGGTCCTCGCCGCGGTCCTGGGGCTGCTCGCGATCGCGGTCTCGGTCATCCTGTCGATCCGGATCGGCCGGTCGCTGATCAACCGGCTGACGGGCCTGCGGCAGGACGCGCAGAGCCTCGCCGACCAGCGGCTGCCCGCACTCGTCGGCCGGCTGCGACGCGGCGAGGAGTTCGACCTGGCGGAGGCGGCGCCACCGCTGGAATACGGCACGGACGAGATCGGCAAGGTGGGCAACGCGTTCAGCGCCGTGCAGCGCACCGCCATCGAGTCCGCGGCGCACGAGGCGCAGCTGCGGCGCGGCCTCAACGAGGTCTTCCTCAACATCGCCCGCCGCAGCCAGACGCTGCTGCACCGGCAGCTGGCACTGCTGGACCGCATGGAGCGGCGCACCGGCGACCCGGAGGAGCTGGAGGACCTGTTCCGGGTCGACCACCTCGCGACCCGCATGCGCCGGCACGCCGAGGACCTGGTCATCCTGGCCGGCGCGACACCGGGCCGCGGCTGGCGCAACCCGGTGCCGATGGTCGACGTGGTCCGCGGCGCGGTCTCCGAGGTCGAGGACTACGCACGGGTCGGCTTCCTCACGCTGCCCGAGGCGTCGCTGGTCGGCCGGGCCGTCGCCGACGTCATCCACCTCCTCGCCGAGGTCATCGAGAACGCGACGTCGTACTCGCCGCCGCACACCCGGGTGCAGATCAGCGGGCAGCTGGTGCCGAACGGCTTCGCGATCGAGATCGAGGACCGCGGTCTCGGCATGGCCCCCGAGGCGATCGACGAGGCCAACCAGCGGCTGCTGCACCCGCCGGACTTCGACCCGGCCAACAGCGCCCGGCTGGGCCTGTTCGTGGTGGCGCTGCTCGCGGCCCGCCACGGCGTCCGGGTCACGCTGCGGTCCTCGCCGTACGGTGGCGTGACCGCGGTCGTGCTGATCCCGCCGCACCTGATCGCCGGCGCGACGCCGGAGCTGACCGCGTCGACACCGTCCGAGCTGGCCTCAGAGCTGGCCTCAGAACTGGCCTCAGAGCTGGCCACCGGGCTGGTTCCTGGGCTGGCCACCGGGCCGGCTTCCGGGTCGGCTGCAGGGCGGGCGGCCGAACTGGACGGGTCCGCGTCGGAGCACGCCGTCGAGCCGGCCGAACGGGTCGTCGCCGACGTGCTGGAGATGGTGCCGGCGCAGACCCGCGGGTCTCACCGCCGGCCCGACATCGAGGCGGAGGTGCTGCCGTCATTGCCGCCACCGCGGGAGCCCGCGGAACCGGTACACCCGCGGCAACCAGAACCGGAAGATCTGACCGATGACGGGTTGCCAAAACGGCGCCGGCAGGCGAGCCTTGCCCCGCAGCTGCGGGAGCGGCCGGAGGACGAGCACACGGTCGACGGCGTGCCGGCGGCCCAGTTCGCGGCCGCCACCGCGACGGGTGTCAGGTCGCCGGAGCAGACCCGCGCGATGATGACGTCGCTGCAGGCAGGGTTCACCCGGGGGCGCCGGGAAGCGGCGCTCACCGACGATCAACCCACACTGGAAAGGGACGCATAGGTGGCACAATCGACGAGTCGCACCGGCAAGCTCGACTGGCTCCTCGACGATCTCGTCGATCGGGTCGAGTCGGCGCAGCACGCCGTGGTGCTCTCCGCCGACGGGCTGCTCATGGGCGCGTCCACGGGTCTCGGCCGCGACGACGCCGAGCACCTGTCGGCGGTGGCTTCAGGGTTTCAGAGCCTGGCCCGCAGCGCCGGCCGGCACTTCAACGGCGGTGCCGTCCGGCAGACGATCGTGGAGATGGACGACGCGTTCCTGTTCGTCACCGCCGCGGGGCAAGGTGCCTGCCTGGCGGTGCTGAGCGCGGCGGACTCCGACATCGGCGTGATCGCCTACGAGATGGCGATGCTGGTGACCCGGGTCGGGCAGTACCTCACCGCACCGTCACGAACGGGCGCACCCACCGATGCCGCGGGGTGAGCACGACTGGCTCGACTCCGACGCCGGGCCGGTGGTGCGCCCCTACGCCGTGACCGGAGGGCGGGCCAAACCCGTCGTCGGCGGCTTCGACCTGGTGGCGTTCGTCGTCAACGCCTCCGACGGTGCCGGGCCACGGCACCTGCAGCCCGAGCACTACGCGATCCTGGCCCGCACCCGCGAGCCGGTCACGGTCGCGGAACTCGCCTCACACCTCGATCTCGCGCTCGGCGTGGTGCGCGTGCTGCTGGGCGACCTGCTCCAGCAGGGTCTGATCGAGATGCACGAACCGGTGTACGAACAGTCCGTCGGGCCGCAGCGGCCCGACGATCGCATCCTCAAGGCGGTTGTCAATGGTCTCCGATCGCTCTGACGGGCACATCCCGCTGGCGGTGAAGATCCTCATCGCCGGGGGGTTCGGCGTCGGCAAGACCACGCTGGTCAGCGCGGTCAGCGAGATCCGTCCCCTCCAGACGGAGGAGGTGCTCACCAACGCCGGCGTCGGCATCGACGACGTCAACGGCGTGGAGGGCAAGACCACCACGACGGTGGCGATGGACTTCGGCCGGATCAGCATCAACGACGACATCGTGCTCTACCTCTTCGGTACCCCCGGGCAGGACCGATTCTGGTTCCTGTGGGACGAGCTCGCGCTGGGCGCGCTGGGCGCGGTCGTGCTCGCCGACACCCGGCGGCTCACCGACTGCTTCCCGTCGGTGGACTACTTCGAGCGGCGCAACACGCCGTTCCTGGTCGCCGTCAACTGCTTCGACGGCGTGCAGAAGCACACCGCGGAAGCGGTCCGCAAGGCCCTGGACCTCGACCCGGACGTGCCGGTCGTGCTCTGCGACGCCCGGGACCGGCGCTCGATCAAGGGCGTGCTCATCGCCCTCGTCGAGCACGTGATGACGATCAAGCAGCCACCGGCACTCGAGCCAGCGCGGCGGCCTGGGTTCTGATCTCCGGCACGGCCGTCGTCTCCCACCAGGCGCCCCGGCGGGTCGGGCCGATCGCAAGGATGCGGTCGTCCGGCTCGCCGTCGCGCCCGATGAGCCGGCCACGGCCGTCGACGTCCAGGCCGGTGCCGGTCGGGTCGCGGCGGGCCAGGCCGTCGTCCAGCAGCGCCCTGCCCAGGGTGCTGGTGGCCGCGCCGCCGGGGCCGGTGCAGTTGACGATCGCGCCGACCGGCCAGCTCTCGTCCTTGTGCCTGAACCGCAGCGTGACGACGAACCCACGCTCACCGCGGCGGATGGAGTGGATCGCCGCCGCGTGGGTGAAGAGGGCGCCGCTGTCGCGCAGCGCCGCCACCCGCGAGGCGACCGTCGGCGCCATCCGGTGCCGGTGGACCTCCCAGTACGCCGCGACGTGCTGCAGGAACCTGCGCCGGGCGTCCACCGACAGCTGCCACCACAGCCGGTCGATCTGGGGCCGCAGGGTGTCCACCGCGCAGCGCCAGTCGGGTTCGGTCGCCGCGTACCGCCGGACCGCGCGCAGCAACCCACGGGCGTCGCTGCCGTCGTAGGCGAACGTCCCGACGGCCCTCGGCTGGATCTCCAGATGCGACTGGGGGAGCAGCCCGCGGCGCGACACCGCGTGCAGCGGCGCCCGGCGCCCCCGGTTGCTCAGCGACATCGCCACATCGAGGGCGGTGAGGCCGGTGCCGATCAGCAGCACCGGCACGTCGCCCGGCACCCGGTCCAGCGCGCCTGGCGTCCACGGGTTTCCCACATAGTAGGGATGCGTCCGTACCGCCGACGTGATCGACAGCGGACCGGCCGGGGCGCCATGGCCGAGGGCGAGCACGACCCGGTCGGCGGCCACCGCCTCCCCGCCGCGCAGGACCACCCGCACCTCGTCCTGGTGGGCGACCAGGCGGATCGCCACGCCGCGCACGTGCTCGAAGTCGGCGGTCCCCAGCCGGTCGTGCAGGTAGCCGCCGAAGACCGCACGGGGCGCGAAGTCCGCCGGGCCGATGGAGAGCCCCTGCTCCCGGCACCAGTCGACGAAGTCGGTGGGCGCGTCGGCGAGGGCGCTCATCGCCGCCGCCCGCGAGTTGAGCAGATGCGTCGGGTCGGTGGTCCGGTAGGCCGCGCCGCGACCGAGCGCGTCCGCCGGCGCCGGGTCGACGAGCACGACGCGCTCCTCGGGTGCGCTGACATGGATCGTCGTCAGCGCGCCGCTACAGCCTCCGCCCACGACCACTGTGGTTCGCATAGCAACCCCTAATTTCTATCTACCCGGTAGGTTTTAACTGTACTAGGTGCGGGCGGCGGCGTGTAGAACCCAGATCCTCCGGGCATGTCGGGTCTGAGGGCCTAGGAGGTGCACCGATGTCGATATTCCGCACCAAGTCGATCGAACAGTCACTGCGGGACACGGACGAACCGGGCAGAGGACTGCGCAAGAACCTGTCGGCTTTCCACCTCACCGTCTTCGGGGTGGGCGTCATCATCGGCACGGGGATCTTCGTCCTGACCGGCCAGCAGGCCGCCCGCAACGCCGGCCCCGCGATCGTGCTGTCCTTCGCCCTGGCCGGCATCGTGTGCGCCCTCGCCGCCCTCTGCTACGCCGAGTTCGCCTCCAGCGTGCCGGTGGCCGGCTCCGCCTACACGTTCTCGTACGCCACCCTCGGGCAGTTCGTCGCCTGGATCATCGGCTGGGACCTGTGCCTGGAGCTCGCGCTCGGCGCCGCCGTCGTCTCCCGCGGCTGGTCAGCCTACCTGCAGGAGCTCTTCGACCTGCCCACCTGGCTGGCCGGCGACGCGGCACGGCCCGACCTCGGCGCCGCGTTCATCGTCGCCGCCCTCACCATCGTGTCGATCATGGGCGCGAAGCTGTCCGGCCGCGTCACCGGCGTCCTGGTCGTCGTCAAGGTCGCCGTCGTCGTGTTCGTCATCGGCCTCGGGCTGTTCTTCATCAAGGCCGCCAACTACACGCCGTTCATCCCCGCCGCTACGCCCTCGGAGAAGGCCGGCGGCGGCGACGCGCCGCTGCTGCAGGTCCTCGCCGGGATCACCCCGCAGCACTTCGGCTGGTTCGGCATCGTCGCCGCCGCGTCCATCGTGTTCTTCGCCTACATCGGCTTCGACGTCGTCGCCACCACCGCCGAGGAGACCCGCAACCCGCAGCGGGACGTCCCGTGGGGCATCATCGGCTCGCTCATCATCTGCGGCGTGCTGTACATGGCGACCGCCTTCGTCGTCACGGGCATGGTCCCCTTCGAACAGCTCGACACCGCCGCGCCGCTCGCCAAGGCCTTCGACCTCGTCGGGCAGGGCTGGGCCGCCGACATCATCTCCCTCGGCGCTGTGTGCGGCATCACCTCGGTCATCCTGGTGCTGCTGCTCGGGCAGTCCCGGGTGACGTTCGCGATGGCCCGCGACGGGCTGCTGCCGCCGGTCCTCGCGCGTGTGCACCCGCGGTACGGCACGCCGTGGGTCATGTCGACCATCACCGGGGTCGTCGTCGCGGTGCTCGCCGCGTTCGTGCCGCTGTCCGAGCTCTCCGAGCTGACCAGCATCGGGACGCTGTTCGCGTTCGTGGTCGTGTCGATCGGCGTCGTCGTCCTGCGCAGGACCCGGCCCGACCTGCCGCGGGCGTTCCGGGTGCCGGGGGTGCCGTGGCTGCCGGCGTTGAGCGTCCTGGCCAGCGTGTGGCTGATGCTCAACCTGCCGGTGATCACGTGGGCGCGGTTCCTGATCTGGATGGCCGCCGGTCTGGTGCTCTACTTCGTGTACGGCATGCGCCGAGCGAACCTGGCCATCGACAGCGCTTCCGCCGCAGGCGACGCGCGACCTGATGGACCGGCGGACCGGTCGTCGTAGGGAGTCCGGCGCCGCCGGGTCTTCGCACACCCACCCGCACGTGTCCCGGGTGGCGCCGGGCTCGCCGGTGCTGGAAAGGTGACACGCATGAGCGACTTCGGCCTGCAGTCCGACTTCGGTGCGGACTTCGATCCAGACGACCTCAGCGTGTCCGACTTCGCCGACCCGCACGCCGTGTTCGGCGCCGAACACGGCGTGGAGGCCGGTCTCGAACCCGCCGCCGCGACCGGCGACACCGGGTCCGACACCGGCTCGCAGGCGCCGCCGTCCACCGAAGGGCTGCAGACCGCCGGCTACGACAGCGACGGTGACGGCATCGCCGACGTCCTGCTCGCCGACGAGAACCACGACGGTGTGACCGACATCGCCATGTGGGACACCAACGGCGACGGCCTCATCGACCAGGTCGCCTACGACCAGGACCACGACGGCCGGATCGACCTGATCTACCACGACGACGACTTCGACGGCGAGGTCGACCGCGTCGAGACCGCCGACGGCTCGCAGGAGATCCCTGGGTACACCTCGAACTAACGCAGCCCGGCGCGGACCTTCCGCATCTGCTTCGCATACTGGCGGCGGCCCACCGTGCGCCACAGGATCCGCGCCGGCACGGGCAGGTGCGACAGGAACCGCGCCGTCTCGTCCGGCGTCGCCTCCTCCAGCAGCGCGCCCAGCATGAACAGCAGCTTGTCCTTCGGCGTGTGCGACCGCCCCGTCTCGCCGAGCTCCGCCCACTCCGCGACCGTGATGTGCTCCGACACCAGCGGCAGCACCGAGCGCTCCTCCTCGTCGAGGTGCACGAGCAGGTCCCGGCGGTGCTCGTCCATCGCCTCGGCGAGCCCGTCCCGGGCACTCGCCGACGCGTCCCGCTCCCAGGTGGCGAGGCGGCCCATCACCGTGTGCAACCCCTTGGCGACGACGTCGTGCTGTTGCTCCATCCGCAGCACCAGGTCCGCGTCGAGGTCGACCCGGGCGAGGAGCTTCGGCCACAGCAACGCGTCCTCGGTGGTGTGGTGCGAGTGCAGGCCCTTGTCGTACTCGCGGACCATGCCGGCCAGGAAACGGGCCCGCTCCACGTCGCCGGGCCGCACGCCCCGGACGAGTTCGGGCAGCAGCCGCGACTCGCGCCGGAACACGCGGTGCACGACGATCATCTCCTGGACCCACGGACGCTCGACGGTGGTGGTCATATCGGTCGCTCCTCAAATCAGCTCGGTTCAGCAGTGGATTCAAGGTGCGGGGACTGTCTTGTAGCGGTCTTGGAAGGCGCTTGTGGGCGGCTACGATGACGCGCGTCATGCTGATGCGGGTGCTCGGACCGTTCGCGGTCGACGTCAACGGCGGTGCGGCCGACCTCGGCGGCCCCCGCCAGCGCGCCGTGCTCGCGCTCCTGCTGTCCGCCGGCGGCGAGGTCGTCTCCGTCGACCGGATGATCGACGACCTGTGGCGCGGCGAGGCACCCCCGCGCGCGATCGCGTCGCTGCAGGCGTACGTGTCCAACCTGCGCCGCGTCCTCGAACCCGGCCGCGAGCGCCGCGCCCCGGCCCGCCTCCTGGTCAGCGCGCCGCCCGGCTATGCGATCCGGGTGCCGCCCGACGCCGTGGACGCCTGGCGTTTCGAGTCCCTGCTCGCCGACGCCCGCGCGGTCCACGCCGGCGCGCCGGGCCAGGCCAGGCTGCTGCTGCGCGGCGCGCTCGAGCTGTGGCAGGGCGGCGCTTACGCCGAGTTCGCCGAGGAGTCCTGGGCTCAGCCCGAGGCCGCCCGGCTCGAAGAGCTCCGCATGGTCGCCCGTGAACTGCTCCTCGACGTGGCGCTGCGCACCGGCGGCGCCGCCGAGGCCGTCCCGGAGGCGGCGCTGCTGACCCGCCAGGCCCCGCTGCGCGAGGAGGGCTGGCGGCTGCTCGCCCTCGCCCTGTGGAGCACGGGCCGCCAGGCCGACGCCCTGGCCGCGCTGCGCCGCGCCCGCGGCATCCTCGCCGAGGACCTGGGCCTGGACCCTGGCCCGGCCCTCGTCGAACTGGAGTCCGCGATCCTCGCCCAGCGCGTCGAGCTCCTGGACAACCTGCGCCGCGGCGAGGTCTCGGGCACCCCGCGCGGCGGCGAGGTCTCGGGCACCCCGCGCGGCGGTGCGGTCTCCGGCGGTGCGGTGCCCGGCACCCTGCGCGGCGGTGGCGAGATCTCCGGCATCCCGCGCGGCGGTGCGGTCTCCGGCACCCTGCGGGGCGGCGAGGTCTCGGGCACCCTGCCCCGCGGACCGGCGATCGGCGAGCACGGCCCTCGCGAGCACGGCCCTCGCGAGCACGGCCCTCGATTCGACGAGGGCAGGGCCCCGGCGGCTGCAAATTCCCCGGCGGCTGCGGATTCCCTGGCGGCCGGCGGGTGGAGCGCGACGCCGGGCGAGCAGAACGTAGAGCCGGACGAGCTGAAAAAGCCGGACGGGCTGAGCGAGCGGAGCACGGAGCCGGGCGAGTGGAGCAACAATCCCTCGGCGGCGGGCGGCAGCTCTATCACCACGCTACCTCAGCCGACCAAGTCGATCTCCGACGTCGTCACCCTCCGCAGTTTACCCAGTAGGCAGGCGTGGGACGCGAACCCGGAGGTGTTCGTCGGGCGGGGGCAGGAGCTGGCGACGCTGTCCGCCGCCGCGGCTGAGGCGGTGCCGAGCGGGCCGCGGATCGTGCTGCTCAGCGGTGAGGCGGGGGTCGGGAAGACGAGTCTGCTCACCCGGTTCCGGCAGGGCCTCGTCGACGAGGGCTGGCTCGTCGTCGTCGGGCGGTGTCCCGAGGTCGACGGCGCGCCGCCCGCGTGGGCGTGGGTGGAGGCGCTGCGGCAGCTCGCCGCGGAGGTGCAGCCCGGTGACCTCGGCCCGGCGCTCGCGCCGCTGCTCGACGACGCCGGCGCCGGGCACAGCGACGGCAACGACGTGGCCGCCGGGCGGTTCCGGTTGCATCAGGCCGTGCGCGCCTGGCTGAAGCAGGCCGCCGCGCGGGGGCCTGTCGCGATCGTGCTCGACGACCTGCACGCCGCCGACGCCGAGACGTTGCTGCTGCTGGCCAGCGCGGCGGAGCTCACCGACGCGCGGGTGCTGCTGGTCGCCGCGTACCGGCCCGCCGACAACCGGGAGCGGCTCGACGGGGCGCTGGCCGCGCTCGCCCGGCGGTCGCCGGCCCGGGTCCATCTCGACGGGCTCGGCGCGGAGGACGTGCAGCGGCTCGTCGGCGCCGACGTCGACGCCGGGACGGTCGCGGCGCTCGCCGAGCGTACCGGCGGAAACCCCTTCTATCTGAAGGAGTCCGCGCGGCTGCTGGCGTCGGAAGGGGCGCTCGTCGCCACGTCGGAGGTGCCGGAAGGCGTGCGGGACGTGCTGCGCCGCCGGCTGTCGCGGCTGCCGCAGGCGGCCGTCGCGGTGCTGCGGCTCGCCGCCGTCGTGGGACGCGAGGCCGACGTGGAGACGCTCGTCGGGGCCGCCGACGCCGACGAGGGTGCCGTCCTGGACGCGCTCGAGGCCGGGCTCATCGCGGGGCTGCTGACGGAGCCGGCGCCGGGACGGGTCAGGTTCGTGCACGGGCTGGTGCGCGACACGATGTACACGGACCTGTCGCAGCTGCGCCGCACCCGGATGCACGCGAGGGTCGCCGCCTGCACGCGGCGGCTGCGGCCCGACGACTACCCGGCGCTCGCCCATCACTACGCGCGGGCCGCCTCGTCGGACACGGCGGCACTCGCCGTCGACTACGCGGTGCGGGCCGCCGAGCTCGCCGAGCGGCGCTACGCGTACGACGCCGCCATCGAGCTCCTCGCCGGCGCCGTGCAGACCGCGGAGACCGTCGCGGGGGACCGGGACCAGCTGCGCGTCGACCTGCTCGGCCGGCTCCTGCGGGCGCAGGCGCGCGCCGGTGCGGTGGCGCAGGCGCGGCAGACCCGCGACCGGGCCCTCGACGTGGCCGTCGCCAGCGGGCGGGAGGAGCTGCTGATCGCGGCGTTCACCGCGTGGAACGTGCCGACGCCGTGGCAGATCCGCACGTACGGCGTGATCGACCACCGCGTCGTCGACCTGCTCTCACGGCTGCTGCGCAAACCCGACCTCGACCCGGCGGCCAGGGTGCGGCTCCTCGACGCGCTCACCATGGAGCTCGACGGCGAGGACGATCCGCGGGGACCCGCCGCCGGCGTCGAGGCCCACGAGCTCGCCCCTGCCGTCGCGGATCCGGCGGTACAGGCGCTGGGGCTGGTCGCCAGGGCCAGGACGATGCGCTACGACCTGGCGGCCGAGGAGCGTGCCACGGTCGGCGTGCGGCTGAGCGGGCTCGCCCGGGCGCACGGCATGGTCGCCTACGAATGGGTCGCCGAGCAGATCCTCACCAACTGCGCGGCCGTGCGCAACGAGGCCGCCGACGTCCGGGCCCGGGTCGCCCGGCAGGGTGTGCTCGCCGACGCGTACCAGCTGCCGGAACCCCAGGCGATCATCCTCAGTGCCCGGGCGACCCTCGCGCACGTCGCCGGCGACTACGCCGAGTCGCAGCGCCTCTACGACGAGACGCTCGCCGTCATGCGCCGGCAGGGGTCGTTGCACGCCGACGGCTACCACTTCTTCGCCACCGCGAGCCTGCTCATCAGCCAGGGCCGGCTCGGTGAGCACCTGGCGCGGACCCGCGCGACGCGGGACGCGCTCGGCCCGGTCGCCGACGACGCGCTCGCCCTCGCGCTGGTGCACGCGGGCCGGATCGACGAGGCGCGGTCGGTCGCGATCGGCGTCCACGAGCACCGCCCCGACTACTTCCGGTCCGCGCTCCTGGCGGTGCGCGGGCTCGCGGCCGTCGCGCTCGGCCGCGCCGACCTGGCGCCCGCCGTCATCGGCGAGCTGCTGCCGGTCCGCACGCAGATCGCGGGGATGAGCAGCACCTCGATCGCGATGCGGCCGGTCGCGTACGTCCTCGGCCGCCTGTACGCGCTGCTGGGCGACCGCGACCGGGCACGGGAACATTACGAGCTGGCCCGCGATGTGGCGGCCGCGTGGGACGCCGCTCACTGGGTCGGCGACGCGGAAGCCGGGCTCGCCGAACTCTGACCGTCCACAGTCGACGGACCCCGGCGGGTGACCCGCTCGCACCAGGCCAGCAGCGCGACGGCGGCGAGCGCGAACCCGGCGTTGCCCCACCAGCGCACGGGGTCCCCGGGGTCCATCAGCCACGTCAGGACGAAACCGAGCCAGGCGTACGTCAGCAGCACCCCACCGGCGAACGCGACGTGATGACCCTGGGTCCACTGTGGACGCCGGGCGAGGGCGGAGACGACCACGGCGGCCAGGAGCAGCAGCGCCGCGCCCATCCAGACGCCGGTCCAGCTCTCCGGGCGCGCCACGAACACCCCCGACAGGACGAACCCGCCGGCGCCGGCCAGCCACGGCCGGGGCACCCAGCCGCCGGGCAGGGCGGGGCCGCACGCGGTGGGGCGGCGGGTCACGAAGGCTGCCGCCACCAGCAGCGCCGCGACCACGGCCGCGCCCGTCCGCTGCGCCGGGGTGGCGAGGAACCCCTCCGACTCGTACAGCTCCCGGAATATGATCCACAGGCCCCACACGTACAGCAGCAGCGTCCCGACGAGACCGGCGCGGCCCAGCCAGGGTGTGGTGCGCCGGGCCGGCGTCAGGTGCTCCACCACCGCGATCGGCAGCGCGATGCTCCACACCGCGTGCCCGGTCACGAACGACATCGTGTTCAGCGCGCTGATCCCCAGCGCCGGGACCGGTGTCACCGCCTGGAAGTCGTGGCCCTCGAACGACGGGTTGAACAGCGCCTGGTCCGCCAGTCCCGCCTCGATCACGCCGTACGCCGCGCCGAGCAGCAGGATCGCGGGCCACCCGAATCCCGTGCGCCGCACCAGTTCCCGGATCAGCAGCGCACCGCCGCCGTACATCGGCACCAGGAACGCCCACGCGGGCAGCAGCCGGACCGAAAGATTGCCGAGCAGAAACTCGCCGGCGAACGGTGCCAGGACGAGCAGCCCGGCCACCGGCGCCATCCTGCGGATGAAAGCTCCCATGCCTTCGAGTCCACCGCCCGCGGGGCGCCGGGCCTACCGCCGAAAGTCGTTCAGCACCGTCACCTTCCGTGTGGATCAGGTCGAGGCGATCCGGATGACGGGTTTCCGGTGACGTACCAGGGCGCGGGGGTAGGAAGATGGGAGGATGGACGGCGACCACCTGCCCTACCCCGCCCGCCGGCGGATGTTCGCGGCCCGGGCCGTCGCCGGGGCCGCGGACGGCACACTCGGCGCGACCCTCACGGCGCTGCGCGGCGGTGACCGGCAGGCGCGCGAGACGGCGCTGTTCATGGCGCTCGTCGGGCGGGACCGGCAGGGGGTCCTCGCCGCGCTCACCGACGACGACCCGCGCATCCGGCTCGGCGCGCTGCTCGCCTGGGCCGGGGCCGCCGAGACCCCGGCGGAGCCCGTCGCCCGGCTCGTCGCGGACGCACCCTCGGACACGCGGGCCCGGCTGTACCGGCGGATCCGTGTCTGCCGGCGCACGGACCTCGCCGAGGCGCTCATCGACCCGGTCCGGGCCCGGTTCGGCGACGCCGAGGCCGCGGCGCTGCTCCCCGCGTGCGGCGAGGCGACCGTCGCCCGGCTGCTCCCGCAGCTGACCCACGCGCTCGGCGACCGGGCCGCCCTGACCCGGCGCTTCCCGCGCAACTGCCTCGAGCGGGCCGAGCTGGAGCTGGCGGAGCTGCCCGCCGCCACCCGCACCGCCTGGTGGGCGCGGCACGGGACCGGGGTCCTGGCCGCCGCGCCGGCGCTGCCGCACCGGGTCCTGGACCTCCTGGAGTCGTACGCGCCGGCCGGGACGCTGCCGGGGCCGCTGCGCGCCTACGGGGTGCTCGTCGTCGCCGACCCGCTGCGGGTCCTCGACCTGCTGACGGCGCCGTCGCGGGCGGCGTGGCTGCCGGGGGTGACGCTGCCGCGGGCGGTGCTGTCACGGCTGAGCCGCCTGCCGGTCGCCGGGCTGGCCGGCCTCGCGCTCCGGCTGCGCGGCAACGGTCCCGCGTTCGCGCGGCTGCTGGCCGCCGTGGCGCCCGGGGACCGGGCCGAGCTTTTCACCCGCGCGATGTCCGATGTGGACCGCTCCCGGTCGCTCCCGGTCGCCGCCGTGCACGGGCTGCTGCCCGACGCGCTGCGGGTGGCGGAGGCGCGGCGGGCGTGCGCACTCGAGGCGGTGCGGCAGAGCGAGCCGCTGACCCTGGCCTACACGGCGCACCTGCCGTGGGCGGAGGCGGAGGCGCCGCTGCTCGCCGCGACCCGCCGGGCCCGCGCCGAGGACCGCGTCGCCGCCTGGCAGCTGCTGATCCGGTGCGCGGCGCGCAGCAACGACCCCGCCGCCGTCCTCGCCGCGACGCACCACCTCCTGCGGCTGCGCAACGAGCAGGACCCCGTCCGGGCCGGCGCGCTGAGCAGCCTCGGCGAGGTGCGCCCGGCGCTGCTGCGGCCCGAGCTCGTCGAACCGCTCGAACAGGTCGTCGCCGACGTCGTGCACGCCCGGGACAGCTCACCGATGGCGTTGCACCAGCTCAGCCAGCTCGCGGTGACGGTGCTGCGGGAGCGGTTCGACTCGCCGGTCCTCGTCCGCTGGGCGCTGCACACGTTTCAGCGGGTCCTCGGCGACGACCGGGTGCCGCACCTCGGCGGCCTGGACCGCAGGCTGCGCCGGGGGCAGGAGACGCAGGCGTTCGAGGCGGTCCGCGGCTGGGTGCAGCTCGGCGCCGAACGCGCTCGCTTCGAGCCGCTCTTCGCCGTCACCCGGGCCCTCGGCAGACGGGCGTGGCGGCTGCCGGAGCTGCAGTCGATGCTGGAGCGCGCGACCCGCCGCGGCAACCTCGCCGACGTCACCCGCACCGCCGTCGGCCTGTGGCTCGCCGACCCGCGGCACCGCGCCGACCGGGTCGAGGCCGTGCTGCGCGAGGACCCGTCGGCGATCGCGCTGCCCGTCGTGTGGCGCGCCGTCTGCGCCCGCCGCGACGACCTGCTCGGCGCCGCCCTGACCGGCCCGCCACCGACCGGCCGCTTCGTGCCCACCGGCGTCCGCTGGGTGCCGCCGCGCGCGGTCCTCCCCGGGCGCTGGCTTCCCCGTCAGCAGCAGATGTACGCCGAACGCCAGGCCGACGTGGTCCGCGACCCGGGCGCGACCCCGCAGTCCCGCGCGACCGCCCTGCGCGACGCGGCCCCGATCCCCGTCCACGGCGAGGCGCTGCTGCTGCGGTGGGCCGACGCCGGGGACGTGCCCGTCGCGGAGGCGGCCCTGGCGGCGCTCGCCTGGACCGACCGCCCGGCGGCGGCGCTGCCGGTGCTGCTCGCCCACGCGGGCGACGACCGGGCCAGGGTCACGGTGGCCGCGCTGGGCCGGGCCGGCCGCTTCGCCCCGCCGTCGGCCCTGCTCGCCGCCCTCGGACCGCTCCTCGACCCGGCGCGGGGGAAGGTGACGGTGCGCAAGGAGGCGGTCCGGCTGCTCGCCGCGCGGTCGGTGCCGGGCGCGGCCGACGTGCTGTGGCGGCTGTGGCAGGACCCGGCACTGCACCGTGACGTCCGGGTCGCGGTCGTGTCCGCGGCCAGGCAGCGGGCCGAGGACCCGGGCATGTGGCGGATCCTGCGTGCCGCGTCGGCGGGTGGCGGCCGCGACGACGTCATGACGCTCCTCGCGGCCGACCTGTGGCTGGTGCCGGTGGGCCGCCGGGCGGAGTACGCGACCCTCGTCGCGGCCGCCGGCGCCGCTCCCGACCGGGCCGTGGCGGTGCGTGCCTGGGACGTGCTGCCGGTGTGGGCACCGTGGCTGGGGGACGTCACCGGCGCGGTCGTGGCGCGGCTGACCGACCTCGACGACCGGGTCGTCTGGCCCGCGGTCGTCCGCGCCGTGGTCGGCCTCGTCGCCGCCGGCCTCGGCGAAGCACCCCTGGTCGCCGCCGTTCATTCCCTCGCCGCCGCCGAAGCCGCCACGAACGTCGCCGCCGCCGCCGCCGAAACCGCCGCCGGTGCTGCCGTCGCCGGGGGCGGGGTCGCGGGAGGCGCAGGCATCGCAGGAGTAGGGGCCGCTGACGGGGGACAGGATCTGGCGGCGCGGCGGCGGGTCGAAGCGCTGGTCAGGGGGGTCAGTGGCTGGTCGGGGCGGGCCGCGGCCGACGCGCCCGGGCGGCGGGCCGTCGGGGCGGCCGGGCGGGCGTTGGCCACGGTGGACGGGTTCGTGACCGCGGCGGCGGCGCTGCTCACGGAGGCGGCCGACCTCGCCGACCCGGCCGGCCTCGACGAGGTCCGCGACCTGGTCGCCGACCGGCCGGTCCTCGCCGCCGAGCTGGCCGGACGGATCCGGCAACGGCTGGAGCAGGTCGTCGCCGAGCCGGAGACGCTCAGGCGGACGGCCGCCGCGCTCGCCGCCCGGGGAGGTCTCGTGGAGGGGCTGTTCGCACTCGCGTACACCGGCCGGGGCAGGAGCCTCGGGTGGCCGGTGCCGTGGCGGGCGGTCGTCGGGGAGCTGCGCCGTCACCAGGTCGCCGAGGTCCGCGACGCCGCGCTGGCCGTGTCGCTGGATCAATGAACATCCCGTTGCCGGACGACGTACACCTCGCGCGGGCCATCCCCGAAGCAGGCAGGTGTGCCGCACCATGTGCGGCGTGAGAGTTGCGCACTTCTGCGACAGCCACGCCGGCCGCTCCGACGGCGTGGCGATCTCCGTCGCGACGACCGTTGCCCTGCTCCGCGACGCCGGGCACGAGGTGCAGGTGTACCAGCCGGCGCCGCTGCTGCGCGGCCGGGCCGAGCCGTGCGGGGTCCGGTCGGTGCCGGTGCCGCTGCGCAACGTCCGCATCGGCGTGCCGCGCTTCCCCGGCATGCGGCGGGTTCCCGAGGTCGTGCACATCCACACGCAGGGACCGGTCGGCGTCGGCGGGCTGCGGTACGCGCGGGCCCACGACATCCCGGTCGTCATGACCTGGCACACCGATCTGCTCGCGTATTCGGCGCACTTCATGGAGATCCAGCTCGGGGCTGCGCACGCCGCGCAGCGCCTCCAGGTCGGCTGGACCGTGCGGGACTACCTGAAGCTGACCCGGCCCGGCACCGAGCGGCGGGCCCAGCTGGTGCGGGTCGGTCAGGAGTTCCTGGACCGCACCTCGATCCTCATCGCGCCGTCGGCGAAGACGGCGGCGAGCCTCGCCGAGTTCGAGCGGGTCCCTCCCGTGTGGACGGTGCCGACGTCGGTGGCGCTGCCCGACTGCCCGCTCGGCCGCGACGAGCTGCGCCGGTCGCTGCGCCTGCCGGCCGACGCGCCCGTGGTCCTCGCCGTCGGGCGGGCCACGAAGGAGAAGGACCCGCAGCTGCTCCTGGAGTCGTTCGCGCGGGTGCTGCGCCGGCTGCCGGACGCCCGCCTGGTGATGCTCGGGGTGCTGCAGCGCCGGCAGGCGGTCCTGCGGCTGGCCAGGCAGGCCGGGGTCGCGCACGCGTTGCGGCTGGTCCGGCCGGTGCCGCACGCGAGCATGGCCGCCTACTACCGGATGGCCGATGTCCTGGCGTTCGCGTCGACCACCGACACGCAAGGGCTCGTGCTGGTCGAGGCGGAGGCGCAGGGCCTGCCCGTCGTCCTCGCCGACGCGGCGCTCGCCGGGACGCACCGGCTGAGCACCGCGCCGGACGCCGGATCGTTCGCCGCCGCGCTCGTGCGGGTCCTGACGGATCCGCTGCTGCACCGCGAGGTGGCCGAGGCCGGCCGGGCCGCCGCCGGGGCGTATTCGACCCAGAACTACCTCGACCACCTGCTGCGGGTGTACGGAGCCGCCCAGCAGGCCGCTCAGGGTGCGGCCAGGGCCTCCGTCGGGGCGAGCCTGGCCGCCCGCACCGCGGGGTAGAGCCCGGCGACCGCGCCGATCACCAGCGTCGCGACGACACCGCCGGCGGTCGCCCACGGCGGCACGATCGCCGGCCAGCCGCGGGTGAGGGCGTACACCCCGGTCACCGCGACCCCGAGGAACACCCCGCCGACCCCGCCGAGCGCCGACAGCAGCAGCGACTCGGCGAGGAACTGCAGCAGGACCTGCCCGCGGGTGGCGCCCAGCGCCCGCCGCAGCCCGATCTCGGCGCGCCGCTCCAGGACCGAGATGACCATCGTGTTGGCCACCCCGACCCCGCCGACGAGCAGCGCGACGGCGCCGAGGCCGAGCAGCAGCCCGGTGAACGTCCTGTCCGTGGCCTGCCGGGCGGCGAGCGCGTCGGACGGCCGGGACACCCTGACCTCGCTGGGGCTCTGCGGGTTCGCGGTCGCGGCCAGGACCGCCCGGACCGCCTCGACCTGCTCGTCCCTGGACCTCGTGTAGACGGTCGTCGGGTGCCCGTCGAAGCCGAGGTACGTCTGCGCGGCCGGCCAGCCGACGAGGGCGGTCGCGTCGAGCTCCGGCGCGAGGGGCACCGGCTGGAGCACCCCGACGACCGTGAACCAGCGGCGGTCCAGGTACACCTGGACGCCGTCACCGGCCGTGTCGACGCCGAGCCGCCGGGCGGCCGCCGCGCCGAGGACGACCGCCGGATAGCGGGCCGTCGCCGCGTTGAGCCAGATCCCGTCGGCGAGCGCCGCGCCGACCGTCCGCGGCAGGTCCAGGTGCGCGGCCTGCACGCTGATCGCGCCGGTCTGCGCGACCGGGATGTGGTCGTTGCGGTAGACGTGGGCGCCGGGCACCTTGCCGGTCGCGGCGACCTCGGTGACCGGCCCGATCCGCGAGATCATCGTGACCGACTCGTCGGGCAGGGTCGCGTCGCCGCCGAACAGGTCGCTGCCGGGCGCGACGGTGAGCAGGTTGGTGCCGAGCGCGTCGAGCTGCCGGTCCAGCTCCGCCCGGCTGGAGGAGGAGATGCCGACGACGGCGGTCATCGCGGCGATGCCGATCGCGATGCCGAGCGCGGACAGGAACACCCGCATCGGCCTGGTCCGCAGCCCGGCGCTGCCGACCCGCAGCACGTCGCTGAGGTACAACCTGACCGGCTGCGGCGGCGCGGTCATGACGCCACCTCCGCCGCGCTGCGGCGTCGCCCTGAGCCGAATGCCCCGCTCATGTGACGACCTCCCCGTCGCGCATGACGACCTGCCGGGGCAGGGCCGCCGCGATCGCCTGGTCGTGGGTGATGACCAGGACGGTGGTGCCGGCGGCGTGCAGCTCCCGCAGCAGCTCGACGACGCCGGCGCCCGACGCGGAGTCGAGGTTGCCGGTCGGCTCGTCGGCGAGCAGCAGCGCGGGCCCGCCGACGACGGCGCGGGCGATCGCGACCCGCTGCCGCTCACCGCCGGACAGCTCGTGCGGCAGGTGGTCGAGCCGGTCAGCGAGCCCGACCCGCACCAGGGCCGCCTGCGCCTTCGCGCGCCGCTGCGCCCGCGACGGTCCCGCGTAGAGCAGGCCGTCGGCGACGTTGTCCAGCGCGCTCTGGCCGGGCGCGAGGTGGAACTGCTGGAAGACGAACCCGATCCGCCGGGCCCGCAGCGCGGACAGTTGCCGGTCGGTGAGCGCGGACACGTCATGGCCGTCGATGCGCACGGTGCCGGCCGACGGCCGGTCGAGCGTGCCGATCAGGTGCAGCATGGTCGACTTGCCGGAGCCCGACGGCCCGACGATCGCGACCATCTCCCCCGATCCGATCGACAGCGACACCTCCTTCACCGCCGTGACGCCGCCGGGGTACGACTTGCTGACGCCGTCCAGGGTGACCACCTCGGTCATGACGGCACCCCGACCTGGACGCCTTCGGCGATGCCGTCGCCGGTGACCTCGACCCGGCCGGCGGCGAACATGCCGAGCTCGACGGCGACGACCCGGCCGGCGCCGTTCTCGACGATCTGCAGCCCGTACCCGCCCTCGGCGAGCGCGAGCAGCGCCGACACCGGCACGGTCAGCACATGCTCCTTGCGCGAGGCGGTGAACCCGACCTCGACGGTGGCGTGCTCCAGGCCGGCGAACACGGTGCCCTCGGGGTCACCGTCGGGCGTGACGGTCACCTCCAGGCCGGTCTCCGCCGGGTTGTTGCCCTCGGCCGGGGTGATGACCGTCTGGACCCGCACGACCTTGCCGGGGACGGTTTTACCGGTGGGGAGCTTGACGGTGACCGCGGTGCCGACGACCGCGAGCCGCTGGTCGGACACCTCCAGGGTGACGGTGACGACCGGGCCGGTGCCGGTGCAGGTGAGCAGCGCCCCGCCGGCCGGGTCGCCGACGGCCGCCTTGCGCTCCTCGACGCGGACCGCGCCGGTGGCGTAGACGACCCGGCCGAGCTCGACCACGCCGGTCTTCGTCAGGCCCAGCTTGCCCTGCCACGCCTTGACCGCGGTCGCCGTCGAAGCGGTGTACTCGTCGTCGACGGTGAACCCCTTGTAGCCGAGCGCGGCGAGGTTCTCCTCGAACTGGCGGACGTCGGCGCCCTCCGTGCCGGGCGCCAGGGTGCGGTACGCGGGCAGGCCGCCGTACAGGAGCAGCACCGGCGCGTCGTCGACCCGGAACAACGACTGTCCACGCTGGACGGTCGAGCCCACCGCCGGCAGCTCGGTCAGCGTGCCGGAGAGGCGGCCCGCCACGGTGACCGGGTCGCCGTGGCCGAGCGTGCCGTCCTCGGTCTGGGTGTCGACGAGCGTCTGCCGGGTCACCTTCGTGGTCTTCGGCGGCGTCGCCGACCGGGTGCTCGCGTCGCTGCCCCGGTCGGGCAGCCCGAGCCCGGCCGCCGCGGCGGCGCCGACGGCCGCGACCACCGCGACCGTCACCACCACCCGACCGACCCGCGACCTCCGCCGACGGCTCACGCTCATGCTCATGCTCCGCCACCGCCGGTCTCGGTCTTCTGGGTCGTCGAGCCCTCGTCGCCGGAGCCGGGCCGCTTCGGCCGGAACTCCTGGCACGCCTGCTCCGCCTTCTTGAACGCCTCGCTGCCGGGGTCGAGCGCGCCGGCGGCGTTGCCGTCGATGCGGATGCCGCCGTCCTCGCCCGGGTCCGGGAAGTCCGGCAGGCCGTTCTCCCGCATGCACTGCGCGAACCTGCGCATCCGCTCCTGCATCTCCGGGTCGGCCTTCATCGGCTCGCCGCCGTTGGGCAGGAACTGCTTGCACTTCGCGTTGGCGGCGTCGACCTTGGCCTTGTCGGTGCCCTGCGGCAGCACCATCGAGACCGCGCCGCCGTCGATCTGCGGGTCGGGCATGTCGATGCCCTGTTCGCGCATGCACTGGGCATACCTGAGGAAGTTCTCCTGGTCCTTCACCGGGTCCGGCCGGCTCGTCCCGGCACCCGAGGCGGCGCTCGCCGTCGGTGTGCCGCCGGCGCTGGCCACCCCGTCGCCGCCGCCGGGCCGGGCGCACCCGGTGGCGGCGAGACCGAGGACGAGCAGCAGGCCGAGCGCGGACGCTGTCCTGACGCGCAACATCGTTCCTCCTGGCGGGCCGGGCACTCGCCGGCCACTGCGCCGAAGTCAAGCGGGCGGCGCGTCACCCGGCCGTAACCGGAAACGTTGACGCCGGCGTGACACCGCGACGCGGCACCATAGGGGGATGCGGATTCTGGTGGTCGAGGACGAGCCGCTGCTCGCCGAGACGGTCGCGCAGGGGCTGCGGCGCGACGCGCACGCGGTCGACGTCGTCCACGACGGCGGCGCCGCCCTGGAGCGCCTCGACGTCAACGACTACGACGTCGTCGTCCTCGACCGGGACCTGCCGGTCGTCCACGGCGACGACGTGTGCCGGTCCCTCGCCGCCCGTGACGGCGCGGCCCGGGTGCTGATGCTGACCGCCGCCGCCGACATCGACGACCGGGTCGCCGGGCTCGCCCTCGGCGCCGACGACTACCTGCCGAAGCCGTTCGCGTTCCGCGAGCTGTCGGCGCGGGTCGCCGCGCTCGGCCGGCGGGCGCGGGCCGCGGCGCCGCCCGTGCTGGAGCGCGCCGGGATCCGGCTCGACCCGCACCGCCGCGAGGTGTACCGCGACGGGCGGTACGTGCCGCTGTCCCGCAAGGAGTTCGCGGTCCTCACCGAGCTGCTGCGCGCCGACGGCGCCGCGGTCTCCGCCGAGCAGCTGCTGGAGAAGGCGTGGGACGAGCACGCGGACCCGTTCACCCACACGGTCCGGATGACGATCCTCAAGCTGCGCCGCAAGCTCGGCGACCCCCAGGTCGTGCTGACCGAGCCCGGCGTCGGCTACCGGGTGGCCTGACCGTGAACAGACTGACCATCCGAGCGCGGTTGACGCTGGTGTACGGCGGCCTCTTCCTCCTCGCCGGTCTGGTGCTGCTCGCCGTGTGCTACGCGCTGCTGTACCAGCGATTCAGCGGCAACGCGATCGTCACCAGCACCGTGCAGGGCCTTCCGTCGGGCGCCGCGGCACCGCCCGAAGGGCAGCTGTTCGTCAAACAGTTCAGGGACACCGTCGCCAGCGACACCCGCCAGGTGATGCTCACCCAGGGCGGCATCGCGCTCGGCGTCATCGCGCTCGCCGCGACCGCGTTCGGCTGGCTGATCGCCGGGCGGCTCCTCCAGCCGCTGCACCAGGTGACCGCGACCGCCCGCCGCATCGCCAACGCCCCCGACCGGGGGCTGCACGAGCGGATCGCGCTGCCCGGCCCGCACGACGAGGTCAAGGAGCTCGCCGACACGTTCGACCTGATGCTCGCCCGGCTCGACCAGGCGTTCGACGGCCAGCGGCGCTTCATCGCCAACGCCTCCCACGAGCTGCGGACCCCGCTGACGCTCAACCGGACGCTCCTGGAGGTCGCGATCGACCCCGACACCGCGTCCCCGGAGCTGCGGCAGCTCGGCGCGACCCTCCTCGCCGTCAACGCCCGCCACGAGCAGCTCATCGACGGCCTGCTCCTGCTCGCCAGGTCGGAGCGGGAGGTGACGGACCGCTCGTTCGTGGACCTCGCCGACATCGTCGAGCACGTCACGGCGCAGCTGTCACGCCCTTCCGGCAGCTCCCGGCTGTCACGCCCTTCCGGCAGCTCCCGGCTGTCACGCCCTTCCGGCAGCTCCCGGCTGCCACCGGCGAAGGCGGCCGTGGACTGCGCGCCGCAGGAGGCGCCCACGACCGGCAACGCGGTGCTCCTGGAACGGCTCGTGCACAACCTCGTCGAGAACGGGGTCCGGCACAACCTGCCCGGCGGCGGCTGGGTCCACGTCAGCTGCGGCACCCGGCCCGACGGGACCGTCGCGGTGACGGTGAGCAACACGGGTCCGGTCGTGCCGCGGTACGAGATCCCGCGCCTCTTCGAGCCGTTCCGGCGGTTAGGGCCCGAACGGGTCGCCGCCGGGGTGCCCGGCGCGGGTCTCGGCCTGTCGATCGTGCGGGCCGTCGCCCGCGCCCACGGCGGGCACGTCCGGGCGGAGCCCCGCGACGGCGGCGGCCTCGTGGTGACGGTGATCTTGCCTGTCGCACCGCTGACATAACTGGTCGCCGTGGTCCGGCAGACTCGCAGACATGCCAGTACCGTCCGATCCACCCGCCGACACCGCCGAGCTCATCGCCCTGATGGGCAGCGGCGCCAAGGTCCGGTTCCTGCACTTCTGGGGCCATCGGCCCGGCCCCGGCGGGTCCGTCGGCGCGGGCTGCCTCAGCCAGTGGTGGCCGGCCGAGTTCACCGTCGACGGCGTGCGCTTCGCCTCCGCCGAGCACTACATGATGTGGTCGAAGGCGACCCTGTTCGGCGACGCCGCGACCGCGGCGAAGGTGCTGACCGCCGGGCACCCGAACGACGCGAAGACCCTCGGCCGGCAGGTCCGCGACTTCGACGACACCGTCTGGAAGCGGGAACGCTTCGACGTCGTCGTGCGCGGCAGCGTCGAGAAGTTCGGCCAGCACGCCGACCTGCGCGCGTTCCTCGTCGGCACCGGCGACCGGATCCTGGTCGAGGCGAGCCCCCTGGACCGGGTCTGGGGCATCGGCCTCGGCGCCCGCGACGCGTCCGCCGACGAGCCGGCCCTCTGGCGCGGCCTCAACCTGCTCGGCTTCGCGCTCATGCGGGCCCGGACGATCCTGGCCGCGGCATGACCCGCCCGTCGCTGCGGAAGCGGAAACAGCCTGAGCCGCTGCCGTTGCCGGGCTGGCTGGCGTGGCCGGTGCGGGTCGTCGCCGTCGCCGTCGTCCTGCCGTTCAAGCTGCTGTGGGAGCTGTTCGCGGCGATCCACCGGTATGTCGTCGCACCGGTTTCGCGGCTGATCCACCGGTACATCCTGCGGCCGCTCGGCATCGCGTTCGACTTCGTGGTGGTCCGTCCGATGCGCTGGCTGCTGCGCCACCTGGTCGTCGTCCCGCTCGCGTGGCTGATCGAGCACGTGATCGCCCCGGCGCTGCAGGCGCTGTGGGACGGCACGGTGTGGCTCGCGAAGCGGACCCGGCTGTTCTGGGTCTACCTCGGCAAGGCCATCTGGTGGACGGCGGTGCTGCTGTACCGCTACCTCCTGCGCCCCATCGGCATCGCCGTCGGGTTCGTCATCGGCATCCTCGTCGACTACGGCCTGCGCCCCGCCGGTCAGCTGCTCGCCTGGTTCTGGCGGTGGGTGATCGTGCCGGTCGGCCGGGCGGTGGCCTGGTCCGTCGCATGGTCCTGGAACCATTCCGTCGTGCTGCTGTGGCGGTATCTCGTCGCGCCCACCGGCCGGTGGATCCGGGATGCGGTGCTCCGGCCGGTGGGGCGGACGGTGGGTCGAGTCCTGGCGACCATCGGGTTGCGCTGACGCGCTCAGAACCTGGTGTGGGTCATGGTGTACCAGGTCGGCGCGAACATCGTCAGCGCCAGCACCACCAGCACCACGGCCGACGTGACGACCCGCCGGGTGGTGAGCGGCTCGGCCGGCAGCGGCCGCAGGCGCCACCGCCCCGCGGCGACGAAACCGGCGACCCCGCCCAGCAGGACGTTCGCGGGCACCAGCGGGTATTCGCCGCGCACGATGTGGAACCCGGCGGCCAGGAGCATGGTGAGGGCCAGGCCCGCCGCGGCGAGCGGCACCAGGCGCGGCCCGACCCGGGTGAGCGCCGGCAGGATCAGGCCGATGCCGCCGAGCACCTCGGCGACGCCGATGAAGACGATCAGGGGCTGCGGCACCGCCGCGTACCAGGCGACGGCCCGGGGCGCCTCGGCGTAGAGGGTGGCGTCGGCCAGCAGGACCTTGCCGAAGCCGCTGCCGGCGAAGAAGAAGCCCCACAGGACCTGCAGCGTCCACAGGACGCCGTTGAGCGTGAACCAGGGCCGGCGGGCGGTGACGGTGACCGTGCTCATGTCGTCTCTCCTGACTGCGCTGTTTCGCTGACAGGAGACATCGGAGCACCGGGGTGCCCCGCCGCGCGCCGCCCGTGGGACACCGTGGGACACCCGGCACGCGCCCCACCTGCGTAAACGCGACCTTGTTCCGTGATCGCAACCCGGGACGCCCCGTCGGGCCGCGCGAAAACGGGTCGGTGCGGAGCGCCCCGGATCGATACGCTGCGCGTGATCGCATCCACCTCTGTCGTGGAAGGGGCTCCACTTGAGCAATGACACCCGCGGATTACGGGGACGCGGGCGGAAAGCGGCGAAAGCGCTCACCGTGACGGTGGTCGCCGCCGCGGCGGTTCTCGCCGCGACACCGGCGAGCGCAGCCGAGCCGCACTTCTCGTTCACCCCCACGTTCAGCGCACTCACCGACTCGGCGACGCCCGGGACGGCGACGTACTACCCGGAGGGCTCCCTCCCGCTCGGCGCGCACGTCGTCGGCGGGGTCACCCACAAGACCCGGGTCTACTTCGGGTTCGACATCGGCAACGTCCCGCGCGCCCGGCTGCACGCCGCCAAGCTGCGGGTCATCGACACCGGCGCCACCGACTGCGGCACGCCGCGCGCCCTGGAGGCCAGGCCGGTCGCGGAGTTCACCACCGCCAACTCGTGGAACCGTCCGCCGGCGTCGGCGGGCAGCACCGTCACCCCCGTCGCCGAGACGCCCGGCTGCCAGTCGGTGCTCAACTTCGACCTGACCGACGGGCTCGACAGGGCGCTCAAGAAGCACCAGAGCCGCCTGTACGTCGAGATCAAGGTCCCCGGCGGCAAGGAGAACAAGCTCGAGTTCGGCCGCTACCTGGACCAGAGCAACTACCGCCTCAACGTGGAGCTCACCAACACGCCGCCGAAGACGCCGACGAAGGTCGGCTACACCTACGGCGACAGCGGGTCCTGCGCCGGCAGCACGTACTACGCCGGCTACGACTTCACGGTGTTCGCCGAGCAGACCGACCCCGACGCCGGCGACGCGCTGCGCACCGAGGCCGAGCTCTGGCCCACCGGCAACCCGTCGGCGGTGACGTCGATCCCGGTCAGCCAGACCAGCGGCGGGGACGGCGTCTGGGGCTCCGGCTACGTCGGCATCGGCGGCCTCGCCGAGGGCACCTACGCTTGGCACGCGCGCACCTACGACGAGCGGGCCTACTCGGCGTGGAGCGCGCCGTGCACCTTCGTGGTGGACAAGACGGCGCCGAACGCGCCCGGCGTCTCCTCGGTGGACTACCCGGAGAACCCACCGCTGCCGACCGGTGAGGCCGGCAAGCCGGGCACGTTCGTCTTCACCGCCAACGGCTCCGGCGACGTGACCGAGTTCGTCTACGGCACGTCGCGGTTCAGCCTGAACAACCGGGTCGCCGCCGACCACGTGGGCGGCACCGCCACGGTCGAGTGGCGTCCGTGGGGCAGCGGCCCGCAGACGCTGTACGTGGCGAGCATCGACCGCGCGCGGCTGATGTCGGTGGTGCGCGAGTACAAGATCAACGTGCGCAGCTACGGGGTCAACGCGTGGCGGACCGACCAGGTCCCGGACCCGGCCGGCAGCCGCGGCGCCGTCGTCACGCTGCACTTCGAGACCCAGGTCGGCAACGGCATCACCAGGATCGCCTACACGGTCGACGGCGGCGCGCAGCAGTACGCCACGGTCGGCGCCGACGGTGTCGCCGAAGGGCCGACGGTGCCGCTGCCGGCCGGTCAGCACGAGCTGACCTACGCCGGTCAGGACAGCTCCGGCGCCTCCCACTACGACCCGGTCACGACCTACTTCTTCTCGGTCGACGACCCGGAGGTCACCTCCGACGGCGTCTACCCGGTCGACGGGTCGGGCGGCGGCGTCGGCGTGGAGGGTGTCTTCACCGTCACGCCGTACTTCGCCGCCGGTGTCCAGGACGTGCGGTACTTCACGTCCGTCGACAGCACCCCCAGGACGGTCGCCGTCGACGCCGACGGCAAGGCCCGTGTGCACTGGACGCCCACCGAGGCCGGGTGGACGTACTTCTGGTTCACGGTCCGCTACACCGACGGCACCAGCTCCAGCCCGCACTCGTTCGCGGTCACCGTGAACGGCTGAGAGTTCTGCGCTGAAACGGGCCCGGCGGTGTTCCGCCGGGCCCGTTTTCCGTTCCGGACCGGGGTCAGGCGACGGGCTCGAGCTGCCGAGCGGGTTCCGCCTCGACCTTCACGTGCGGCAGCAGGCGGTCCAGCCAGGCCGGCAGCCACCAGTTCGCCCGGCCGAGCAGCGACATCGTCGCCGGGACCAGGACCAGGCGGACCAGGGTCGCGTCGATGAGGACGGCGGCGGCCATGCCCACGCCGGTCATCTTGACCGTGACGTCCGGGTCGAGGGCGAAGCCGACGAACACCGCGACCATGATGGCCGCCGCGCTGCTGATGACCCGGCCGGTCGCGGACAGGCCGCGGACCACGCTGCCCTGCGCGTCGCCGGTCGCCAGCCAGTCCTCGCGGACCCGGGACAGCAGGAACACCTCGTAGTCCATCGACAGTCCGAACAGGACGGTGAAGAGCAGGATCGGCACCCAGGTCGACACCGGCGCCGCGTGCGGCAGGCCGACCGCCCGCGCGCCCGCGTCGGTCTGGAAGACGGCGGTCATCACGCCGTACGCCGCGGCCACCGACAGCAGGTTCATCACGGCCGCCTTGACCGCGACGACCGGCGCCCGGAACAGCACCGTCAGCAGCAGCAGCGACAGCGCGACGACGAACGCGACGACGATCCACAGCCGCTCGGCGAGCCGGTCGGAGATGTCGGCGAACACCGCGACGAGTCCCGTGACGAGCGCGCCGTCGGGCAGCACGTCGGCGCGGAGGCGGTCGAGCAGCTCGGTGGTCCGCTCGTCCTGCGGACCGGTCGAGGGTTCGACGAGGATGACGGCCACGTCGCCGGTCCGAGCGGCGGGCACCACCAGCGCGACGCCCGGCACGGCGCGCAGCGCCGCGACGAGACCATCCACATCGGACACCTTGGTCGGGTCGACGGCGATGACGAGCGGGCCGTTGGCGCCGGGACCGAACTCGGCGGACGTCAGGTCGTACGCCTGCCGCGCGGTGTTGGAGGTCGGCTGGCTGCCCGCGTCCTGCGGCCAGGTGCGCATGCCGAGGACCGGCGCCGACAGCGCGGCCAGGACCAGCAGCGACGCCAGGGCCGCGAGCACGGGCCGCCGCCCGACGAGCACCGCCCACCGCGCCGTCCACCCGGGCTGCGCCGTCGCGGTGCCGTTCGGGCCCGCGGTGCCGGTCGCGGCGGCGGATCCGGCGGTCGCGGCGTGCTTCCGGACCGCGCGGGGGAGGACCCGGTGGCCCGCCAGGCCGCACAGCGCGGGGACGAGCGTGATGGAGGCGAGCATGACCGCGCCGACGGCCGCGAACGTGGCGTAGCCGTACGACGAGTACACCGGCAGCGTCGCCAGCTTCAGACCGAACAGCGACACCAGGACGGTGAGGCCGGCGACGATGACCGACGAGCCGGCGGTCGCGTTCGCCGCCGCGGCCGCCTCGCGCGGGGTCAGCCCGGCCCGCAGCCCCTCCACGTGCCGGGCGACGAGCAGCAGCGCGTAGTCGATGCCGACGCCGAGCCCGACCATGGTCGCGATCGTCGGCGCCGTGCCGCTGATGTCGGTGACGGCCGCCAGCAGCGCGATGACGGCGCTCGCGACGCCGAGACCGGCGATCGCCACGATCAGCGGCAGGCCGGCGGCGACGACCGAGCCGAGCGCGAGCACCAGGATCAGCAGCGCGACGACGATGCCGACCGCCTCCGCGGTGCCGGACGGCGCGGAGATGTTCTCGGCGACCTGGCCGCCGAACTCGACCTGCAGCCCTTCGCGGACGAGCGGCTCGGCGGCGGTGCGCAGCGCGTCCATGCCGGCGGTGCCCACGAAGTCGGTGACCGGGATGGTGTACCGCACCGCGATCAGCGCCGTGTCGCCGTCGGCGGACATCCGCGGCTGCGACACGTCGCCGGCGCTCGGCATCGCGGCGAGCCGGGCCCGCAGCCGGTCCAGGGTCGCCGGGTCGACGGGACCCTTGCCGTGCACGACGACGCGGGCGTCGGCGCCGGACATCGCCGGCAGGTGTTCGCGCAGGAACTCGGTGCCGGCCTGTGACTCGGTGCCGGGCACGTTGTAGTCGTCGTGCGGGGTACCGCCGAAGCCGGCCGACAACGTGGTGAACGCGACGAGCACGATCAGCCAGGCGCCGATCGTGCGCCAGGGGTGCGCGGCGGCCGCTCCTCCGAGCCGGCCGAGCAAGCGGGACATATGTGGTGCCTCCAAGTCGTCTGATGCAGCGGTGCCACCATCCCGGGTGACACTTTCAGCCGACTTGGAGTCCGCTAGTACTCCCTGTTCAGGGTGCTGTTCAGGCCGCACGGACCGGCACGACGGGCGGCGGCCGGAACTCGCCGTGCAGGACGGCCGGGCCCGGCTGGTACATCCGCAGCACCGGACGGAAGCCGCCCTCCGGCGCCGGCAGCCAGTTGGTGTCGTCGCCGGGAGGGTCGTGCTGGACGCGGATCGTCAGCGACCCGTCGGGCTCCCGCCGCAGGCCGGGGGTACCGCTGCCGATGGCGCGGCGGTCCAGCTGGTTCGGCACCGGGCGGGAGCCGGGCACGTCGTAGACGGCCAGGGACCAGCCGGCGCCGGCCGGTGGCGGCTCGGCGAAGTGGAGCTCGTAGGCGTGCGCGCCACTGAGCCGCTCCCCGTCGCGGTCCTTGTGCACGGTCGGCGCGACCGCCTCGTAGGCGTGGTTGCCCCACAGGCCGGTCCGCGCGGCGACGGCCCGCACAGCGTGCGCCTCGTCGCGGTCCGGCATCGTCCACTCCGGCGTGTCCATCGTGCCGACCTCGAAGTAGTCGAGGTTGAAGTCGAACATGTGCAGGTCGTTGGTCCAGCCGTTGACGAGCCCGGCGTGCCGGGTCATCGCCTCCTCCTCGAGGTGGTCGCGGGCGACGGCGAGCCCGTCGCGCAGCGTCTCGCGGAACTCGCGCGGCGCACCGGCGTACGGCGACGTGCCGGGCTCCAGCAGGCCGATCGGCGCGAACCTGCGCTGGTAGCGCCGCTCCGCCGGGGAGGGCGGGAACGCCGCGATGGACCGCCGCAGCGACTCGAAGAACAGCAGGTCCTCGGGCACACCGGCCTGCGGGTGCGGCAGCCCGTCCAGCGGCACCTGGGGGTACATCGGCTCGATCCGCAGCGCGTCCTGCAGCGCGTGCACCTCGGCCAGCTCCTGCTGGCCGCACGCGAACCGGCCGATCAGCGTCGTCACCATCGTCGGGATCCTGATGACCTGGGCGCCGGGTGCCTCCCGTCCCGCCCAGCCGGGCGGCACCAGCAGGAGCTCCCGCTCGCCGCTGCCGGTGGAGCGTTCGCTGACGTAGGCGTAGTTGTCCGTCCACGCGTCGACGAACTGCAGAACGTGATACCGGTCGCCGGTGTCGGGGACGCGCAGCCACAGCGGACCGCCGGACAGGTCGAGCCGCGCGGTCGAGTACAGCAGGTCCGGGTTCGCGTTGCGCCGGTCGTCGAAGCGTCGCTGATGCGTGAACGTGTTGTCCGGTCCGCCCTCGCGTTCCACGGCGGCGAGGCTGGTCAGCAGAGGGTAGCCGTACTGGAACGCTTCGGCGGCCAGCGTCGTCAGGTCCATCGCCCTCAGGTCCATGCGCGTTCCTTCCGGGGTTCGGATCGCCTCCTCCTGGACTCCAGCCTGCTCGCCGGGCGGCGCCCGGGTGGGTGAGGCGCCGGGTGGCTTCGGCGCCGGGTCCTCCTGGCTTTCAGTGGCGCGGGTTGGTCCGCTTGGTGGGGACCGCGGTCGCCGGGTCCTCCGGCCACGGGTGGCGCGGGTAGCGGCCCCGGAGCTCGGCCCGGACCTGCTGATATCCGGTGCGCCAGAACGACGCGAGGTCCCGGGTGACCGCGACGGGACGGCCGGCGGGGGACAGCAGGTGCAGCAGGACCGCCACCCGGCCGTCGCCGACGTTCGGGGTCTCCAGCCAGCCGAACGCCTCCTGGACCTTCACCGCGAGGACGGGTGCCTCCGGGTCGCTGTAGTCGATCCGGACCATGGATCCGCTGGGCACCGGCAGCCGCTCGGGCGCGATCTCGTTCAGCCGCGCCGCGGCGGGCCACGGCAGCATCGCCCGGAGCGTGCGCTCGGGGTCCACCGTGGACAGCTGCCGGACCGTGCTCAGATCCGTGTGCGCGATGACGGCGGCGTCGCTGACGTCCGGCCACGGCGGGCCGAGCACCCGGTGACAGAAGTCCATCCGCTGCCGCAGCTGTGCCGCCTCCTTCGTCCAGCGCAGCCCCTGCTTCGCCAGTGCCTCACGCATGGCCCGCTCGACGAGCTCGCGCGGCGGGTCCTTGAGCTCTCGCCGCCGCAGCGTGATCGCGCCGAGCTGCTCCCGGCGCTCCGCGCCCTCCGCGGTCACCTCGTCCACTGTGGACAGCAGTGCCGCGCCGGCCTCCCGCGCGGTGTCCTCGTCGATGGCGGCGGCGAGCCGGACCCGCGCGGACGCGTTGCCCGGCTGGCGGTCCGCGACGGCGACGGCGAGCCACGGGTGCCCGGTGAGCGGCGATCCCTGCGCCAGGGCCGCCTCGGTGCCGCCGGCCATCAGGTACCCGCCGCCGCGCAGCCTCGCCAGCCGCTCCGGGTAGGCGAGCCCGACGATCAGCCCGGCCGTCAGATCGTCGGGCAGGCCCTTCGCCCCCGCGGCGCCGACGCGCTGCTGTGCCGCCCCGGTGGTCTCGGTGCCGCGCTGCTGTGCCGCCCCGGTGGTCTCGGTGCCGCGGTGCAGGCGGTCCACCTCGGCGCGCCAGCGCGGGTCGCGGGTGTCGCGTAGATGGCGCCAGGCGGCGGCCAGGTCGTCGCCCCGCGCAAGGGAGTCGTCGGCGAGGATCGCCACCACCTCGGCGGCCTTCCGCGCGCCCACCTTCGGCCCGCCGTCCAGCAGCGCCCGGGCCAGCCGGGGGTGCGCGCCGACGCGGGACATGCGGTGCCCGCGCGGCGTGGCCCGCCCCTCGTCGTCCACGGCGCCGAGCGCCCGCAACGTCGTCCGCGCCACGCGCATCGCGGCGGCCGGGGGAGTGTCCGGCAGGGCGAGACCGGTGCCGTCGGGATGCCCCCAGCAGGCGAGCGCGAGGGCGAACGCGGTCAGCTCCGCGACGGCGACCTCGGGCTCGGGCTGCGCCGGCAGGCGTTCGTCGTCGGCCTGGGACCAGCAGCGGTAGACGACCCCGGGCCCCTCCCGGCCCGCCCGTCCGGCCCGCTGGACGGTCGATGCTTTCGCCGCTCGTACCGTGGCGAGCGAACCCAGACCGCGAGCGTGGTCGGTCCGGGGCACCCGCGCCAGACCGGCATCGACGACGACCCGGACCCCCGGCACGGTCAGGCTGCTCTCCGCGACGGCCGTGGCGAGCACGACCCGGCGCCGGTCGCCGGCGCGGATCGCGGTGTCCTGCGCCACCGCGGGCAACCGGCCGTGCAGGACGTCCACCGGCAGGTCGGCCAGCCCGCGCCGCACGGACGCGATCTCACCCGCACCCGGCAGGAAGACCAGCAGGTCCCCGGCCGTCTCCCGCCACGCCCTGCGCACGACCGCAGTGACGTGGTCCAGGAACGCCGGGTCGACCTTCAGCCCGTGCGGCGGCCTGACCGGCCGGTCCGGCGGGCACCACACGACCGCGACGTCGTGCAGCGCCCCTTCGGCCTCCACGATGTCGGCCCGCAGCAGGTCCGCGAACCGCTGCGCGTCGGCGGTCGCGGAGGCCGCCAGGAGCCGCAGGTCCGGCCGCAGCGTCTGCCGGCACTCCAGGAGAAACCCCAGCGCCAGGTCCGTGTCCAGGTGCCGCTCGTGACACTCGTCGATCATCACGGTGCCGACGCCGGCCAGCTCGGGATCGGCGAGGAGCCGCTGCACGAGCAGCCCAGTGGTGACCACCTCGACCCTGGTGCGGGGCCCGACCCTGCGGTCGCCGCGGACGCTGTACCCGACGGTCTCCCCGACCCGCTCGCCGCGCAGCTCCGCCATCCTCCGCGCCGCCGCCCGCGCCGCGATCCGCCTGGGCTCCGCCACCACGACCGTGCCCTCGAACGCGTCGGCGAGGGCCGTCGGCACGAGCGTCGTCTTCCCCGTCCCGGGCGGCGCCACGAGCACCGCCGTCCCCGTCCCGAGCGCCCCGACGACATCCCCGAGCACCCGCCGCACCGCCAGCTCCGCCACGCCCCAACTCCTACAGCACCGGTGCTCCGGTCCGGCTCGCGGGGGATGGGGGCGGCGGTCGGCTAGCCTGCGCTGATGTCCGACCTACGTGAGCTCGTCGTCCGCTGGCAGCGCGGCTGGGGACTGTCGCGCGCGCTCCCCGCCGCCGCCGACCTCGGCCCGGGGCTGCGGGTGCGCTGCCTGCAGATCGGCCGGGCGGTCGAGTACTTCGCGCTCGATCAGGACCCGGCGTCGCTGCGTGACCTGGCCGGCCGGGTGGCCGCCGAGACCGAGGTCACGTGGCTGACCGTCCCGACCGCCGACCCGGACCGCACCGCCGGACTGCTGGAATCGGCGGGACTGGTCGTGCTGAAGCGCTCCGAACTGATGATGACCATCGACCTGTGCGATCATCCCGAGCCGCCGCCCGCCGCGGGGTACACGCTGCGGACCCGGGCGCAGGACGCCGTGGTCACGGCCACCGTCCATGACGCGGCGGGCACCACCGGTGCCCACGGCACGATCGGGCTGGCCGGCCCCGACGCCGTCGCGGACCGGATCGAGACGATGTCCGCCCACCGCCGCCGGGGCCTCGGCAGCACCGTCATGGGCGCCCTGGCGGCCGCGGCGGTCTCGGCGGGCGCCACCCGCGGCATCCTGGTCGCCAGCGAAGAGGGCCGGCACCTGTACACGAAACTCGGCTGGCGACCCGCCGCCACCGTCCTCATCGCCGCGACACCCGGCACCGTCTACCCGTCGTAGGCATCGCCGGTCGTCTTCGGCGAATATCAGCGGGTCTGTATGGCCTTGTCCAGGCGGGATCGCCGGGCGCCTATGTGCGTGAAATCATCGACTCGCTCGCGCGTCTGCGTCGAGCGAGACGGGGAGATGTCATGCATGTGAATCATCCTGCCCTCCGCCGCATTCTCTGCCTGGCCGGCGTCGCCGCCCTCGCCGGGGCGTTGCTCACCGGGACACCCGCGGTCGCGGCGCCACCGTCCTCGACCGCCCAGGCCGCCGCCACCACCCCCACCACCGCCGGCACTGTCCTTGCCGATGCCGCTCAGCCCGCGTTCGCGCCGGTCGCCGCCGGCACGGCGGTGAAAGCCACGTCCGCCGCCACGTGTGGCGGGGCGCTGGCGTTCGGCGACATCGCGGTGTGCCCGGCGATCTCCGGCACCCGTCAGGACGTCTTCACCGTCACGACGACGAAGGCCGGCGACAAGCTCTACACGATGCTGACCCGCGGCAGCGGCGACTTCCTGCAGGCCTTCGTCACCAAGGGCGCCACGCAGGTCTGCTTCTTCGGCGTCGACGCCGGCACGTGCCAGCTCCAGCAGGCCGGCACCTACACGATCACGGTGAAGCTGTACAACGGCGTCGGCTCGGGCAACTACAGCCTGTCGGTGCAGTCGATGCGGTCACCCGCCGCGTGCACGACCCTGCCGAACAGCTTCTTCTCGTTCGCCTCGGCCGGGGTGGGCAAGACGGTGCCCGCCGGGTCCGCCGGGGACTGCTACAAGTTCAACCAGCCGGTCGGCAGCGTCCTGCGACTGGACTCGCCGAAGGGCGTCACCCCCACGCCGGGCCAGCCCGCCGACGTGCAGGGCACGATCCTGAACGCGCAGTTCGAGCCGGTCTGCCCGGTGCGGTACGCGACGACCTGCACCCTGACGACCGCCGGCCCGTACTTCCTCGACCTCTTCGAGTACTACGGCAACCAGGCCACCTACACGCTGCGGATGTCGCGGATCTCCAACGCCGCCGGGTGCGCGCCGTTGAAGCCGGCGCCGTTCGGCGACCCGGGGGTGAACGCCGGCACCGGGACCGTCAACCCCGACGGCGTCGCCTGCCACAAGGTGCGCATGCCCTCCGCGGGCACCATCGGGATCCGCGTCTACGACTGGCAGCAGATCTTCTGGTACCTCTACGACGACGCGGGCGCGGTCGTCTGCGACAGCTACACCAACCGGCGTTCCTGCACGCTGCCGGCGGCCGGTGACTACTCCGTCATCACGCTGAACCAGGGCTACGAGCCGATCACCTACCGGATCGCGGCGACGGCCCTGTTCCGCAACGCGGGCTGCGCCGCCTCCACCGGGCTGTCCTGGGCGCCGGACGCGCTCCTGGTGCACCAGACGTCACCCGTGCAGACCAACTGCCAGCCGTTCCACGCCAACGCCGGCGACCGCGTGATCGCCTACGCCGCCCCGCTGGTCTACAACTCGGTCGACCGCTGGATCGTGGACAGCACCGGCGCCAAGGCCTGCCCCGACTACACCGACGGGGAGGACGGCTGCCTCCTGCCGGCCACCGGCACGTACCGGGTCGTCTCCTTCCTCAGCCGGTGGGACACCGAGAGCCCGGACGAGACCTACAAGCTGCAGGTCCGCCGGCTGTCACAGCCCGCGGGCTGCCCGGTCATCCGGCCCGGCACCTACAACGCGGCGCCGGCCGGGTCGCTCGGCCCGATCCGCTGCCGCATCCTCAACGTCAGCACGCCCGGCAGGTACATCGCCAAGGCCTTCGACGCGGACAACTACCAGACCTACGCGGCGGTCTACGACAGCACCGGCCACCGGATCTGCGCCGACAGCAGCTACTGCGACATCCCGGCCGCGGGCCGCTACACCATGGTCCTCAACGCCGGTGTGGTCGACTCCGTCCTCGACAACGACTTCTCGTTCGTGACGGCGCTGCTGCCCGTCCAGCCGACGGGATGCCCCGCGTTGCCGACGAACGGCTTCCAGGACCCGCCGCTGCAGGCCGCGTTCACGGCACCGGGCCAGTTCCTCTGCCGTCAGCTGACCGGCCCCGCCGGCTCGAAGATCGTCCAGCTGAAGCCCACCGACGCGACCGGCTCCTCGAACCCCACCGGCATGGTCCTGGACGCGGCCGGCAACTTCGTCTGCGACCTCGACTACAACCTGCACCAGACCAGCTGCCCGCTGTCCGGCGTCGCCCCGCTGGTCCTGGTCCTCAACGAACGCAGCGGCGACCCGCCGGGCGCGTTCTCGATGGCGTTCGCCCGCGTCGACGGCCCCCCGACCTGCCCGGCCCTGCCTTCCGGCGCGACCGGCTCGACGGTGACCACGTCGGCGACCCACTTCGGCGCGTGCTTCAACATCCCCGCCGACGAGCACACCGCGAGCACCACGTTCACGTGGCACCGCACTTCGGGCAGCGGCGTCGCGTCGCTGTCGGTCTTCGACCAGAACGGCCTGCGCTACTGCGGCGCCACCCCCGGCTACGAAGACCGCACCGTCACCTGCAACTACCTGCCGACCGGCCCGCTGACAGTCGTCCTGGAAACCGGCGCCGCCGACGCCACCTACCAGCTCACCCGCTCCTGACACCGCGAATGCGCCCGGCCGACCCCTTCCGAGGGCCGGCCGGGCGCATTTCTTGCCGCACCGCCCACATGCGCTGTCAGGTGGAGCGTCGACCGCGTCATGCCCGGTTCATCGGACCGGCGGCGGGCGCAGGCGCCGTCACCGGCGGCGGCCGCTCAGCTCGGCAGTGAGCGAACGCCGCGGACCCTGATCACTGCGGGTAGTCGCCGGGGTCGACCGAGTCGGTGTCGGCGTTGCCGCCGACGCTGGCCTTGAGGGTGATCTCCCAGGTGGTGTACTGCTTGCTCGTGGTCTTGAACTCGAAGATGTCCGCGAACTTCTCGAACTCGCAGGAGCGGGTGAAGCCGGCGACGCCCGCGTCCCAGTCGACGCCGGTGGCCATGTACACCTGGTAGCTGCCGTCCTTGACCTTCTTGACCTTGAACGTCTTGCCGGCCGAGACGTAGACCGTGAAGGCCGCGACCTTGCCGCCGTTCGGGACGAGGCTCACGACGACGTCGCTCTGGCTGCCGCTGTTGTTGATCGTGAACTCGCCCAGCCCGTTGAGGGTCCCCTTCTTCACCATGGTGCCGTTCGCCAGCGTGCGGGTCTGCTGGGCGACCGGCGCCGGCAGCCACGCGCCGAACGTGAAGGCGGACCCGAAGGCCTTGACCGCCTCCCGGAGGTAGGTCGCGGCCTGCGAGCCGGTCACCTGGGCGACCGCCGAGGAACCGGCGCAGACCTCGCCCGACTTCGCTGATCCGGCCAGCGTGCTGAAGTCGCTGCTCAACGACTCGAACGCCCGCTTGATCTGCTCGTGGCCGGCGGCCGCCTCCTTCGGCGGGGTGAGGTTGGCGAACCGGGGTCCGCTGGCCTTGACCGCCTCGGCCAGCGCCTGCACGGCCTCGACCGTCGCCGTCTGGTTCTTCGCCGCGACGACCTTCTGCCACGCCGGCCCCATCAGCGCGTCGGCCTCGGTCAGGAGCGTCTGGTAGGCGGTGGCGGTCACCGGCTCCGGTGCCTTGCTCGGCGTCGGGCTCGCCGAGGAGCCGCCGGCCGCACCCGAGGAGGTCCGTTTCTGGTCGGGGTCGCCGGCGACGAAGGCCGCGACCCCGCCGACACCGCACACCAGCAGGAGCACGGCGGCGACGACGCCGACGATCAGCTTGTTCCTCGACCTCCCGGGCGCGACCCGGTCACCGCTCGGCCACCCTGCGCCCGGGCCGCCGGTGACAGCACCGGTGGCCGGCGCGCCCCAGTTGGGAGCACCGGCGGGCGGCATCCCGTACGCGGGCATGCCGGAGGTGGGTGCTCCGTACGCGGGCATGCCGGAGGTGGGTGGTCCATACGCGGGCATGCCGGAGGTGGGTGGTCCGTACGCGGGCATGCCGGAGGTGGGTGTCCCGGGCGTGGGCATGCCGTACGCGTCGGGCGTCCCGTACGCGGGCATGCCGGAGGTGGGTGCTCCGTACGCGGGCATGCCGGAGGTGGGTGGCCCGTACGTAGGCATGCCGGACACTGGTACGCCGGGGGTCGGCATGCCCGGTGCAGGGGCGTCAGATGTGCCCCACGCAGGGAAGTCCGGGTTCGGGCCGGCGGGAGAGGGCGGCGTCGTCACGCGAGCACCGTACAGGTTCAGATGCATGTGCATGTGCCCCGACCGGGCGTCTGGTCAGCGCCGGGTCAGTCCGGCAGTGATGTCCTGACCGAGATGCGGAACCGTGAGCCGATACGCCGGATAGACGATCCGTACTCCGCGAAATCAGGCGGCGATGACCACGAAGGGAGGGGCGGCGGGTGCCGACCCCTCCCTCCGTGGTGTTCTCAGCTCAGCCGCTGGGCGGTGCCGGTGGTGGCGTCACCGGACTGGTACGAGACCAGCAGCGTGGTGCCGGCCGGCAGTGCGCCGGTCGTCGGCAGCCACACATCGCGCGAGCCGCCGCGGTCGAACTCGACCGTCGTTTGCGCCAGGATCGAGTTGCCGTCCCAGACGAACACCCGGGCGGTGCCTGCCTGGCGGGTCTTGAGCTCGACCTCGACGCCGTTCTGGTTCTTCTTGGTGATGTTCTTGACCTTGATCGCGTCGTCACCCAGTGCAGCCCAGCCGCCGGGGGCGACCTTGTCCTCGCTCGACTGCAGAATCGTCTGCGGCGAGTTCACGCTCATCGCCGCCGTGTCCGGCATGATCGGCGTCTTGGGCGACGAAGGACGGGTCTGGTAGCCCTCGAGCTTGGCGACGCCCCAGCGCCACGGGTCGGCCCGCACGCCGCTCCAGGTCGACCAGCCGACGCGGGTCTGCCCCGCCAGGTCCTGCGTGTCGGAGTCGTTCACGAGGATGTTCATGCCCATCTTCGACGCGTCCACGTTGTCGGGAAGGACGTTGAAGGGCACCTTCACCTCGATCCGGTACCCGGTGTAGGGGCTGCTGGTGACGACCGACGCGACCTGCAGGCCGGGCGCGGTCTCCGGGCCACCCTGGTGGTTGTCCCGCTCCCGGGCGAAGCACGGCGGGTTGCCGTTGGCCGGGTCCTTCGTGATCGGGAACAGCGCCACGTTGAACACCGTGGAGGTGTTCGCCGAGCCGCCGCGCGGGTCGATGCCGAACTCGACGTTGTCGTTGCGCCGGGGGCGCTTGCAGTCCTCCGCCGGCAGCACCGAGCCGAGCACGTCGTCGGTGATCTCGAACAGCGCGTAGATCGCGTCGTCGGTGTAGGTCAGCCGGGCCGTGCCGGAGATGTCCGCGGCCGTGGTCGCGGTGCCCTCCCAGCGGGTGGAGATGTCGATGACCTCGCCGCCGTATTCGCCCGGGCTCGCCGTGCCGTCGATGACCGGAGCCGTCGAGGCCTTGGGGATGGACGTGACCGGCACGATGTTGAGGACACCGGGCTCGACCGCGCTGCCGCCGACGTAGCTGGTCTCGATCTGCACCGGGTAGCGTCCGTCGTTGGGCGCCCGGTTGGCGGTCGGCAGTGACGCGTCGGTGTTGGTCACGGTGAACGTGACCGAGCCGCGCGTGCCGGGCTGCAGGCCGCTGTAGCTCTGCTGCGCCTCGGCCACTGCGAAACCGGCGGGCACGTTGAGCTTCACCGTGCCGGACTGCACGTTCTTGCTGTGGTTGGTGAGGTCGACCCGGATCGGCTGGGTGCCGCCGCTGGGGATGCTCCGCAGAGACTCGATCAGCGCGTCGAGGGACTGGACGCGGTTGGTCTCCGTCCAGTCACGGAAGTCACCGACCTCCGCCAGCGGCTCGAGCGTGCCGCGAACCGGGGCGGTGGCCTGCACCAGCGTGGTGTTGCTGCCGGTGCCGTCCTTCTTGGTGGTCATGGTCGCCTTGAGCTGGAACCGCTCGCCGGCGACCAGGGTGGCCGGCGGGGTGACGGTGAACGTGGCGACGGACTCCTTGTTGTTGGGCGTGATGGTGCCGATGTCGCCCTTGCCCGTGACGGTCCAGCCGGCCGGGGCCGTCAGGGCCACCTTCGCGCCCGGGATCGCCTGGGTGCCCCGCACGTTGGTCTTGACCTCGAACGGCTGGCCGGCCAGCACCTGCCACGCCTGGGCGCGGACGTGCAGCTCGGTGCCGAGCGGCAGCCCACCCTGGGCGCGGATGCTGGTGCCCTGCAGCGCGGCGGTGCCGCCGACGTTCGGGTCCGGGTACGGCGTGCGGCTGTCGATCATCGTGATCCGGTTGCAGCCGATGCTCGCCGGGTTGCTCTGCGCGTTCGCGGTGTCGCCCCAGCCCTGGGACGCGTACTCGCGCCGCGCCCACACGCCGACCTGGTTCCACCGGGTGCCGCCGTGCCGGGCCGACTCGTAGCCCTGCCAGGTGCCGAAGATGGTGTTCGTCGACTGGGACGGCGTGAACGTGGTCTCGCAGGCCTGGCCGTTCGAGCTGGTGCCGCTGCCACCGGCCTGGAAGAGCCGGGCGGGACGGAAGGGCTCGAGCTTTTCCTTCTTGATCTGGTCGGGGAAGACGTTGGGGTCCGCCGCGGCGTAGAAGGCCTCAACGGCGAGCATCGCCGCTTCCTGGTGGTTGCCGTGGTTGCCCTGCGTCGCCGACGGGTTCATCGTGACGATGATCTCCGGCTTGGTGGTCCGGATCGTCCGCACGATACGCGACAACGCGCGCTGGTAGCCCCAGATCTGCTCGGACAGCGGCGCGCTCGCGGTGTAGTAGAAGTCGAGCGCGTCGAGGTTGTAGACGTTCTTGACGCCGGCCCAGCCCACGGCCTTGCGCTCCTCGTCCTCGCGCAGGATGCCGAGCGCGGGTCCTTCCTCGAGGCCGACCGCGTTGCCGCCGCCCTCGCCCCGGGTCATCGTGATGACCCCGGCCTTCATGTTGTGGAACTCGTTCCAGTAGCCGAACATGCCGAGCTGTCCGGCCTCGTCGTCCGGGTGGGCACCGATGAACATGATGTCCAGGTCGATCGGTGCGTCCGGTTTGGCCTGCGCAGGGCTTGCCAGGCCCATCAGTAGCAGACCGCACGCGGCGATCACGGTTGTGGGGCGCCATCTCATAGGGGCATACCTCTTCGTGTGGTGGATACGGGGGTACTCCTGGTCCGCTGGCGGGTTGCCGGGGTTAATTCGGATTGGAAAATTAGGGCGCGAACGCAAAGACGCCACTGCGCGGTGACCGTCCACAATGGACGGTAAGTTGGGTGTCGCAGTGCCCGGAAAGCCCGCCAGCCCTGGGAGGGTGTTGGGCGTAACGCTAGGGATCTTCCGAAAGAGCTGTCAACACCCCACGAAGGCATTTTCTTCACTATAGAAAGAATCACTCGTCGGCGATGCCCGACGGGATGGCAATGCGAATGCATATGTCCATATTTGCCTTCGTGATCTGTCCACATTACTGTCCGTTTATACGAATGGACGGTCGTTGTGCCGTGGTCAGCCCGCCGCTGCCCACGGGACCGAGGTGGCCCTTCGAGATCGTTCTGTGACTTGACCGTCGATTTTCTTCGCACTAGTAAGAAAGGGTGATCACCGTGGGGAGAGCACCGATCAGCCCGGTCAGCCGGGAGCGGTCGCGTGAGATCAAACGCCAGTCGGTGATCTCGGCTGCCCGGGAGGCGCGCGTGCTGTCCCGGGTCGATCTGGCCGAGCTCACCGGGCTGCCTGCGGCGACGCTCACGGCCCTCGTGCGCGACCTGATCGCCGAGGGATACCTGATCGAGCGTGGCCCGGGCGGCAACACGACCGGGCGGCCCCGCGCGATGCTCGAGTTCAACCCGCGCGCCGAGCTGGTGGCCGCGGTTTCTCTCGAGCCACCCCGCATCACCTGCGAGATCGCCGACAGCAACGGCACGGTGATCGCCCACCGCACGGCCCGGCTCGGCCGCGATGTCGTCGAGACGGTCTGCCAGTTCGTGGCGGAGCTGGTCGCCGAGAACCGGCCGTCGCTGTGCGGGGTCGCGATCGCCGTGCCGGGGGTGTCGTCCGACGGCGCGGTCCGGCTGGCGCCTTCGGTCGGCCTCGTCGAGGCGCGGCCCATCGGCCAGTCGGTGCAGCAGGAGCTCGGCGTGCCGGTGGTCGTCGACAACGACGTCAACCTGATGGCGGCGGGGGAGCGGATGGCCGGTGCCGGGAAGGACGTCGACGACCTGCTGCTGCTGCACGTCGCGGACGGCATCGGCGCCGGTCTCATCCTCGACGGCAGGGTGCGGCGCGGTGCGAGCGGCGCGGCGGGGGAAGTGGGTTTCCTCCCGCTGGATCCGGAAGTGGACCGCCCATACAGCGGTGTCGGCCCCTTCGAGGCGCGCTGGTCGGCCAACGCGATCGCGGAGCGGGTCGTCGCACTGCATCCCGGCCGGCGTCCGGAGGCGCCGGTCGGCGAGCTGATCGAGCTCGCGTCCACCTCCGCCGCGGCCCGCGCGTACCTCGACGAGGTGCTGCAAGCCTGGGCCCGGCTCATCATCTCCTGCGCCTGCGTCGTCGATCCGGGCCGGGTGCTGCTCAGCGGTGCGGCGGCGCAGCTCGACGACGCGGCACTGCAATACATCCAGGACCTGGTCTCCGCCAGGGTCCCCGCCCCCACCGAGGTGCGCCGCGCCGTGCTCGGAGACCAGGCGGCGCTGCACGGCGCGATCAGTTACGCCCTATCGGCCGCGGTACGGCTACCCGGCCCTTCCCTGACCGCAAGTCACCGATAGCACCCCCTTTCTGCATGTGGAGGAAGTCATGAGACGTCGCATCGCCCTCACCCTCGCGGTCGGCACCTTAGTAGCCGGCCTGACCGGCTGCGGTAGCGGAAACGACGATTCGCCTGCCGCGTCGAGCACCCCGGCGAAGAAGGCGGAGAAGATCGTCGTCTACAGCGCCCGCGACAAGAAGGTCACCGACTTCGTCGTCGAGCAGTTCGTCGCCAAGTACCCGGAGTACAAGGGCAAGGTCGAGGTGCTCAACATGGGCGCCCAGGAGGTGCTCGAGCGGACCCGCGCCGAGAAGGCCAACCCGCAGGGCTCGGTCTGGTGGGGCGGCACGCAGCAGGGCCTGTCGGCCGGTGCCGGCGACGGCCTCCTCGAGGCGTGGCAGCCGTCCTTCGCGGCGCAGATGGACGCGCGGTACAAGGACTCGCAGGGCCGCTGGTTCGGCGAGATCCTGCTGCCCGAGGTCATCATGTACAACAACAAGGCGATCCCGGCCGACCAGGCGCCGAAGGACTGGGACGACCTGATCGACCCGCGGTGGAAAGACAAGGTCATCATCCGGGACGTGGCCGCGTCGGGCACCATGCGGTCCATCTACGCCTCGATGATCCAGCGCCTGTCGAAGGACGGCAGCAACCCGCAGCCCGGCTACGACTGGCTGCGCAAGCTCGACGCCAACACCCGCGACTACGCCGCCAACCCGACGGACCTGTACGTCAAGATGTCCCGCGAGCAGGGCGTGGTGAGCGCCTGGAACCTGCAGGACATCCTGCTGCAGTCCGAGCAGTCGAAGATGCCGTTCGGTTACGTGATGCCGGCGTCCGGCGCGCCGGTGCTCGTCGACGGCGTGGCCGCGATCAAGGGTGGCAACACCGAGGGCGCCAAGACGTTCATCGAGTTCCTGTTCGACAGCGGGCTGCGGGCCAACCTGGCGAAGGACTTCTTCCAGATCCCCGCTGTGCCGATCGCCGAGCAGCCGCAGTGGCTGGCCAACCTCAACCTCAAGCCGATGGACGTCGACTGGGACGTCATCGCCAAGAACGAGACCCAGTGGATCAACCACTGGAACGCCGAGATCAAGAACAAGGGCTGACCGCCTACCGGGCCGGGCCGTCGCACCGCGACGGCCCGGCCCACCGGACGCTCCGCGCCGGCTGACCGCCCAGGCATCGAAGGTAGTGCAGAGAGGGAAAGATGATCGACGTCGAGTTGGAGTCGGTGAGCAAACGCTTCGCCAAGTCGGACGAGGCCGCCGCAGTCGACGACGTGAACCTCACCATCGGCGCGGGGGAGTTCTTCACACTCCTCGGGCCGAGCGGGTGCGGCAAGACGACCACGCTGCGCATGGTGGCAGGGTTCTATTTCCCCACCCTGGGGCACATCCGCTTCGGCGGTCAGGACGTCACCCGGCTCGCGCCCAACAAGCGCGACACCGGCATGGTGTTCCAGAACTACGCGCTCTTCCCGCACATGACGGTGGCGCAGAACGTCGCCTACGGACTCAAGGTACGCAAGGTTTCCGGGGCCGACAGGGGCCGAAGGGTGGCCGAGGCGCTGGCCCAGGTGGACCTCGACGGCTACGGGTCGCGGCGGATCGAGCAGCTCTCCGGCGGCCAGCAGCAGCGCGTCGCCCTGGCGCGCGCGCTGGTGATCCGCCCGCGCATCCTCCTGCTCGACGAGCCGCTGTCCAACCTGGACGCGAAGCTGCGCGAGGAGACCCGCACGGAGATCCGGCGCATCCAGCGCGACGCCGGCACCACGTCCATCTACGTGACCCACGACCAGGCCGAGGCGATGGCCATGTCGGACCGCATCGCCGTGATGCAGGCCGGCCGCGTGCAGCAGATCGGCACGCCGCGCGAGGTGTACCACCAGCCGGCCAACGCGTTCGTCGCGCGCTTCATCGGCCGCAGCAACGTGCTGTCGCTGCCGGTCACCGCCGCTGACCCCAACCGGGTCGAGGTCGCGCTGCCCGGCGGCGGTCACATCGCGTCCGGCGCGCCGGACGGGCACGGGCTGCGCGTCGGCGACACCGCACTGGTCTCCGCCCGGCCCGAGCACATCGCGCTGGCCGGCCCCGACGACCCCGGCGTGATCCGCGGACGCGTGACCGCCCTCGAGTTCACCGGCATGGCCACGCACCTGACGGTCGACCTGGGCGCGGCTGAGGGCGGCGAGGTGACCGTCGCGGCGGTCGACGTGCCCGACCGCGTCGATGTCGGCGACCGGATCGGCCTGCGGCTCTCCGCCGACCGGCTGTGGGTGGTCCGGCCGTGACCGCGGCGTCGTCCACCGTTTCGTCCCGCCGGGCCGGGCTGGTCCGGCGTCTGGCCGGTGGCGCGAACGCGGCCTGGTTCCCGTATCTGATGGTGGCCCCGCTCGTCCTGATCCTCTGGGGCTACGTGGTGCAGCCGATGCTGGCCACGTTCGTGGAGAGCGTCAGCGAGGAAGGCGTCAGCAACTACACGCAGTTCTTCACCTCGTCCGGTGTCGCGCGTACCTCCCTGATCACGTCGCTGGTCATCTCGGCGGCCAGCGTGTTGCTGTGCGCCGTCGTCGGCGTCGCGATGGCGTTCCTGCTCAAGCGGTTCTCCTTCCCCGGTCGCCGCCTCATCGAGGCGTTCATCCTGGTGCCCGCCGCGCTGCCGCCGCTGATCGGTGCGATCTCGTTCCAGCTCCTGTACAGCGAGATCGGCATCCTGCCGCGCGGCCTGCAGCAGCTGTTCGGGACCGACGAGCCGGTGCTCGCGTTCGACGGCATCGCCGGGGTGCTCGTCGTGCACACCTTCACCATGTACCCGTTCTTCTACCTGGCCGCGTCCGCCGCGCTGGCGGGACTGGACCCGTCGGTCGAGGAGGCCGCGTACAACCTGGGCGCCGGACGCGTCCGGGTGTGGCGCACGGTGCTGCTGCCGATGCTGACCCCGGCGATGGTGTCCGCGTCGCTGCTGGTCTTCATGACGTCGCTGGCGTCCTACACGGCGCCGCTGCTGTTCGGGGTCGACCAGACCATGACGATGCAGATCTACGTCAACCGCACCAACGGCGACCTACCGATGGCCTCGACGTACGCCTCGGCACTCGGCCTGGTGTCGATCGCCTTCCTGCTGCTGATGCGCTGGTACGAGGGGCGGCGCAGCTACCTGTCGCAGTCCAAGGGCATCTCGGCGCGCCGCCGGGAGATCTCCAACCCGGTCGGACGCTGGCTCGCGCCGGTGGCCTCCGTGCTGGCGACGGTCGTGCTGCTGGCCCCGGTCGCGACGATCGCGCTGGTGGCGTTCTCCGAGGACGGGTCGTGGACGACGGAGATCATCCCGTCCGCATACTCCGTCGACAACTTCGTCACGATCGTGTCCGAGCCGAAGGCGTTCCAGCCGATCCTGAACTCGCTGCAGATGAGCCTGCTCGCCACCGCCGGGTGCGTCGTGATCGGCGTGCTGATCGCCTACGCGGTGCGGCGGCTGCGGTTCGTCGGCAGGAGCCTGCTCGACATCGGCGTCATGATCGCATGGGCGCTGCCCGGCACCGTCGTGGCGATCAACCTGATCACGGCCTTCAGCACCGGCAACTCGTTCAGCTTCGGGCAGGCACTGATCGGCACGTTCTGGATCCTGCCGCTGGCGTACTTCGTGCGGTTCCTGCCGCTGGTGTTCCGGGCCAGTTCCGCGTCGCTGGCGCTGATCGACCCGTCGCTCGAGGAGGCCGCGCGCAGCCTCGGCGCGTCGTGGTTGCGGGCATTCCTCAACATCACCGTCCGGCTCATGCTGCCGGGCGTCATCGTCGGCGCGCTGCTGGCGTTCGTGCACGGCGTGGGCGAGTTCGTCGCGTCGGTGCTCATCTACACCTCCTCGACCGTCCCGATCTCGGTGGCCATCAACAACCGGATGTACTCCTTCGAGATCGGCACGGCAGCCGCATACGGCATGCTGCAGGTCCTGCTGATCTTCGTGGTGATGTGGTTCTCGGGACGGATGGAGAACGGCGGCCGGGCCGCGTCACGACAGGCGGAGCAATGGACGAACTGATCGAGGCCTGGCAGGCGGACGGCGGGCTCCTCCCGGTGAGCCGGCTGCCGGGGCACGAGTTGGCGCGCGTCGCCGCGGCGGCCGACTTCGCCGTCCTGCCCGTCGGCGCGGTCGAGTGGCACGGACCGCACCTGCCGCTCGGCACCGACCTGATCCTGGCCGACGGGTTCGCCGGCGAAGTGGACGGCGCCGGGCTGCGGGCCGTGTCGTTCCCGGCCGTCCCGTACACGGCGTGCCCGGGACAGACGCGACCGTGGCCCGGAACCATCGCCGTGCGGCCCGAGATCGCCGTGGCATACCTGTGTGACGTGATCGAGGGCATCATCGCCGCGGGCTTCCCGCGGGTGCTCGTGATCAACGGGCACGACGCCAACATGTCCACCGTTCGGGCGGCGATGGAGTGGGTGTCCGGTCGGCAACTGGCGAGCCTGCTCCTGGTCAACTGGTTCCAGCTCATCGACGCCCGCGAGACGACCGAGCTGTTCGGCGAGCTGCCCTCCCGCGGCCACGGCGGCGCCTACGAGACTTCGGCCGTGCTCGGTTTCGACGCGGAGTCGGTGCACCTGGGCGTCGCGCCCGACCTGCCGCCCCGGCCGAAGCTGCCCACAGCCCATCCGTATGTCCTGGTCGAGTCGCGACCCGAGCCGTGGCAGGGTTGGTCCGGCCACGTCTCGCTGGCCACCGAGGCGGCTGGCCGGCGGGTGCGCGAGATGGCCGCCGCCCGGCTCGGTGACGTCGCGCGGGCATGGGTCGCGGCGCCGCTGCCCGGCCCGCCGGGCGCCGACCCGGCACCACAACACGAGGGGAACGCATGACGCATCAGCCGTTGACCACCTACCAGCATCACCACCTCCGCGTGGTCTTCGACCACCACGCCACCCACCTCTACGGGCCGATGGTGAAGGCCAGCGAGGCGCACGTGGTGATGCTCGCCGAGCAGGGCCTCGTGCCCGCCGACGCGGCGGCGCAGATGCTGCGCGGGCTGGTCACGCTCCGAGACGACCGGCCCGGGACGTTCGACTACGACGGCTCGGTCGAGGACGTGTACTTCACGCTCGAGAAACGGCTCGCCGAGGCATGCGGCATCCCGACCGGGCAGCTCAGCGTTCAGCTCGCCCGTAGCCGCAACGACCTGGATTCGGGCGTGTTCCGGATGGTCCTGCGCGAGCAGCTGCTCGGTGTGCTCACCGCGCTCGGTGACGCGGGCACCGTGCTGCTGGACCGCGCCGACCGGTACGCCGACGTGGTCGTGGTCGGGTACACCCACCGCCGCCCCGCCCAGCCGACCAGCATCGGGCACGTGCTCGCCGGATACGCCGAGGCCCTCGCGGGCCAGGCCGCCGCCTACGCGAGCCTGCTCGCCGAGATGAACCGGTCGCCGCTCGGCTCCTGCGCCTTCGCGGGCACGGACCTGGCGATCGACCCCCACCGCGTGGCCGAGCTGCTCGGATTCGACGAGGTGGTGGTCAATTCCTACGAGGCGGTCGCCGGCGCCGACCACCTCATGCGGACGGCCGCGCTCAACGCGCAGGCGCTCGCCACCGGGGCGCGCGTGGCCCGCACGCTCATGGACTGGCTGACCTGGGAATGGGTGCGCACCCCCGAGGAGTTCACGCAGGGCAGCAGCATCATGCCGCAGAAGCGCAACCCGGTCGTGCTGGAGCACCTGGTCTCGATGGCCGGCGCGACGGCCGCCGACGCCGCGTCCGTGTACAACAACGTCGGGGCGGCGTGGTGGGAGGACTCCAACAACGCCACCACCGACGTGCAGGTACGGCTGTGGGAGAGCAACGACCGCGCGTACCGGTTCTTCGCCCTGCTCGGCGGCCTGTTCGATCGGCTGGAGCCGCTGCGTCCGCCGACCGGTGAGGCGATCGTCGCAACCGGCGCGACCACGACCGCCGCGGCCGACGCGCTGACCCGGCACGGCCTGCCGTTCCGCGCCGCCCACTCGGTCATCGGCCGCCTGGTCCGTTCCGGGCCGCCCGCGACCTGGACCGGCGACGGCATTCGGGAGGCGGCGCACGCCGTCGCCGGGATCGACTCGCTCGATGACGCCGCCGTGCAGGACCTTCTCGCCGCGGCCCTGCGTCCGGAGCTGGTGCTGCGCCGCGCCCAGTCGGACGGCCCGGGCGAGGCAGCCGTCCGGGCACAGGTCGCCCGGCTCCGATCCACCTTGGACGCGACGATCGCCGGGGCCGCAGCGCTGCGGCAGCGGCTGCGCGAGGCCGACACGAAGCTCGCGACCGCGGTCGCGGAAAGGGTCACACAGTGAACCTCGAAGCCCCCGCCGACCGGCGGTTGTTGGGCATCGACTTCGGTGGCACGAAGATGGCGATCGGGATCGGCGACGCCGACGGACGCCTGCTCGTCTCGGAGCGTCTGCCGACCCTGGCCGCCCGCGGCGCGCGGCAGGCCCTCGACCGCGCCCTCGACCTGGCACAGAAGCTCGTCACCGACACCGGCGGCACCCTGTACGCGGTCGGGATCGCCTCGCCCGGCGTGATCCGCGAGGACGGCATCGACCTCGCGCCGAACGTGCCGGGCTGGGAGCACCTGCGCCTGGCCGAGGCCGTCCGCGACCACCTGGGCGTCTCCCGCGTGCGGGTCGCCAACGACCTCAACGCCGCGGCCCTCGCCGAACTGCACCGCGGAGCACTGCGGGACGCCGACCCGGGCCTCGTGATCGGGCTGGGTACGGGAGTCGCCACGGCCGTCACGGTCAACGGCGCCGTCGTGCCCGGGTACCGCGGCGCGGCCGGTGAGATCGCGTACGCCGTCACCGGCCCGAACTGGCCGGCGTCGCCGGAGCCGCTGCTCGAGACCGACTTCTCCGGGCGGGCCCTCGACGAACTGGCGGATCGGCTCGCTCTGCCCGACGGCGCGGCTGGGCTCTGCGCGGCCGCGGCGTCGCCCGGACCGGTACGCGACGCGCTGGTCGCCCGGGTCGACGAACTGGCCCGCCACGTCGTCACGTGCTGCCTGCTGCTCGACCCTCAGCGTCTCGTGCTCGTCGGTGGTGTCGCCCGCGACGACCTGGTGCGCGAGCTGCTGATCGACCGGCTCTCCCACGCGCTGCCGTACCCGCCCGAAGTGGTCCTTTCCGACTTCGCGCAGGACGCCGCGCTGCTCGGCTCGATCACGCTCGCCGCGCAGGCCTGACCGCTCCCGCCCGCTGGACCGCCCCGGACCGTCCGCGACACCCCGGGGCGGTCCAGCTCGGCGTCCATGCTGCCTGCTGTTGACCTGTTGGTGGGTTTACGGGCGGCCGGCCCGGCAGGTCGCACGCACCCGCCGGGGATGTGTGGACCGGTCACAGCGCCGTCGGACGGTGCATCCGGGTGCCGGGGAGCCCGCCACCGCCCGCCCGGGGCGCGGGCCGTCGGCGGTTCACTCGCTCGGTGGATGCCGGTCACCGTCGAGTGGCGGCGCCGCGGTCAGATGAGCAGCAGCACGAGCCATGGCCCGATGGTTGCGGCGGCGGCCGTGCCGAGCAGTAGGTAGATCGCCCATCGGATCCGGCTGCTCTGCTGGGGTGCCCGTTTCCATCCGGCGGGGACCAGGCTGGTGCCGGCTTGCAGGGCGATCGCGGCGACCGCCGCGCCGGCGCCGGCTCCGGCGGCTTTGACCCAGGTGGGCGGGTTGCCGAGGAACAGTGCGGCGAGGGCGAGGATCGCGATCAGGCCGGGCAGGATGAACGCTGCTCCGCCGACCATCGCGCCGGCCCGGCCGCGGACCCGTCATGCGCAGAAGATCGCCAGCTGGGTGGAGGCGGGGCCGGGTAGCAGGTTGCAGGCGGCGATGGCGTCTTCGAATTCCTGCGCGTCGAGCCATTTGCGGTCTTCGACGCAGAGTTTGCGGAGCAGGGCGATGTGCGCGGGTGGGCCGCCGAAGCCGATGCAGCCGATGCGACCCCACTGTTTCAGGACGGTCGCGAGGTCGGCGCGGTGCTGGGTGGTGCGCGGGTCAGGCACGGGCGGGCTGGAAGAGTTCGACAGGGTTGCCGGCTGGGTCGTCCATAACGATCTGTTTGCCGCCGGGACCGGTGATGACGTCGCTGCGGAACACGACACCGGCTGCCCGGAGCTGGGCCGCCTCGGTGTCGATGTCACGGACGATCAGGTGGATGCGGTTCCAGCCGCCGGGGTGCGGACGACTGCCGTCGGGCATGGCGCGGCCGGCGGAACTGTCCGGGCCGGACAGCAGCAGCCGCAGGTTGCCGCGGCGGACGTCGGCGAACGCGGGCAGGAACGTGGTGATCAGGGTGAACCCGAGGTGGGTGGTGTAGAAGTCGAGAGCGGCGGCGACGTCGTCGACGAGGTAGCGCACGCTGACAGTGCCGTCATCGGCAGGGTTGGTCATGATGCCTTCTCCGGACGGTGGGTGAGGGTGTGCAACAGGAACCCGATGCGCTGGGCGAGTTCGTCGGCGACCCGCTCGAATACGGAAGGCTCGGCGGAGCCGGCTGCCGGGTCCGGGATGCTCCAGTGCGTCGGTCGTGGATGGCCCAGGAACTCGGGGCAGATTTCCTTGACCCGGTCGCACAGGGTGATCACTGTGTCGAACAGCTGACCGGTGAACTCGTTGAGGTGTTTGGGTCTGGCGGCGGACAGATCGATGCCACGCGCCGCCATGACGTTCACCGCGTGCGGATGGATCGGCTTCGGATTGCTCCCGGCGCTGAACGCCTGCACGGTCCCTGCGGTGCGGTCCCGCAGCAGCGCTTCGGCGATCTGTGACCGTGAGCTGTTGCCCGTGCACAGGAACAACACCCGCCCGGTCACCGGGGCAGGTGCGGGCGTGGTGAGTCGCAGTCCGGGATGCAGGGCGGCGCCGGCGCCGGACAGCAGGTTCCCGCAGCGCGCCAGGTCGAGTGAGTAGTAGGTGTCGCGACCGTCGGCGCTGCTGCGCCGCGTGGTCACCAGTTCGGCCTTGCGGAGCTTGCCGAGGTGATAGGAGACGAGGTTCTGTGGCTGGCCGAGCAGCGCGGTCAATTCGTGCACGGCAAGATCACCGCGGGCCAGCTCACTGAGTAGCCGCCATCGCACCGGATGCCCGGCCGCGGTCACGAACCCGAGCGGTGCGAAGGTGCTGGGCGTCGCTGACGTCACCTCCGCAGATTACATCAAAATAATTTGATGTAATAGGGTGGCGGGTGGTTCCCGCAGATGGAGGCGGGGCGACGCGGGGCCGGAACGGGTCACGGTGAGCGATGACGGGCGGCTGGAGGTGCGCCGGTGTCCCGGAGTTCGCCGGTATCGAGGAGTTACCGGGCGTCGGCGTAGCGCATCGCGGTGCGTTCACCGATGCCGAACACGACGGCCAGGTGCAGGGCGTCCGGGCCGTGGTTGAGGGCTTCTTCGAGTTGCCGGTCCATGCTGATCTGTTTGAGGGTGACGCCCGATCCTCGCAGCCATTTCGTCAGCCAGTATTCGCTGACGGGCCGCTGATCGTGGCCGGTCTGTTCGCTGAGGAGCAGGTGCTGGTTGAGGGTGTGCGGCCAGCGCTGGTACCGATCGATCAGGTGCTGAACGATCAGGGTGGCGGTCAGATCGTCGAGCCGGCGGGTGTGGCCGTTGATCGTGATCCGCCGGTAAGGCCAGCTGCGAGATGTCGGTGGCTGGGCGCAGGCTCTACGTGATCAGAACAGAGCGCGCCTATCGCTAGACCCAGTCCCGCGGTGCCTCGACGAGCTTGCAGCGGAGCGCGTCGCAGATCAGCGCAGCGTCCTCGCCGAACGGGCTGCTGAGATCCCAGTACTCGCGGCTGAGCGCGTCATCCGGTTCGAGGCGGCCAATCAGGTCGGCGACCTCTTCGAGCTCGAAATAGGTCGCGGCCGCGGCGAACGCGGCGATCTGCTCAGCGGTGCAGTAGTCCAGCGGCCAGGCGGCGCCGTTGGCCATCGCGCCGTTATGGAACCACATCAGGTAGGACAGATGCACCAGGCCGACCGGGCCCTCCGGCGGTGCCGCCCACGGTTCCATGTCGAGAGCACGATCGACGATTGCGTCGACACGGTCACGGTCGAGGTATTCGCCAGCGCCCCAGCGCCAATCCAGGGAGTGCACCCAGCGGTAGTCCGCACCGGGCGTGTGCAGGATCTCCAGACCACGGGCACGGGGCAGGACGTTCGTGCCGGACTCGACCAGATGAAGATCCCGGCCGCGGATGCGCCGCTCAACCCGGCAGTAGTCGGGGTCGCTGACCCACACCATCACCCCGTCGTGCTCGAAGACCGGTTTGGTCTCCGGATCGACCGCGAAGTAGGCCGCCTCGAGATCAGCGGGATCGATGACCCGCTGCCGTTCGCGAGCCTTGTACAACCGGAGTCTGATCACACGTCAATTGTGCGGGCACGGTCAGGCGCAGCGGTGGTCCGGGACTCGCGAACACAGAAAGTGGCCCACGCGACACGGGCTCCGAACTCGCCGACAGGCGGGACCGAAGTCACCGACAAAAACCAACTGCGAGCGGTCGGCCGTCGCCGGGCTGCTTGTACGGGGTGTGGATGCCTTGCCCGGTACCGTCGTAGCCGCAGTCGGCGAGGGTCGGTAGGTCCAATGTGGACGCAGCCCAGTACAGGGCGGCAGTGATGTCGAGGTGTTGGGCGCAGGTCAGGTCGTGCAGGGCGCACGGCACGGTGACGACGAACGCGGCGAGGCGCCTTCCTCAGCCGTGGTGAGGTCTCGTGGGAGACGAAGTATCACCACGTCGTCACCGCGCTGACTTGGACGTCACGGCGGGTCGTGCCCCGTACGGTCAGCGCGTCATCCGCCACGCGACCTCCGCCACCGGCACGCCTTCAGCGAACCAGGCCGCCGTAGGTCTGACCAGTCATCCTCAGCCACGCAGGCCCCGCCCCGGCATCCTGGTCATCCGGTGATGACCGCAGCGGGGTGCCGGCGCGCAGGAATGGACCGCGCGGTCTCGGTGCTATTTCCGGCGTTGCCGGGCATGTGGAAGGCTTGCCGGCGTGGGTCAGCCAATCGCGCGACATGGATGAGGAGGAGTGGACGATGCCGATCGCCACGCTGCGAGGCGTGACCCTGGACTGTGCCGATCCGCGGGCGCTGGCCCGGTTCTACCAAGAGATGACAGGCATGGAGCTCGGGTACAACGCCGACGGGTTCGTCGCCCTGACCGGCGGTTCCGGCTGTGACCTGGGTTTCCAGCGGGTCGACGGATACCGGGTGCCGCGATGGCCCGGCCAGGTTGTGCCGCAGCAGTTCCACCTGGATCTCAGGGTCGAAGACCTTGACGCGGCGGAGAATCTGGCGCTGGGACTCGGCGCGGTCAGGCCGGATCACCAGCCCGGCGGCGACCGGTGGCGGGTGCTCCTGGACCCGGCCGGTCACCCTTTCTGCCTGGTCACCGGCTGACCACCGAACTGGCCCGAGGTCGCCTGGGTAGGTCTGGACCGCCTGCACCAGCAGCTCGGCCGGCCGCCGTCCGACGACAACCTACGCACGCCGGTCACGCTTGCGGAGGCCGCCATCGCCGCCGTCGAGTGCCGCCCGGAGTTCCGGCAGTTCTACGACCGCAAACGTGCCGAGGGCAAGGGCACGCCCAAGCCGTCCTTGCATAGCACGCCCACGCGAAACGTCTTGTGGGCTGTCGCTCCTATGCCTTGGACGCTGCTATCAACTGACGCCGCCAGCGACGTCTGCCGCGTGACAAGAGCTCAGAGTCGACTCACTCGTGACGCCGGCTGCCTGCACGGCGAGGTCACCCCGATGCTCCACGGACGCCACACCGACCGGGCGGCCGCCCGCCAACTGCGCGCCGCGAACGCCGAACCGACCGGCCAGGTCGCGTTCATGTCCTACGGCGTCTATCCGGGTGACCTGGGCAGCGGAGCGCGGGTTCGTCCGGGTCGATGCTTGATGGCGGCGATACGTGGGCGTTGGTCGTTCCAGCCGGGCAGCCGTTCCACATTGCGCAAGCCTGCTTGCTCGATCGCGTGCAGGTACTGCTCGTCGGTGAACAGGGTCAGGGTGTGCTCTTCGGTCCAGTGCCGGATTCCGGTGCCGGTTTCGCCGAGCAGGTAGTGCATGGTCAACGTGGACGTGGTGCCGGTCTGCCGTGAGACGCACATTCTGGTGAGGTGCCGCTGACCGTCGGCGGCCGTGCCGGTGTCAACGGGTCCGGAGATCCATTGGCTCGGGGTGAACCATGGTTCGAGCACCAGGACACCGCCTGGTTCCAGGTGCGCGGCGAGGCAGGCGAGGGTCTGGTTCAGATCGTCGACCGATCGTGCGTAGCCGATGGCGGAGAACAGGCAGGTGACCGCGCTGAATGTGCGGGTGAGCCGGAAGTCACGCATGTCCCCGGCGTGCACCGCGATCCCGTCGAGTCGCGCGATGGCCGCCTTGCGCATCGGGCCGGAGAGCTCCAGCCCCTCGACGTGAGCGAAGCTGTTGCGCAGATGGGACAGGTGTAGTCCCGTGCCGCAGGCCACGTCGAGGAGACTGTCCGCTGTGGGATGCCGTTGCCGGATCAGAGCAGCGATGTCGCGGGCCTCCCGCTGGTAGTTCTTGCCGGCGGCGACCACGTAGATGAGCTCGTACGCCGAGGCGAGGTCCTGGTCGTGGGCCACGTTCCCTGGTTCCTTCGTCGGTACGGATGCGTGTCGGGGCGGCTGTGGTCAGTTGCTGACTGGCATGTCCGCCAGGACGTGCCACAGGTCGCGGATGCTCGGGTACGGCTTGTCGTTGAGCCGTTGGAGGGCGGCGATGACTTCGGGGCGGGCGTGGCTGCTGACGGCGTAGGCGAGCATGCTGTCGCGGGTGGCGGGGCCGCTGGCGAACGCGGCCTGGATGTGGTTGGCCAGTTCGATGCGGGTGACGGTCACCTGATACTCCTGCGCATAGTGGGGGCGATAGCGATGTGGGCCGGGTGTGGCATGCCCCCGCCGTGCAGCAGTGCGGACTGCGGCGGGCCACGCCGGCCTGGGAGACGGTGTTCACGGTGTTATCGGATGATCAGCCGGTGTTGCAGGGTGTCCAGTTCGGACCACAGCGCGGCGGGCAGTTTGTCGCCGAAGCGGGTGAACCATTCGGTGATCTGCGGGATCTCTTGCTGCCATTCCTCGACGTCGACGCGCAGCGCGGCGGCCAGGTCGTCGGCGGCGATGTCCAGGCCGTCGGTGTCGATCGCCGCCGGGTGCGGTACCAGGCCGATCGGGGTGTCGAGGGCGTCGGCGGTGCCTTCGAGGCGTTCGATGACCCATTTGAGGACGCGGGAGTTCTCGCCGTAGCCGGGCCACAGGAACTTGCCGTCTGGCGCACGGCGGAACCAGTTCACCTGGAAGATCTGCGGAAGCCGGGCCGAGTCGGTGGAGTGTTTGCCGATTTCTGTCCAGTGCCGCAGGTAGTCGCCGGCGTGGTAGCCGATGAACGGCAGCATCGCCATCGGGTCGCGGCGTACCACGCCGATCTGCCCGACCGCGGCGGCGGTGGTCTCCGAGGACAGAGTGGCGCCCATGAACACGCCGTGGTTCCAGTCCCGGGCCTGCGCCACGAGGGGGATGGTGGTTTTGCGGCGTCCGCCGAACAGGATCGCCGAGATGGGCACCCCGCGGGGATCGTCGTATTCGGGGGCCAGGATCGGGCATTGTTTGATCGGGGTGCAGAACCGGCTGTTGGGGTGACTCGATGGGGTGCCGGACGCGGGTGTCCAGTCCTGGCCGTGCCAGTCGGTCAGATGCGCCGGGGGCTGGCCCATGCCTTCCCACCACACGTCGCCGTCGTCGGTCAGCGCGACGTTGGTGAACAGCGAGTTGCCTCGTTCGAGGGTACGCATGGCGTTGGGGTTGGTGGTCCAGTCGGTGCCGGGTGCGACGCCGAAGAATCCGTACTCGGGGTTGGTGGCGTACAGCCGGCCGTCGTCGCCGAACCGCATCCAGGCGATGTCGTCGCCGAGCGTTTCGACCCTCCAGCCCTCGATGGTGGGCTGCAGCATGGCGAGGTTGGTTTTGCCGCACGCGGACGGGAACGCCGCCGCGACGTAGTGCACGGCACCGGCGGGGTTGGTGAGTTTGAGGATGAGCATGTGTTCAGCCAGCCAGCCCTCGTCGCGGGCCATCACCGACGCGATGCGCAGGCTGTAGCACTTCTTGCCGAGCAGCGAGTTGCCGCCGTAGCCGGAGCCGTACGACCAGATCTCGCGGGTCTCCGGGAAGTGGGCGATGTACTTGGTGTCGTTGCACGGCCACGACACATCGTCCTGGCCGGGTGCCAGGGGTGCACCGACCGAATGCAGTGCCGGCACGAAGTCGGCGTTGCGACCCATCGCATCCAGCACCGGGGTTCCGACCCGTGTCATGATCTTCATGCTGGCGGCGACGTAGGCCGAGTCGGTGATCTCGATACCGAACTTCGGGTCCTCCGCGTCCAGCGGGCCCATGCAGAACGGGATGACGTACATGGTCCGGCCGGCCATCGCACCCCGGTACAGGTCGGCCATGAGACGCTTCATCCCGGCCGGGTCCTTCCAGTTGTTGGTCGGCCCCGCATCGGCCTCGCCCGCCGAGCAGATGAACGTCTGTTCCTCGACCCGGGCCACGTCGGAGGGGTCGGTGCGGGCCCAGAACGAGTTCGGCTTGTGTTCCTGGTTGAGGGCGACGAGGGTGCCCGCCTCGACGAGCACTGCGGTGAGGGCCTGCCATTCCTCGTCGGAGCCGTCGCACCAGTGCACGCGCTCGGGTGTGGTCAACGCGGCCACCTCGGCCACCCAGGCGACCAGACGTGGGTGGGTGGTGGGAGCTGAGCCGGGCGCCATTGCCGTGTCAGTCATCGTCGATACCCTTCTCGGGGTGCTGCGGGCCGTGGTGTCGCATGTTGCGCCGCTGCGGTGTGCCCGGCGGTTTGGTGTCGAGTTCGAAGCGTTGGTTCCACGCCGCCTGCTGCCCGGCCGGTCCGGTCGCGCTGTTCACCGGACTCACCGGGTGACCCCGGTCGTGTGAGCCACGAGTTCGCCGCGCGGTGGCGGCATCGCCGCCACATCCGCCTGACCGGGCAACAGCAGCCCAAGCCGAGTCCCAGCGGCGCGAGTGGCGGTGATACTCACGCGGGCACCGCCAGAGCCGCATCGGCATCATCGGGACCAGTTTCGGGACCAACATCGTCGGAAACGGCTTCGTCGCGCAACGCGTCGAGCAGTTCGCTTTGGCCGGCCAGCAGCCGGGTCAGGAACGAACGGGCCGCCCGCATCAGATCCGCGACATCAGGTCCGGCCAGGGCGTACCGACCGTCGGGCAGCTTGTTGACGATCCCCGCCCTGCGCAGCACCGCCAACTGCTGCGACATGCTCGTCGCCTCGACATCAATCTCGCCAAGGAGATCCCGGACCGCCAGCGGTCCGTCCCCGAGCAATTCGAGGACTCGGATCCGCACCGGATGACCCAGCGTGCGAAAGAACTCCGCCTTGCGCTGATACAGCGGAACTGGCACCAGGCTCACACCCTCACGCGAGACGCCTTCTACGTTCTCGACAATTGAACACCTTTGCAACTTCGCACCACTACCGCGGGCTGGACGGTTGTGAAACATCCCACGGCAGCCCGCGCCGCTGTGGTGGTCCTTGGGGGTCACGGTCGGGGTGGGAAGGCATCTGTGGGATCTCGGGTGGCACCTGCCCCGCGCCGGTAGCGCGCCTTGCCCCCAGGGCCGGTTAGCGATCGCGAAAGGGCCAACGGTCCCGGTCCGCGGTTCGACCCAAGCGACCGGGCGTTGCTGGCCGCGCTGCTGCATCACGTACCCGGCAACGTGTGGTGCGGGGGCTGCGGCTGCTGGTCCGTCCGGACACGGTCCTTCGGTGGCATCGTGACCTCGTCGCGCGCCGCCATGCGGCAGTCTGTCGGCCCAAGCGCCCGGGTCGCCCGCGAACGGTCCGGTCGATTCGGGTACTGGTGCTGCGGTTGGTGCGAGAGAACCCGCAGTGGGGCTACCGGCGGGTGCACGGCGAACTGCTCGTGCTCGGTGTGAAGGTCGCCGCGTCCACGGTCTGGGAGATCCTGCGCGAGGCGGGCATCGATCCGGCACCCAATCGGGCGGCCAGTACCTGGTCAGACTTCCTGCGATCGCAGGCGGAGGCGCTGCTGGCGTGCGACTTCTTCGAGACGGTCACACTGACCGGGCGGTTCGAACCGCAGCCCGTGCCACTCGATGCTGCCAGTGATGGTGCCGGCCCGCTCCACCGCGATCCCGCCGCCAGCCCTGACCCATGCCGGCCAGGGTGAGCGGCTCGACGACGACCTGGCCGCCGTGTTCGCGCACGGCGCCCGCGGCGGCGGCCAGGCTGTCGCCGCGGATCACGGACGGGCGCCGGTCACGCGAGTGACGCCACGAAGGCGGCGTGTTCGATGCTGCCGTAGTACTCCCGGACCTCGGCGATCAGGCCGTCGCGCAGCTGGATGACGCTGATGTACTGGTTCTGGTACTGGCCTCCGCCCAGCAGCTCGACACTCAGCCGGTGCTCGGTGATCACGACGTCCGGGTCGATGGTCTGGTGCGTCGACTGCCGATCGATACGGACGTCGCCGACGGCTTCGGCCATTGCGCCGATGAACCCCACCAGCTCGTCGCGTCCGTGCAGGACGGCGGGGAGCGGCGGCAGGGGGTACGCGACCTCGAAGTGGCAGTCGGGCTGGAACAACAGTGACCAGTCGGCGAAGCGCTTCGCCGCGAACAGGGCGTTGTACTGGGCGATCAGCTCGGTGTTGCGGACTCGGGTGTCGGTGAGCGTCATCATGGTCGGCCGTTTCTCTGGTGGTTTCGCTGACCACCAGAGCGTCGGGCCGGACGGTTGCGCCGATCTAGCGGCTAACTTGCGAGGGCCGTACGCGCCCGGGCCGCGAAGTGCGCCGCGCCGGCCTGTTCCGCCACCAGGAGCGCGCGACTCCAGTACTCGTGCGCCGCCGGCAGATCGCCGAGAGCGGTCGCCAGCCGGGCGAGCACCTCGGCGACCGGTTCGAGGGTGAACACACCCGACGAGGCGCCGGCCAGCTGATCCGCATACGGGGCGAGCGCCTCCGCGCACCGCGCCAGCACCGGTTCCTCGTCGAACGCCAGGGCGTTGTGCGCGCGCACCGTCCAGATCGTCAGCGTCAGGAAATCGTGCCGGACCGGCTGGTCGGGCCGCCACAGCGCGCGTGCCTCGGCAGGACGGCCGGCCTGCCGCAGGGCGCGCACCAGGAACTCCGGCGACAACCCCGGCACCGCCGAGTACCAACCTCGGACCTGCTCCGGATCGTGCGCGACGCCGGCCACCTCATCGAGCATGAACAGGCACAGCGCGCCCAGCGAGTCGCCCGAGTGTTCGCCCGCGGCGCGCATCGCCTCGACCATCCGCGTCACGGACCGCCGTGCCCCGGCGTCGTCTCCATCGAGGGCTGACAGCAGCGCGTGGGCGCAGCGCGCCATCACCGTGCCGGTGCCGAGCTGGTGCCGCTCGGCGACCGCCTCCAACGCGGTCAGATGCCGCCGGGCCGCGACCAGGTCGGCGAGCCCGGCGTGGGCGGCGAACGCGGCCTGGTGCCCGAGCAGCGCGGTCGCCGGCAGCTGCGCCCGCTCGCCGAGCTCCGCCACCCGGTGCGCGACCGCCAGCCGTTGCGTCAGGTCGTCGGTCTCGTAGTGGACACGTAGCCGCGCGTTGAGGGCCAGCGTCAGCAGCTGCGGATCGCCCACCTGCTCGGCGGCGCGGACGGCCTCGTCGGCGCGGTCGGCGGTACGTGGATCGCCTTCCCCGTCGACCTCGCCCACGAGTAGGCACAACAGCCTGCACCGGGTCGCTGGGTCGTCCGCCGCGGGCATGGTCAGGGCGCGCTCGGCGAGGTCGATGAGCGCCTGGTCGAGCTCCAGGTAGTGCCGCTGGGTCCACGGGGTCGGGATGCTCCAGGCGGTGAGCGCGGCCACGAGTAACGCCTCGGAGCCCGTTGAACCGGTCAGTTCGACGGCCTCGGCGCGCACAGTGCGGACCCGGGCCACGTCGCCACTCCAGGCAAGGGTCCGGATGAGCCGGAGCAGCAGATCGAGGCGCCCGGCGGCGGGCCGGCCGGCGGCGCGCGCGGCGTCCGCCGCGCGGCGCCAGAGCAGGGCGGCCTCCGCGTACGCCAGCCGGCTCTCCGCCTGCTCCGCCGCGAGCTCGCTCCACCGGGCCGCTGACGCCGCGTGTGCCGGGCCGGCCAGGTGGTAGTGGTGGGCCAGGGAGAACACCGCCGACGGGTCGACCGCCTCCGTCGTCGAGGCCACCAGGTGGTGCATCCGGGCGCGGCGAGGCGGGGACAGCTCGGCGTAGAGCGCCTCTCTGACCAGTACGTGCGAGAAGCGCAGATCGTGGGCGACCGCGTCCAGGAAGCCCCCGACCAGTGCGATCTCGACGGCGTCGAGCGCTTCATCCTCGGTGAGGCCACTGGCGCGCAGGAGCACCTCGGTCGGTACCTCCCGGCCGATGACCGCGGCGAGGCGCAGGACGGTGGCCGCCCGGTCAGGGAGCCGGGAGGTGCGCAGCTTCACCACGTCCCGGACGCCGGTCGGCACCTCCTCGACGTTGCCGCCGGCTGAGAGCAGCCGCCCGAGCTCCATGACGTGAAACGGGTTGCCGTCGCTGCGCGCGGTCACCGAGGCGAGTTCCCGCGATGTCAACGGGCGGCCGGCGAGCCCGCGCACGAGCTCGCCGACCGCGTCCGGCGCGAGCGGCCCCAGCCGCAACCGGACCGGATCATGCCGGGCCAGGGTCGCCAGCGCTCCGGTGAGCGCGGCGTGTGCCTCTTCCGGCCGGTACGTGGCAACGAGCAGCACCGGCGCGGTCCGCAGGTCCGGCAGGAGATCGCGCAGCAGGGCGAGGCTCGCGTCGTCGGCGCGGTGCAGGTCGTCGAGCACGAGCAGCAGCGGAGCCGATGCGGCGGCGGCCGTGAGCCGGCGGGTGAACGCCCGGTGCAGCAGGAACCGCCGGGCGGTCGGATCACCGCCGTCCGAGGGCACTTCACCCGGCGCGCCGGGTGAGCGCAGCGGGTCGAGTCCGACGTCGTGCCCGGACCCGGGTGCGGCCGCCGGGAGCGCCTCCAGCAGCGCCGCCCACGGGTACAGGGCCGGGGCGCCGTCCACCTCGGGGCAGCGCCCCCAGGCGGTACCCCAGCCTTCTGCACGCAACCGGTCGGTGAGCGCCTCGAGCAACGACGACTTGCCGCTGCCGGCCGGACCCTCCACCAGTGCGACGGTGGCGCCGGCGCGGGCCTGCCGGGCGGCGGCATCCAGCACCGCCGTCTCGGCGTCACGGCCGACCAGCACACGGCGCGGTACGCCAACGGTAGGGCGCCGTGCCTCTTGCACAACGTTCGGGGGTGCGGCGGAAGCTAGCAGGTGCGGCGCCTGGGCGAGGATGTCGGCCTCAAGAGACCGCAGTCCCGGCCCCGGGTCGAGCCCGACGCTCTCGGCGAGCGCGGTGCGGGCCCGCCGTAACGCGGCGAGAGCGTCGCCCTGCCGCCCGCTGCGGTACAGCGCGAGCGCCAGGAGCCGCCAGGCCTCCTCCCGCAGCGGATGCCCGGCGAGCAGCCCCTGCAGGTCGGCGATCGCCTGGTGCGTCTCGCCCAGCTCGAGCCGGGCCCGGCCCAGCCCCTCCAGGCCGGCCAGCCGCAGCTCCTCCAGACCGGCTCGTTCGGCGGCCGCCCACGGCTCCGCGTCGTAGTCGCCGTAGGGCGTGCCGTGCCACAGCAGCAGCGCGGCGCTCAGCGCGTCCCGGGCCGGCGCGGCGGGCGCCGCCGGGCGGGTCCACTCGCGGACCACCGCCTCGAACTGCCAGGCGTCGACGGTGAACGCCTCGGCCCGCACGGCGTAACCGGGCGACGCGCTCACGATCAGCCCGGTCCGGTCGCGGGCCGGCCGGTCCGGCTCCAGGGCCCGGCGCAGGTGCGACACGTACGCCTGCAGGACCCCCGACGCCCGCGCCGGTGGCTCGTCGCGCCAGACGAGGCCGATCAGCCGGTCGGCTGGAACGATCCGGCCGCGTGCCGCGATGAGCAGGGCCAGCACCGCCCGTTGCCGGCGGCCACCGAGATCCAGATCGACCCCGTCGCGCCATGCGCCCACGCGCCCCAGCACGGACAGGTGCGGGGTGGGCGGCGTGATCATCTCAACAGCGTGTCACGCGCCCGTCTGCCGTCAAGCCCGCACGTCAGGCCGGCAACGTCAAGTCCCCGACTGTCCCCCCGCGGCCGCCGGTTCCGCCGTCAACGATCGGCGTGCCGGCGCAGATCGCTGCCGTAGAGGCTGTTGTACCGCCGCCGGTACGCCGGCCACCACACCAGCCGGAACAGCAGCCGCACCGGCAACGGGAACGTGGTCATCACCGATGCCACCTGTTGCGGGGTACCGCAGCTCGCCATCCAGCCGAACAGTGCCGGGATCTCTCGCTTCGGTACCGATGCGAGCGCCCGGTCAGCGGCCGCCTTGAACTCGTCGGGCAGCACGACCGCACGCAGGATCGGCACCGCGTCGCGCTCCTCGTTGTCGAGGTGGGTGTTCAGGAGCCGGTGCAGCTGCTCCATCGCGTCGATCCGGTTCGGCAGGCCTCGAGTGGTGTCGCGAATCTGGTGCAGCAGCGGGTCGATGTGTTCGTGCTGCTCTTCCAGGGCGTCGAGTGCGGCCACGGCACTCGGCTGCCGGCTGCGCAGCACCGGCCACATCCAGGCGTCCTCGTCGCCGTGGTGGTGTTCCAGATGGTCGGTGACCATCCGCAGCTGGTCCTCGATGAGCGCGGCGTGCCCGGCGTCGCGAACGGCCCCGGCCGCGACGGCGAGCCGGCCGTACTCGGTCCGGAAGCCCGCGTGCGCCAGCAGGAAACCGCGCAGGTCTGGTTCGGTGTGCGTCGATGTGATCGTCATGGTCCGCTCCAAGGTCTCGGTAGTGCCCTCAACCTCCGGCGAACCTCTTGCGTCCGACTAGCGACGCGCTTGCGGAAAGACGCCTCGGCGCGCCCGCGCCCGTACAGTGCCACCCGGACGCACGGCCATACAGACCCAGTGGGTGCTGAGCGCTGGCCACGATCGGAGCCGGGCTGGAAGATTCTGGACTATGCCGACGACAGATTGGTACGCGTTACTTGCCGACGGCGACGACGTCGAACCATGCCGGCCGCAACCGGAGCCGCCATCCAGGCAGCGGAATCGGCACTGTCGACCGACCTGCGACAGCTGTATCTGCTCAGCGACGGCCGGTTCGATCACGCCGCGCAATGGTTCGTAGTGTGGCCGCTGGCCGAGGTGGTGGCACGCAACCTGCAGGCATGGCAGCACGAGGCCGGTACGCGACGCAGCCTGCTGGCTTCGGTGATGACGGCACCGGCGCGCCGTTCTGCGTCCCGCGCGGCGAAACCATCAGGGTGTTCGTGTGGAACCCGATCAACGGCGCGAGCCGGCCACTGGCAAGCACCATGTCCGAATTCTGGATCGGCTGGAACAACGGCACGATCACTACCTGACTGCCGAGCACCCTCACCACACAGTGACAAGCCCACCCACCAACCGGCCAAGATCAGACGTCCGGATAAGTAGCCGCCGATAGCGCTCGGCAGGCTGGTGACTATCGGGGCGAGCAGGACGCGCGATCCGGCGTCGTCCAGCATGCGGTAGGACGGACACCGGCCGCCGGTAGCATCCGGGCATGCAACCGCGCCGGCACCGAATGCGCCAGCGGCAACGCCGGGACTCGGCACGGGCGTGGATCCGCTCCGGGTCGGCGGTTACGGTGAGGCACTACGCCAAGTGGTACGGCGTCGACGAGTACACGGCTTACGACGACCTGACCGCGCTCGGGTTCGCGTTGCCCGAGTCGGCGCAGCAGTGGGCGCAGCGCCCATCAACGACCCCCTGCCGTACCGTCGGGCGCGCCACTCGCCCGGTCCATGACGAGTGGTGGATCATGCTGGACGGCAGGCCGTTCTTCGTTGCGGGCTACACCTGCGGCGGCGCTCCCTACGGCACCTTCGCCGACGAGATGCCACCATACGATGATCCGCGTTGAGCGCGCTTCGAGATCAAGACATGGGATGTCTGCCGCGATCGGCGCGTCTTGATCTGCCAAAACTTGAGTCGATCCACAGTGGATGGACGAGCTACACGATTATCGAGTAATCGGGCTATCAGGTCGGCGCTGATCGAGGCTGTGAGCTGGACTCGGCTGCGTGCGGACTACGGATCAGAAGGTTAGGGGTTCGAGTCCCTTCGGGCGCGCAAGATCAAGAGGCGGTTGAACTGCGGAAACGTAGATCAGCCGCCTCTGTAGGTGCCGATTAATCATCCGCCCTGTTCAAGCGGCATGTTGGTATTCGTGAAGGTGCCGCCGTGTCGATCTCGTCGGTGGACGTCCAGGCGCAGGATCTGCCCTGGCTCGGTGATCGGTTCGGGCAGCGGGCGTAGCGGAGCGGCTTGATCGAGGGCCCGGTGCGGCCGGTGCTCGTTATAGAACGACTCGAACTCGCGCAGGGCGTGGAGCAGATGGCGTTGGTCCCATATGAGGGTGCGGTCCAGCAGTTCGCGTCGGCAGGTCTGTATCCAGCGTTGCATGATGGAGTTCATCCGGGGGATCCGGACACCGCTCTTGATGACCTTCAGGCCGGCATCGGTCAGCAGGGCGTCGAAGGCCTGCGTGAACTTGGAGTCCCGGTCACGAACCAGGAACCTGGCCCTGCTGTCCACGTCCTCAAGGTCCATGACGAGGTTGCGCCCGAGTTGCACCACCCATGCCGCGGTGGGATGTGCGGTGGCGCCCAGGATCCGAATGCGCCGGGTGGCGTGCTCGATGACCGCGAAGACGTACAGGCGCGCCCCGGTCAAGGTGTGGGTTTCGAAGAAATCGCATGCCAGCAGCGCGTCCGCCTGGCTGCGGAGGAAGTCGGCCCAGGTTGTGCTCTGCCGTTGCGGCGTGGGCGTGACGCCGTGTTCCCGCAGGATTTCCCAGACGGTCGAGGCAGCGACTTTGATGCCCAAGGCGGCGAGCTCTCCGTGGATTCTGCGGTATCCCCAGGAGGGGTTCTCGCGGGCCAGGCGCAGGACCAGTGCGCGGATCGAGCGGACCGTGGGTGGGCGTCCGCGCCGTTTCGGCGTGCAGGTCGCGGCATGGCGTCGCTTGATCAGGTCACGGTGCCAGCGCAGGACCGTGTCCGGCCGTACCAGCAGCAGGAGTTGGCATAGCCGTTGCCTGGGGAGGTGGTGGAGCAGGCCGGCGAGCACCACGCGGTCGGTGTCGGTGAACGTGGGTTTGCCGGCCTGGCGTTGCAGGAGGAGGAGTTGGTGGCGCAGGGTGAGGATTTCGATGTCCTTGTCACGGTCGCTCATGGGCAGGAGCCGCAGCAGCGTGAAGGCGTTCATCGCAGCGAAATAGGCCAGGCGCAGCAGCATGACAGATCATGATGCCGCCAGTCCGCCGCAGATGTGAACAGCGCAAGCGCGAACGGCATGACAGCAGACAGCCCGGGATCAAGGATCAAGCTCGTGACGTGCGCGGATGATTTGTCGGCACCCGCAGAGCCGGCGGATGCGGCGCATTGCCTCGGTCAGGTCCGGTGTGGTGGCGGCGAGCAGGTCGACCGCTTCGCGGATGTAGCGCCAGGCGGTGGCCACGCCGATGCCGAACCCGGCTGCGAGCTGGGCGTAGGTGTCGCCGTTGCGGAGGTGGGCCAGGGCGAGGAGGGCTTGCTGGCCGGGGTTGAGGCGTCGCCACCGCGTGCCCAGCGTCTGTCGATGGTTGCGGGTCAGGGTGGTGAGGTGGTTGAGGCTGCGGGTGGACAACGAGATCGCCGACGGGTAGGACAGCATCGAGAGGCTCCGCGGGAGGGCAGCGTTCTTGGTCGATTGCTGTTTTACCGGGAGCCGCTCCCGTCTCGACGACGGTCCTTGCCGTTCCGACGGCACCCCGCAGGACCAGCAGGACCAGCCGGATCAAACAGCTTTACCGCAAAGGCAAGCCGATCCCTGTCTTGAACCGAAAGGGACTCCATCAATGGTCAGTGAGCGGAATTCGCCGACGGTAGTGAAGGCGATGCTGTGCGGGCGGGCGCCGCCGGGTGACGAACAGTTCGCCGGGGGCCTGCGAGGTTGGTTCGAGAGCACCCTCGCAGGTCCGGCGGGCCTGTTGTGGCAACGACTGATCGCCCGGCCGGTCCAGCCGGGCGACGCCACCAGCTGGGGCGGCTCCCCGCCGGGCGACTTCACCGGTCCGCCGGAGCGATACGCCGGCGAGCCGGGAGAGACCTGGGCGGAGTACGGCTTCATCCCAGAAGGGCATGAGGAAACCGTCGGCGTGCAGCCGTTCACCTGGGCGGGCTGGGCCGACTGCCTCGACCATGTCGGCGTCACCACCGGCTTCGCGGAGCTGTGCATCTTCGAGCTGCACCGTATGGCACACTTCGTCGCGCCAGGTCCTCCCGGGGTGTCTGTCTCCGCCTCGGTCCGCACCCGGGGCGACGGCGCATTGTGGTACAGCCTGACGCTGAGAACCCCAGCAGACTGGGCCGGCACCCTCCTGCCGGTGCTCCGGGCGGCGGCGCAGAGCGCCAACCCGACGTACGGCGAGATCTCCTATGCGGCAAGACTGCGGCAGTCGGCCCGCGAGGTAGCGCTCAACCAGGACGGCAACGTAGGGCTGCTGTCCTCGGAGCGTTTCGCCCGCGGGTACTCATGGCTGACGGTGATCGCCCAGGACCTCGGTGAACGTCTGGGCGGCGTCGAGGCACTGCGTGACAGCGGCGCCTTCACTGAAGTCCAGGCGCTGCCCGGCGGCGGGTTCTGGCTGCTCGCCACCGACCGGATCGCTGACTACGGACCGGATCAGGCAGACCGCGTATTCAGCGCGCTTCGACCCGTCCTGGATCTCACGAAACACCCCGAGGCCGAGCGATACTACGACGAGCCGCGGCTACTGGCGCCGAAGGATCTCGGCCTGGCGTCGTAAGACTCCAAGGGAGGGCAACGTCCTTGGTCGATTGCCGTCTTACCGGGAGCCTTTCCCCGCCTCGACGCCTTCGATGCCCTTCCGACGGCACCCCACCTGACCAGCAAGATCAGGTTGGAAAAGGCTCACTGATTGCGAAATTTCGATATCGCCGTGGCGTGGCCTGGGGCACCTTCCTCCGCTTGCCCGACAGCGAGATGCTCGGCCGTGCCACCTCGAGCGGTCATCGGCCGCTCGCTGCGATCGAGTTCGTGAGACCGTGAGGCGCGGGGTCGGACCGGCCGTTCATGGTCTGCAGTCACCGGTCGGCTGTCGACCAGCCGGACGGTGACGGCCAATGCCCGTCGCGGTGGATTTGAACGCACGGGCGCGGAAGAGCACCCACCGAGCACACACGCGGGCCGGGCTGGGCACGAAGAAGGCTCCGACTGGAACATAAGTCCAGGTCGGAGCCTTGATCGTCGGTACGCCGCGTAGGACTTGAACCTACAACCCGCAGATTAAGAGCTTGATTCGAACCATGCCGACCACTGGCGTAGGCCCCGTTTGAGCCCATTTTATGCTGATTGATGATGCGAGTCACGCGACGATAGGTCGTTGTGTGCCGTCGAATGTCCGTCCGTACGGTAGCGGTCGATCACACGCCGATCACAAGTGTTGGGTGGCCGTACCAGGCCGGTGGCGCCGTGGATGAGCTGGCCGGTCTTCTCATCCTGGATAGTCGGTGCGGGGCCCGGGTCCGCGGTCACGGTGACCGGCCGCTGACAGTCGTGCCGCGCTGCAGCATCGCTGCGCCGCGCTTGTATCGCGGTATGTGCGGGCGCCTAACCGATCCGTGCTGTCGCCGTCGGCTCGTTGGCCGGCCGCGTAGGTAGTTTGCTCGTCACCAGGTGGCAGCTGTTGCGGCTGCCGTTGTCGCGGCGGTTGTGGCGTCCTCGACGGGTCCAGTCGGACCGTCGTAGATGTGCACCCTGAAGGTGGCCTCGCCCGTCGGGTGGAACGCCAGGCCACGGCGTACACCATGAACGGAATCGGCTGCGTGCAGCAGATGCAGGGTGCCATGGCTGACCCACGGTCGCAGCGCTCGCAGTATCTCATTCGCCGCGGCCGCCGTGACGATCGCGTGCAGGAACGATTCATCATTGTTGGTCAGGACGCTCCACAATGTTTCGGTCGCGGCCTGAGCACCGCTGGCCTGGAGGTACCGCGCTACGTCGCTGCACAGATCCCGCAACGGCAGGTCGTCCTGCCAGGCCCGCAGCGTGTTGACGACGTCGTCCACACCGGGCGCGTACCCCCAAGCCACGAGCTCACCGCGGTGGTCCCAGACCGTCACCAAGTTTGTACCGCTGCTGCGCCGGCGGACGCTGATGTAGCCGCCTGCCGTGAACAGGATCGCGGCTACAGGCCCATAGCGGTCCCGACCATCGCCGAGCCGTGTCAGCGGCGCCCCAGATAGCTCGGCACGACGACGCAACTCCTCAACAAACGTCACGTGCTCACGGTATCCACGCGTCAGTCCGAAGGGTCGGAACAAGACACGGGCGCCCGACCAAGGGCAGATGTGCGCGTCGCTAAGCCGTAGGTTGTGCGTCGGCGCATCACGGATGTCCGCGGTCGGCAATCAGTCCGCAGGACCGCCGGGGCCGAACGCGTCCTCGAGCATCTCTGCGTGCTCGGCGTCGGTCGCGCCGCGCCACGCACCGGTCGTCGGGTCCTGGACCAGCCACGGCTGGTGCAAGGTGCCCTCCGCCCATTTCACGAACCAGTCAACGACTGTCACGTACTGCGGGAACCGGCAGGGCACGCCGTCCGGTGCCGGATTCGGGTCGCAACCCCACACTTGGCCGTCGGCGAGGTCCAGTTGGCTGCTGATGCTGCAGCCCCAGTCGCACAAGGTGAGGATATGGCCTTTGCGCCCGCCCCGCGCGTTGGTGCTGCCTGACTGGTGCAGGTCGCGGAGGCTGAGGAGACCGTAGCCAGGGCCGAAACCGCCGTTGCCGACTTCCAGGTAAAGTCGGCGCAGCAGCGACGGCAGCGGACGTCCGATCAGTTCCTCCGCCTCCGCGACCACGGCCGGCGATGCCGGTCGCAGCGGCGCCAGCGGGCCAGCCGACAGGCCGTCGAAGTACGGGCCAGCGGCGATCCGTCGGACCACCGCCTCGAAGGCGAGATCCTCCCTTTGCGACACGCCTCGCAGCGTAGCCGCACGCCGCTGAAGTACCGAGAGGTGCTCGGTCATCCACAGGACAGGAAGCCCCGCCGCATAGATGTCGGTCACGGCCGATGGCGAGCTCGAGCCGTCCGCCGCGCACCATCGGCGGCAAGAGCGGATGCGGACCTCCGTCGCTGATGGGACGATCATTGGCATGGACGCGAGGCCGCTGAATCAGCGAGAGCGAGCGGTTCTTGAGGCGCTGCTGGCCGTTGATTTCCAGGACGTCGAGACCCTGCGGCGCCAGGCGGCGGAAGTGGTCGTCGTCGGCACGTGCGGCTGCGGATGCCCGTCCATCGATTTCCAGCATGGTCACGGCCTCGGGATGGCCATAAGAGTCAATGCGGGCGTTCGAGGCTCCCATGACGGTCTCTTCCTTTACACGATCGAGGACCCTCAGCGGGGGGAGGTCCTCGGCGGCATCGAGTGGGTCGGTGTCGGGGAGACGGATCCAGATGAACTGCCATCGCCCGAACTGCTCGACATCCGGGCTGCTTGATTCGCCAGCCCACCCACCGCTCGCTCATCGGCGGAAGCGTGCACCGGTCCGCCCCGTTGACGCCGTCCGGGGGATAGGTGCGGACAGCAGCAGGGGTGTGAGGGCAGTGCTGAACGGCGGGCACTGTCGGCAGGGCAACGATGAGCGCTGGATTTCACGATGGGTGTATCAGCGCCGGCTTCGCGATCCTACGTCGCGCACCATAAGGGACATTCCGGTGCGCCGATCAAATCGCAGGCACCCCGATACCGAGCGGGCTCAGGCGTTGGGAGAGGTCCGCACCGTGCTGGTCCGGGTGGATCGACGGAGATGAGCGTTCGACCGGCCGATTGGGCCTGGAATTGCTCGACACCCGGTACTGGTTCGGACGGCAGGGCCGGGTGGGGTGGGACGGCCGGGTCGATGCTCGATGCGGCAGGGGTGGTCACCGCAGCTTGGCGCCGAGTCGTTGCAGCAGTGACGGTCGTGCGGGAGGTGGGGCGGGGGTCGCCGCGGCGGCAGGGAATGCGCCGGTGCTGTCGCGGACCACGGTGCGGGTGCCTGGCGGGGGCGGCTGGGTCGGGCGAGGGCCCGGGGGCGGGGTCTGCGGGGCGTGGACGGTGACGCCGTGGAAGTGGCGCAGGCCGTCGGTGACCCAGGTCCTCGTCCGGTCGCCGGCCTGCCGGCACTCGTGGTCGGGCAGGCGCTGCTCGTACCAGACGGACACCTCGCCGACAGGGGCCTCGGCCGCGAACCAGGTCGTGGTGATGTGGCCACCCGCGGCCGTGTAGGTGCGCAGCGTGTCGAACGGCGCCAGGCCAGGGGAGTGGCTCACGATCGGAGCGTAGGACACGGAAAGGGCCGCCGGGCGGGGGTGAACCCGCACGACGGCCCCGGGCCGATCGTGTTACGCGACGAACTTGACGCTCTGCCGGCGGCGGTACGCCATGAACAGCACCGCGCCGACCGCGATCAGGGCGGCGCCGCCACCGGTGAGCAGCCAGATGTTGGTGCCGGTGGTGGGCAGCGACGGGCCGC
>NZ_JBEXDG010000030.1:0-123499 GCF_040605635.1 Dactylosporangium sp. NPDC005555
AGATTCGTCTTCTTCCTCAAAGAGTGATCAGGTGGCCGCCCCGCTGTTGTCCCCCAGAAAGGGTGACAAACCAGACCCAGACGTTAAACGCCAAGACTTGAACGAGTTGCGCAGCAGGTGCACGATGCACGTCTGCACCACCGTCTTCGGCCACACGGTGGTGACCGCGTCGGGCAGGCCCTTCAGACCGTCGCAGACGACGATGCACACGTCCTGGGTGCCGCGGTTGCGGATCTCGGTCAACACACGGAGCCAGAACTTGGCGCCCTCACCGTCGCCGTGACCGCCGGCCCACATGCCCAGGATGTCGCGGTGCCCGTCCACCGTCACGGCGAGGGCGACGTAGATCGGCCGGTTTGCGACCTGACCATCGCGGATCTTGACCTGGATCGCGTCGATGAACACGACCGGATACACCCGATCGAGTGGCCTGGACTGCCACTCACCCATCGAGTCCAGGACCCGGTCGGTGATCGTGGAGATCGTCTCCTTCGACACGTCCGCGCCGTACACCTCGGCCAGATGCGCCGAGACCTCCCCGGTCGTGAGCCCTTTCGCGGTCAACGACAGCACCAGGTCGTCCACACCGGACAGCCGCCGCTGCCGCTTCCGCACGATCTGCGGCGTGAACGACCCGTCCCGGTCCCGCGGCACATCGAGCTCGACCGGACCGGCCTCGGTCAGCACCGTCTTGGCCCGCCGACCGTTGCGCGCGTTACCCGACGTGCGCCCCGCACGTTCGTGCTTGCCCGAGCCGAGATGCGAGTCCATCTCGCCCTCCAGCGCGGCTTCCAGGACCCGCTTCGTCAGCTGCTGCAACAGGCCGCCCTCACCAACCAGGCTCACACCCCGGGCCCGGGCCTGCCCAGCCAGCCGGGCGATCAGATCGTCGTCGACCAGACCCGCCAGGTCGGCGCCTCTCGCCGGCGGCTGCACATCAGGATCTGCGGTCATCGTCATCTCGGTGTCCTCTTTGTCTGAGTTACACCGTTAAAATTACAGTCCCGCCGACAAGGCGCCTTGATCAACAGTTAGTGAAAGACCGAGGCTAACAAAGCGGACGCTGCGGTACCGAGATCAGTAGTCACGACAGTTGCGGAGCAGTTGCGTTCTTTGATCGGGCGGCGATCCGGACTCGCCGACGGCGGCAGATAGCAGGGTCAAGTCGGCTGGATGCTCTGTCTTTGTTGGCTATGTCGGCTTGCGAGTGATGCGGTATTCGAGGGTGAGGAACGGTAGGCCGAACAGTGTGAAGGCGTGGTCGGCGTAAAGCTCGCCGTTGCTGACGTAGACGTCGAGGGTTTCGGTGAATCCGTGGACGGCGAGGGTGGTCAGGTCGCGGGTGTTTGCGTCGATGTAGCTGAGGTAGTGCCCGGTCTGCCCGTCACTGCCGCGGCTGGTGAGGCGGAGCCCGCCGTCGGCGCGCTGCTGGGGTGCGAGTGTGGCGGTGAAGTTTGCCTGGGGGAGTGGGAAGCCGACGCTGACGTAGCCGCGGTCGTTGTGCCGGTACGTGGTGTAGATGCCCACGTAAATTGGTTCCCCGGTGAGTGCGTTGCTACGTATCCAGCCGCGGGTCGACACAGCCGGACTGTCAGGCGCCGTGATCGTGTCAATGCGGCTGTGTACGCCCTGTTGTGCCTCCCGTTGGTTCATAGGTACGTTCGCTTGTCCGAGGGGTCGGGCGACCAGGGCGCGGTAGAGCAGGTAGCCGGGTCGGACCCAGGCGCGCCACCGCGGCACGATGTCGAGGGTGAACCGGGTGGTGTGCTCGTAGAACTCTCGCACGAGCGGGGCGACGGCGGTTGGATCGAACGTCGGCCCGGCGAGGGCGTCGAGGTCGGCGACGATGCCGACATCGGGGGTGGCCTCCTGGTATGTGCCGCCGGTCGCTTCGGCGAGTTCGCGGATGTATCCGGTGCCGACGTATCGGGTACGCGCCTCGAGCGGCACCACGAACGGCAGCCGTTCTGCGGGTACCTTGTCCGCTACGAGTGCCACCTGTGGCTCTCGGAACAGCACCTGTGACACGGTGCGGAACGCGATGACGGTCGCGGCCGCGACCTGGGCTGGCGGCTGGTTGCGCATCGCAGTGCCGACAGCGAGGCCGACGACTGGGCCGAGTGCGACCTTCTGCGGGCGGACGCCCATCGCCCCGGCGACCGTGCCGCTGGCGACACCTACGGCCAACGGGTTTGCACCGGCCTTACCGGCGACCCATCCGATCGGCGCTGCCAGTGCTCCGCTTGCGGCGATTCTGGACCAGACGGCGGGGATTTCGTTTGGCCGCTGGCGGGCCCTGGCCGCCGCGTCAACGGTCGCCAGAGCGGCGGCGCCGAGCAGTGCCCCCTTGACTGCATGACGCGGTCCTCGATGTGCACTGAGCGTCGCGCCGGCCAGGGCTCCCATCGCCGCAGCGAACCCGACAGCTTGCACCCGCTTGGCATCCACGGCGTCTGTTGTACACGCTGATGCCGTCGAACCGCATGTGTATACATGGCGGCCTACTACAAACCTGTGCCTCGAAGACCGTTGACCCACAAGGCATGTTTGATCATGAGGTCTGGGTTGCCGTGGTCCACGAGCAGTGGAGCTCCGATGAGCGGTGGCGGCGTGCCGGGCGTTGGTAGCGCGTCGCACAGAGGTGACAGAAACGCATGCGCGCCAGCACCGCCACTGGTGCAGTAGGTACGGACATCAAGGATGACTGGCGGGATGGGTAGCCAGGCGCCATCAGCCAGAGCTGCGTAGATGGCGTCGATGGCCCGTGGTGCGTGCCGCGGTGAGGTAGGACGGCGACCTCGGCGAAGCTGCGGATCCAGCCGCGGGTCTGGACGCCGCCGACGGTGACGGTGTCGATGCGGCTGCGGACGCCACGCTGTGCCTCGCGCTGGGTTCATCGGCACGTTCGCCTGCCCGAGCGGCCGGGCGACGAGGGTGCGGTACAGCAGATACCCGGGCCGCACCCAGGTCCGCCACCGGGGCACGATGTCGAGCGTGAACCTGGTGGTGTGCTCGTAGAACTCCCGCACCAGCGGGTGCACCCGCGACGGGTCGAACCCGGGCCCCTCGATCGCGTCGAGGCTCGCGACGATCCCGACGTCGGGCGCCGCCTCGCGGTACTCGCCGCCGGTCGCCTCCGCGAGGGCCCGCACGTAGCCGGTCCCGACGTACCGCGTCCGGGCCTCGAGGGGCACGACGAACGGCAGCCGCTCCGCCGGCACCCGCTCGGCGAGGAGGCTGACCTGCGGGTCCCGGAACACCAGCTGCGACACGGTCCGGAACGCCACGACGCTCGCCGCCGCGACCTGCGCCGGCGGCCGGTCGCGCATCGCCAGCCCGACGGCCGCGCCGACGACCGGCCCGAGCGCCACCTTGTGCGGCCGGATGCCCATCGCCCCGGCCGCCGCACCGCTCGCGATCCCGACGGCGAGGGAGCTCGCGCCCGCCTTGCCCGCCGCCCATCCGGCGGGTGCGGCGACGGCGCCGCTGGCCGCGATCCGTGACCAGACCGCGGGGATCTCGCCCGGGCGCTGCCTGGCCCGGGCGACGGCGTCGACGGCGGCGAGGGCACCCGCGCCGAGCAGGGCTCCGGTCACCGTGCCGCGCCGCCCGCGGTGGGCGCCGAGGGCCGCACCGGCCACCGCGCCCATCGCCGCGGCGAACCCGATTCCCTGTGCCCGCTTCGCATCCATGGCGTCTGTTGTACACGCCGAGCCGCGCCGCCCTTGCAGTGAAGAAAAATAGTCTGATTTTTCGGAAATACGCATTTTGTCGTGCAGGTGCCATAGCGTCCCGCTGGAGTAGATCAACCAAATCGCATCAGGACCAGGGGCATGATGTCGCCGACGAACTTCCGATCGCATCGTTTGGCGGCTGCATGCGTCGCCGCGTCATTGCTCGCACTGATCGGGCTGTCCGCACCCGCCGCGGCGGACCCCGGCGGCACCGGCCGCGGCCCGCTGAGCACGGCGAGCGCCGGTCCTTCGCCACGCACCGGCGAGCACGCCGAATCCCGCGCCGGCAAGCCCAGCGGGACACCGGGCCCTGGCAGATCCGGCAGCGGCAAGCCCGGCGCCGCCGGCACGAGCACGGCGGCCAAGAGCACGGCAAGCACGAGCACGGCAACCAAAAGCGCGGCAGGCAACAGCGCGGCCGCCGGCGCCGAGGTGCGGAAGGGGCGGGCCGGCGCAGGCAGCCCGGCCGCCAAGTCCCCGTCGGGCGACGCCGCCGGCAGCGACGCCGCGGGCAGGACCGTCCACGGGTTCGCGCGGACGCTGTCGACCCACGCGCGGCCGGCCGCGCCCAGCCTGGAAGCCCCGCCACCGCCGCCCGCACCCTGGCACGGCAAGGGCCGCCCGGCGCCCCGCGACTCGGTGACCGTCGAGGCGACACCGAGCCCCGGCGGGGTCGGCGCGGCGATGTCGCCGACCATCACCTCGATCGTCGAGACCACGACGACGTTCACGGTCGCCTGGACCTCGGTGCCGGGTGCCACGGAGTACCTGGTGAGCGTCAACGGCAACGGCATCCTGTCCTGCACGGTCAGCCCGTGCACGTTCTCCAACCTGATCTTCCCCGGGGTCAACCGGGTGCTCGTGTACGCCTACGTCGGCGGCTCGTACCGGGCCAGCGCGATCTGGCTGGCGCAGCTGCTGACCGTGCCCGGCCTGCCGCAGGTGTCGACCGCCCGGACCGGCACGGCGATCACGGTCAACTACCTGCCCGCCAGCGGTGAGACCGGCATCGACGCCTACGAGGTCGAGGCCACGGTGTCCGGCAGCAACCCGGTGGTCACCGTGCCCTGCACCACGGCCACCGCCAACTCCTGCGGCTTCACCGGGCAGGGCGGCACGCAGTACCAGATCAAGGTGCGGGCCCACAACAGCGTCGGCTGGTCGAGCTTCCAGACGACCTCGGTCACCGTCCCGCCGGTGCCCGTCGCGCCGGCCGCGCAGGCCACGGTCAGCGGCACGACCGTCACCGTGACCTGGACCGAGGCGCCCGGCGCCACCGGGATCACCGGGCACACCGTCCTGGTCGACCGGACCGACGGCGGCCCGGTCCCCGTCACGTGCGTCGCCGTGCCGCCGCCCTCGATCGGCGACCCGGCCGGCTGGGTCAGCGGATCGTCGTGCACCGTCACCGGCGTCTTCGGCGCCACGTACTCGGTCGAGGTCCGCAGCTACAACGCCACCGGCCCGTCGTTGGCCGGCACCACCACGGCGGTGCTCGCCGACGCGCCCGCGGCGCCGACCGTGACGGCGTCGGCCGCAGGCACCACGATCACCGTCGGCTGGACGCCCGGCGGCGACGGCGGCGCGGCGATCACCAGCTACGTGGTGACGCTGGTCCCGCAGAGTGCCCCGATGTCGCCGACGCTGACCTGCACCCCGCCGGCCGGCCCGCCCACCCCACCGGTCGGCTGCACCGCGACCGGCGTGCCCGGCGAGACGTACGACGTCGCGGTCGGCGCGGTCAACATCGCCGGCACCTCCACCGCCGGCACCACCACGGTCGCGGTCGCGGCGGTCGCTCCGGCCGCGCCGTCGGCCACCACCGTCGTGTCCGGCACCGGGATCACGGTCAACTGGACCCCGAACGCCACCGGCGGGACGGCGATCACCGCGTACCAGGTGACCGTCACCAGGCAGGGCATGCCCGCGACGGTGCTGACCTGTGCCCCGGCCACCCCGACCGGCACCACCTGCACCACGACGGGCGCGCCCGGCTCGGTCTACGACGTCGCCGTCACCGCGACGAACAGCGCCGGAACGTCCCTGGGCGGCACCACCACGGCGACGGTGGCGGCGGTGGCGCCGTCGGCGCCGACCGTGACGCCCACGGTCGCCGGCAGCGTGATCACGGTCGCGTGGACGCCGAACTTCAACGGTGGCGCGGCGATCGCCGGCTATGTGGTGACGGTGGTCCCGCAGAGCGCGCCGATGTCGCCGACGCTGACCTGCACCCCGCCGGCCGGCGCGCCGACGCCGCCGGTCAGCTGCACCGCGACCGGCGTGGCCGGTGAGACCTACGACGTCGCGGTCGCCGCGGTGAACAGCGCCGGCACGTCCACCCCGGGCACCGCCACCGTCACCGCCGCCGCGGTCGCCCCGGCCGCGCCGACGGTGACCGCCGCGGCGTCCGGCACCACCGTCACGGTCAACTGGAGCCCGAACGCCACCGGCGGGGCGGCGATCACCGCGTACCAGGTGACCGTCACCCGGCAGGGCACCCCGGCCACCGCGCTGACCTGCTCGCCGGCGAGCCCGACCGGCACGACCTGCACCACCACGGGGGTGCCCGGCGCGACCTACGCCGTCGCCGTCACGGCGACGAACAACGCCGGCACCTCGACCGCCGGCACCGCCTCGGTGACCCTCGAGGCCGCCGCCCCGGCCGCGCCGGCGGTGACCGCCTCGGTCGCCGGCGACCTGGTCAGGGTGAGCTGGACCGCAGGGGAGACCGGCGGCGCGGCGATCTCGTCGTACACGGTGACGGTGGCCCGCTCCGCCGGCGCCGGCCCGGCCGCACCCGACTGCGTCACAGCGTCGGCGCTCGCCACGACCTGCCGGTTCGCCGGTACCCCCGGCGCCGGCTACACCGTCTCGGTGACCGCGGCCAACGCCAAGGGCACCTCACCGGCCGGCACGGCGACGGTCTCGATGCCGGCGGTCACCGCACCGGACGTGACCGTCGTGCCCGGCGACACCACGATCGACGTGACGTGGACGGTGCCCGACCCGGCCGGCGCCGTCACCGGGTACACCGTGACGGCGACCCCCGCGACGGGCGCACCGCTCACCGCGACGGTCACCGGCGGCTCCGTCACGAGCCGCACCCTGACCGGCGCGACCAACAAGGTCACCTACCAGGTGACGGTGACCGCGGTGGTGGCCGCGGGCGCCGTGACGGCCAGCGCGCCGGTCGCGGTGACACCGGCGGCGCCGGTGACGGTCCCGGCGACCGTGCCGCCGGCGGCCACCGAGGGCGACCTCAGGTCGAGCGCCGGCACCTCGCTGCCGAGCGCGGGCCAGCCGACCGTCCTGGTCGGCACCGGCTTCGCGCCGCGGACGTGGGTCCAGCTGGTGGTCTACTCCACCCCGACCCCGCTGGGCACCGCCCTCACCGACGCGACGGGCTCCTTCAGCAAGCAGGTGACGGTCCCGGCCGGCCTGACCGGCGAGCACACGTTCGTCTCGCTGGGCACCGACCCGACCGGCGCCCTGCGGGTGCTCAAACTGGAGGTCACGGTCGGCGCCGCCGCAGCACCCGGCGGCACGACGCCGGCCACCGGCGGTGGTGGCCTGCCCGTCACCGGCCCGCCGGTCACACTCCTGCTGCTGGCCGCCCTGGCCCTGATCGTGGCCGGTGCCACGACCCGGGCCGCGGGCAGCGACCTGCTCACCGACCGGCTGCGCGTCCTGCCCTTCCGCCGCCGCTGACCGGAAACACCGCTGTCCGGAAACACCGCTGTCCGGAGACGCCGCTGACCGGAGACGCCGCCGGCCGGACCTCGCACTGGGTCCGGCCGGCGGTCGCGTTGCGTGCCCGCGCTGTCAGTAGCGGGCGGCGTACGTGGTGGGGGGCTCGCCGAACATGGCGGCGAAGTCGCGGCTCAGGTGGGCCTGGTCGACGTAGCCGAGATCGGCGGCGAGGCCGGCCCAGTCGACCGGGGCGCCCGGCGCGGCGGCAAGGGTGTCGGTGACCTCCCGCAGCCGGAAGCGGCGCAGCAGCCACTTCGGGCTGACGCCGACGTGCTCGGCGAACAGGCGTTGCAACTGCCGCACGCCGACGCCGCACGCCGGCGCGTAGTCGTCGACGCGGCGCAGGTCGGGGGTGGTGGCGGCCAGGTGCACCCACACGGCGACGGTGTCACCGGTCGGATCGGGTGGTGGGAGGCGGGCCGCGAGGAACGCGTCGGCGGTGGCGGTGTCTCCCGGCGGCACCGGCGGAAGCGGGCCGAAGACCGAGGCGGCGGGCACGGTCCGGTCGGTCAGGGAGCTCACCGGCGCGTCGAGGAACCGGCGGAACGCGCCGGGCACGAACGCGACCCCGAGCACCCCGCCGGCGCCCGACAGGATCCGGGCGAAGTGACGGCGGTGGACGCCGCGCAGCAACGGCTCGCCGTCGGTGGGAAACGTCAGCTGCACGCTCGGCGACGGTGGCAGCAGCTGCCGGTAGTCCGGCTGCCCGGTCAGGTCCCAGGTGGCCCACCAGGAGCGGGCGACGACGCCGTCCAGGGCCGGAGACGGTGGGGCGGAGCCGTGCCGCTGGAACGCCGACCACGCGCCGGCCAGCTCCCTCGGATCCCGCACGAGGACCAGGGTAGCGTCGCGTTTGTCCAAGACCGGGCGCGGCGGGGACCCTACCGTTGCGGTGATGGACGGACATCTGCTGATCGGCGTCGCCGCGCCGGTGACCTTGAAGATCGTGGACGGCATCGACGACCTCGGCGCGCCGACGCCGTGCGCGGGGTGGGACGTGCGGGCGCTGGTCAACCACCTGCTGCACTGGTCGCCCGCCCTGGAAGGGGCGGCCCGGAAGGAGGCGGTGGACCCGGGGCCGGAGACCGACCTGACCGGCGGCGACTGGCGGGCGCCGCTGCGGACCCGGATCGAGGCGACCGCCGCCGCGTGGGCCGCCCCCGGGGCGTGGGAGGGCGTCACGCGGATGGGCGGGCCGATGGAGCTGCCCGCCGATCTCGTCGGCGGCATGGTGCTCGGCGAGCTGGTGCTGCACGGCTGGGACCTCGCCCGCGCCACCGGCGTCGAGCCGCACTTCGACGATGTCGTGCTGCTGCGGGTGTACGAGGAGGTCGCCCGCTCCGCCGGCATGGGCCGCGAGATGGGCGTGTACGCCGCGGAGGTCCGGGTCCCGGCGTCCGCGCCGCCCCTGGCCCGCGCCCTGGCCCTGAGCGGCCGGGACCCGTCCTGGACCCCGTGACGGACGGGGACGTGGCGGTCACTCGGCGGGGGAGGGCTCCGGGGACGCGGCCGGGGAGACGGTCGCCGACTCCGACGGGGAGGCCGACGGGGACGCGGACGGTGACTCGGACGCCGAGGGCGAAGCGGACGCCGAAGCCGACGTGGACGCGGACGCCGGCGCCGATGTCGACGGGCGGGTGGTGCCCGGCCGGGTCGCCGGGGGTCTGGTCGCCGGCTGGGTGTGCGGGGCCGGCGACGTCGACGTCACCGGCGGCGCCGGGGCCTGGGTCGTGACGGAGGGGACGGGGCTCGCGCCGGCGGTGGCGGTCTGCAGCGTCCCGCTCGACGGGGGCCGCCCCTCCGCCTGCGGCTGGCCGAGGACGGCGACCGCGGCGAACGACACGATCCCGGCGACGACCGACCCGACCGCGGCCCGGATCGCCCAGCGCCGCCCGCGCCCGGGAGCCGGCTGCTCCGGGTGCGGCCCGCGGGCGGCACGGGAGGAGCGCAGATCGACCAGGGTCACATCGTTGAGGTGCGCGGAGGAGCGGGACTGCACCCCGAACGGCAGCCGGGCGAGGACGGTCCGGGTGTGCGCGCCGGCGGGCCGCACCCAGGGCCGGGGCGCGGCCGGCGGACGCGGGGCGGCGGGGTCGCGGCGCAGGCGGACCGGGGGGAACGCCCGGGGCAGCGCCGACGGGCGGCGGACCGAGAACGGCAGCACGGAGAACGGCAGCGCCGACGCGCGCCGCGCGGGCGACAACGGGGCCGGTCCCACCGCGGCGTCGCCGGCCGACATCGTGTACCAGGCGGGGAGGTCCACCCTGGTGCCCGCGATCCGGGCGAACGCCAGGGCCGCCTCGTCGCTGCTGGGCCGCAGCACCGGGTCGGGGTCCAGGCACCGGCCGATGGCCGCGGCCAGGTCGTCGGGCAGGTCCGCCACCGTCAGGGCGGACCCGAGGAGCTCGCCCAGCGCGTACACGTCGAGGCTGACGTCGTGCGGGTCGTCGCCGCGGCGGTCGGTGAAGCCGAACACCTTCGCGCCGACGTCGGTGAGCGCGACCTTCGTGGCGCTGAGCGCGCCGTGCGTGACCCACTGGCCGTGCGCGTGGGCGAGGGCGGCGCCGACCTCCGCGCCGACCTGGGCGGCCTCGCCGGCGGTGAGGGGGCCGTCGAGGAGCCGGTCGGCGATGGTCGGGCCGTCGATGTACTCCATGACGACATACGGCACGTCGCCGCGGTCGGGCAGCTCGACGGTCCCGACGTCGTAGACGGCGGCGACTCCCGCGTGGGTGAGCCGGGCGGCGGCGCGGCCCTCGGCGAGGAACACCTCGGCCAGCCAGGCGCGGTCGGCGCGCAGCAGGCGGACCGCGACCTGGCGCCGCAGGAGCTCGTCGTGGCCCTGCCAGACCTCGCTGGTGGAGCCCGCACCGATCAGCCGCTCGAGCCGATACCGGCGTTGCACCATCATCGCGACCCGAGGTTCCTCACTGCTCGACCGGTGGTCCGCCCCAAGTATGCCGACCTCACGACCTCAAACGCCCTGATGAGACCGGAACGTTGCCAGAACCGCCCGAAACCTAACCCTCACCTAACCCTGGGCCTTGCGGCGGCGGGCGCGGGCGGTGGGCGGGGTGTCGGCGGCGAACTGGTCGACGACGGTGCACGCGTCGGCGAGGGGGTCGTGCTCGTCGACGCGGGTGGCGGCCTTGCGCAGCAGCGAGCGGAACAGCTCGCGCTCGGGCTCGTCCAGGGCGCTGAGCATGCGGGACTCGACGTGCGCGAGCTTGCCCTGCAGCTCGCACATGGTGGCGCGGCCGGCGTCGGTGGCGACGATGCGCCGGGCCCGGCGGTCGGCGGGGTCGGGGCGGCGCTCGATGAGGCCGGCCTCCTCCAGGTCGTCGAGCAGGTAGGTCATGACGGTGCGGTCGACGCCGAGCTTGTTGGCCAGGGCGAGCTGGGTGCCCTCGGCGCCGGACGCGGCGGCGGCGAGCACCTGATAGCCGCGGGGGCCGCCGGGGACGCCCGCGATGACGTGCGCGGCGCCCTTCGCATATGCCCGCAGCATGACGCCGAGCGCCCAGCCGAGGTCCGACTGGAGCTCGTCGCGAACCTCCGGCGCCTGCGTCATGCAGCAATGATAAGCGGCTCACTCACTCTTGCGGGAAGATGTTCTGCTGTGCAGACTATCTTCAAGACAGCCGAACACTAGTGGGGGTCAGTTCCATGCACCTGTTCCGTCTCGACGCCAGCATCCGCACCACCGGATCCGTCAGCCGCGCGCTCGCCGACACCGCCGAGCAGGCCTGGCTCGCCGAGCACCACGACGCCGTCGTGACCCGCCGCGACCTGGGCGTCCAGCCGCTGCCGGCCGACGCGTGGAGCAGCCTGGCCCGGGCCGCCGTCGACCCGGGCGCGCCGCCCGCCGACGAGGCCCGCGAGCTCGTGGACCGTCTCGGCGCCGAACTGCTCGCCGCCGACGCGTTCCTCTTCGCGGTGCCGCTGTACAACTGGAACCTGCCCGCGCAGGTCAAGAACTGGATCGACCTGATCGTGCTGCACCCCAGGCTCGGCCTGCACGGCGACCAGCCCCTGGCCGGCAAGCCCGCGGTCCTCGCGCTGAGCCGCGGCGGTGGCTACGGGCCGGGCACCCCGAAGGAGGGCTGGGACCACGTCACGCCCTACCTGCGTCGCGTGTTCGGCGAGGTGTGGGGCCTCGACCTGCACGTCGCCGAGGCGGAGCTGACCCTCGCCGAGGTCACGCCCGCGATGGAGCCGCTGCGCGGCCTGGCCGCCCAGTCGTTGAGGAGCGGCCACGAGCAGGCGGCCGCGCACGGTGTACGGGTCGCGGAGCTGATCCGCGTCTGACCCGCGTCACATGGGGGGCAGGTTGCCCGTGACCTCGATGGCGGTGGTGATCAGCGACTGCAGCCGGGCGGTGAGAGCGAGCAGCAGCTGGTGGGCGGCCGGGCCGGAGTGCGCGGCCGCCTCCCGGAGCGTGTCGAGGTCGATCTGCAGCTGCGACAACTGCCCGGGAAGGTCGCCGGCCAGGTCGCCGCCGCCGGAGCCCAGGGCGCCGGCCATGTCGGCCAGGCTGACCCCGTTGGCCTCCAGGGCCTTGATCGCGGCGATCCGGTCGGCGCAGTCGGAGCTGTAGAGCCGGAAGTTGCCCGCGGTGCGCTCGGCCGGCTCGATCAGGCCGAGCCCCGTGTAGAAGTCCACGGTGCGGGTGGACACGCCCGCGAGGTGCGCGAGCTCCCCGATCCGCAGCAGTCTGGACACCAGCCAACCCTACAGTGTCGCGTGTTAGTCTCCGCGAATGGTCTTCAAGAGCCTGAAGCGCGCGTTCGGTGTGGGTGGCCCGACCGTCGACACCGTCCTGGACAGCCCGGACGTGCAGCCGGGTGGATATGTGCAGGGCCAGGTCCGTTTCGCCGGCGGCGACCACGAGGTCGAGGTCGAGCGGATCAACGTCGCGCTGCAGACCCGCGTCGAGGTCGAGGGCGCCGACAGCGAGTATGACGCGACGGTCGAGTTCCAGCGCCAGCAGCTGACCGGTGGGTTCCGCCTCGGACCCGGCCAGCAGCACGCGGTGCCGTTCCAGCTGCCGGTGCCGTGGGAGACCCCGATCACGCACATGTACGGCCAGCGCCTGCACGGCATGACGATGGGCGTGCGCACCGAGCTCGAGGTCGCCCGGGCGCTCGACAAGGGCGACCTGGACCCGATCAACGTGCACCCGCTGCCGGTGCAGGGCGCGATCCTCGACGCGTTCAACCAGCTCGGGTTCCGGTTCAAGGGCGCCGACCTGGAGCGTGGCCGCATCCACGGGGTGCACCAGACGCTGCCGTTCTACCAGGAGATCGAGTTCTACGCCGCACACCAGTACTCGAGCCGCGTCAACGAGGTCGAGATCACTTTCGTCACCGACCCGCACGGCACGACGGTGATCCTCGAGTTCGACAAGCGCGGCGGCTTCATCACCGAGGGTCACGACCAGATCAGCCGCTTCCAGGTCGGTCACGCCCAGGCCGCGGGGGTCCACTGGCCGGCCGAGGTCGAGGGCTGGGTGCGCCAGGCGACGGAACGCCGGGGCTGGCATTTCTGAAAGCAAGCACCCGACCGGTACCGTTAGCGGCACATCACAGTTTGACCGTCGGACGCGGGAGGCCCGGGCATGCGAGAGCTCGTCGTCGTTGGTGTGCGGGCTCAGACCTGGCAGAGCCGTCCGATGGTGCTGCTGAAGGACGAGCAGACCGGCCGCCACCTGGAGTTCGCGGTCGAGGGTGGCCCGCGTGACATGGTCGAGCCGGTCAGCGCCGAGCTGTTCCAGCGGGCGCTGACCGCGCTGCGCGCCCCGCTGCGCGCGATCGAGGTCGTCGCCGCGCACGGCCCGTTCCAGCTCGTGCTCGGCGACGGCATCCGCGTCCCGGCCGCGCCCCTGGAGGCGATCGCGCTCGCCCGCCACTGGCGGGTGCCGATCGTGACCAGCGAGGAGCTGCTGTCGCAGGCGTCCGTCGCCGCGCCCGAGGGCGCCACGCAGCCCCTCGACCTGACCGCGCACATGGAGAAGCTGCCGTCCGGCCGGGCGACGCTGCTCATCCGCAAGGGCGCCGAGGCGGGCGCGGAGTTCGCGCTCGACGGCGAGATCTGCGGCTGCGGCCGCGACTCCGCCAACCAGATCGTCCTCGACGACAACACGGTGTCGCGCAAGCACGTCGAGTTCCACCGCAACCCGAGCGGTTTCGGCTACTCCACCCTGGACATGGGCAGCCTCAACGGCACGTATGTCAACGGCGAGCGGGTCAAGAGCGCCACGCTGAAGGACGGCGACGAGGTCCAGGTCGGCAAGTTCACGCTGTCCTACCAGCTGCGCTGACCGTCCCCCGCACCGGCCTTCCGCACCGGCTTCCTCACCAGGCTGACGGGTTGTAGTCCTTCAGGAAGCAGCCGTAGAGGTCCTCGCCCTGCTCGCCGCGCACGATCGGGTCATACACCCGCGCGGCGCCGTCGGTCAGGTCGAGCGGGGCGTGGAAGCCCTCCTCGTGCAGCCGCATCTTCGTCGGGTGCGGGCGCTCGTCGGTGATCCAGCCGGTGTCGACGGCGGTCATCAGGATGCCCTCGGTGAGCATCTCCTCCGCACTGGTGCGGGTCAGCATGTTGAGCGCGGCCTTCGCCATGTTCGTGTGCGGGTGGCCGGGTCCCTTGTACCGGCGGCTGAACTGGCCCTCCATCGCCGACACGTTCACCACGTACTTGCGCCGCGCGGGCGCCGCCGCGAGCGCCGGCCGGAGCCGGCTGACGAGGATGAACGGCGCGGTCACGTTGCACAGCTGGACCTCGAGCAGCTCCAGGGGGTCGACCTCGTGCACCCGCTGGGTCCAGCTGTTGACCGACGCGAGATCCGGCACGAGCCCACCGGCGTCGATCGCGGTCAGCGCCGCGATCCGCTCCGGCGTCGCGGACCCGGTGGTCAGCGCGAGTGCCGCGAGGGCGTGCGGCGGGATGATCGCGGCGGGACCGGCCTCGAGGGTCAGCTCGGCGTGCGGGTCAGCCTTGTGGAACGTCAGCATCTCCGGCAACGGCCCGGAAAGCTCCACGGGGACCGACTCGGCGGCCACCAGGTGCGCGTAGGAGCCTGCCGCCCGCTTCACCGTCTGCGCCGCGTTGTTGATGAGGATGTCGAGGGTGCCCTGCGCGGCGACGTCGTCGGCGAGCGCGACGACCTGCGCCGGGTCACGCAGGTCGATGCCGATGATCCGCAACCGGTGCAGCCAGTCCGCACTGTCGGGCATCGCCGCGAACCGGCGCACCGCGTCGTTCGGGAACCTCGTCGTGATCGTCGTGTGCGCACCGTCGCGCAGCAGCCGCAGCGCGATGTACATGCCGATCTTCGCCCGCCCGCCGGTCAGCAGCGCCCGCCGCCCCGTCAGGTCCGTCCGCGCGTCCCGCCGCTGCCGGTTGAGCGTCGCGCACGTCGGGCACAGCTGGTGGTAGAACGCGTCGACGTCGACGTACCGCTCCTTGCACGTGTAGCAGGACCTGGCCCGCAGCAGCTGCCCGGCGCTCGCCCCGATCGTGGGCGAGACCAGCGCGACGCCCTGTGTCTCGTCGTCGATGCGGCCGGGCGCCCCGGTCGCGGTGGCCGCCGTGACGACGCGGTCGGCCTCGGTGATCGCCGCCCGCCGGTCGCTGCGCCGTTGCCGCTTGACGCTCTTGTACAGGTGTGACGTCGCCCTGCGGACCCGTTGCACGTCGGGGTGCTCGGGCGGGAGGTCCGACAGCTCGTCGAAGACCGCGAGACAGATCGCCAGGCGCTCGGGGTCGACCCCGGGCCCGAACGGCACGCCCTCGCTGTCGACCCCGGCCACCAAGCCGTCGTCGAGCGTGCCCGCGCCTGCCGCACCCGCGTCGGTGGCTTCGCCGGTCGCGGTGCCGCCGGACGCGGCGTCGGACGCCCGGGCGCCGTCGAAGGCGCCGCTCAGGTCGTCGGCGTGGTCACCGGAGGGGGCGGGGGCGGACGGGTCGACCCTGGGGGAGGGCGCGTCGGCCCTGGCCGCGGGGGCGGAGACGAGGGTGGGGTCGTGCGGGGTCACCCCGGAACTGTACGCGAAACGCCGAACGGGCCCGGGTGGCGCCATTGCCGCCCCGGACCCGCCGCTGCCGCGACGTCCGCCGTCCCCCGTTGTACTTGCCGGTGGCCGCCGCGCTGCTTTCGACACTATCCAGTAAACCCGATGATTCGGCTATTTCGGACAAATTAGCTCTTCTCTGCTCGAACGTGTCTGGCCAGGGGGATCAGCAGCGGGGCGGCGAGGACGATGACCAGCGGAGACAGCAGAAAGCCGATCCGCGGGCCGGTCGTGGCGTCCAGGATCGCGCCGTCGACGGCCGCGCCGGTGGCGGCGCCGACCGAGAACGCGGTCGCCACCCAGGCGAACGCCTCCGCCGCGGTCCCGGCCGGGGCGATCCGGTCGACGGTGACGAACGTCGCGGCCAGGAACGGGGGCAGGAACAGACCCGACAGGACGGCGAGGAGCAGGAGCAGGACCGGGGACGACGGGGTCAGCAGCAGCGGGGCGTAGCCGAGACCCAGGCACAGCGCGAGCAGCGGCAGCCGCCGCCCGTCGACCTTGACCCTGGTGTTGACGAGGCCGCCGATGAGGGCACCGGTCGCCTGGGCCGCCAGGATCCAGCTGGACCAGCCCCGGCTGCCGACGGACTCCGCGTAGTCGATGACCGCGACGGGAAGGCTGCCCACCCCCGTACCGACGAGGACGACCGCGACAAGCAGCAGCCGGAGCCGGCCGGAGCGCAACGCACCGGCCCAGTGCCGCTCGGCGTGCTCACCGCGCCATCCACGGACGACCGGGGTGGTGACGAACCAGAGGGTGCCGAGCAGTTGCAGGGCGGCGGTCACGTAGAGGCCCGCGACGGGGCCGCCGGCCGCGACGGACGCACCCGCGACGAGCGGCCCGAAGATGAAGATGAGCTCCTGCACCGCGATGTCCAGGGTGTACGCCGTGGGCACCTGCTCCTCGTCGAGCAGCGACCGCCACAGGACACGCAGCCCGGCCTCGAACGGCGGGGCGCCGAGCCCGGCGAGGAGCGCGGCGAGCAGACCCGCCCACAGCGGCACGCCGGAGGCGAGGAGCAGGAACCCGGCGGTGGACACGGCGGCGCCGGCCAGCATGACGGGTGGCTGGCGGAGCCGGTCGGCGACGCGGGCGAGGACCGGGCCGCCGACCGCGATCCCGGCGGTGTACACGCCGACGAGCGCCCCGGCCGCGCCGATCGACAGGGTCTCGCGGGCGAAGAGCAGCAGCGCGACAGGTGCCGCGCCGAGGGGCAACCGGCCGAGCGTGCTGGCGGCGAGGACCCTGGCGACCTGTGCGGTCCGCAGCACGACGGTGAGCATGGAAGGGATCATGCGCGGCGGGCGTGGGCCGGGTCCAGACGGGTATCGCGGTGTGACGCTCATGACGCACCCTCAGGGGAGGCACGGATGGCACCGCACATCGTGGTGGTCGGCGGCGGGTTCGCGGGATTCCGCGCCGCGCGGCGGCTGGCCCGGACGTCCCGCGGCCGGGCACGGATCACGCTGCTCAACCCGACCGACTACTTCCTGTACCTGCCGCTGCTGCCGGAGGTCGCGGCCGGGGTCCTGGAGCCGCGCCGGGTGGCGGTGTCGCTGCCCGCGGCGCTGCCGGGGGTGCGGGTCGTGCTCGGGGAGGCGGTCCACGTCGACCCGGACCGGCGCGAGGTCCGCCACCACGACCCGGAGGGCCGGGCCGGGGTGCTGCGGTACGACCGGCTCGTCCTGGCCGCGGGCAGCGTCAACAAGCTCCTGCCGGTCCCGGGGATCGCCGAGCACGCGCACGGCTTCCGCGGCATCCCGGAGGCGCTGTACCTGCGCGACCACCTGATCCGGCAGGTCGAGCTGGCCGCCGCGACGGACGACCCGGCGGAGCGTGCGGCCCGGCTGACATTCGTGGTCGTCGGCGCCGGGTACACCGGCACGGAGGTCGCCGCGCACGGCCGGCTCGCGGTCCGCGAGCTGCTGCGCCACCAACCGGCGCTCGACGGGGCGCAGGTCCGCTGGCTGCTGCTGGACACCGCGCCGCGGGTCCTGCCGGAGCTGTCGCCGCGGCTGTCCCGCACCGCCGACCGGGTGCTGCGCGACCGCGGTGTCGAGGTCCTCACCGGGTGCACCGTCGCGGAGGCCCTCGACGACCGGGTGCGGCTCACCGACGGCCGGGTCCTGCCGACCCGGACCCTCGTCTGGTGCGTCGGCGTGCGGCCCGACCCGCTCGTCGAGGACCTGGGCCTGCGCACCGAGCAGGGGCGGCTCGTCGTCGACGAGTACCTGACGGTGCCCGGGTATCCGGACCTGTTCGCCTGCGGCGACGCCGCCGCCGTGCCCGACCTGACCCGGCCCGGCCGGCTGACCCCGATGACCGCCCAGCACGCCGTGCGTCAGGGGGCGCTCGCCGCGCACAACGTGGTCGCGTCGTTCGGGATCGGGCGGCGGCGCCGGTACAAGCACAACGACCTCGGCTTCCTGGTCGACCTCGGCGGCCCGGACGCGGCGGCGAACCCGCTGCGCATCCCGCTGTCGGGTGTGCCGGCCAAGGCGGTCACCCGGGCATACCACCTCATCTCGCTGCCGGGGAACCGGGCCCGGGCCCGGGTCGCCGCCGACTGGCTCCTCGACGTCGTCGCCGGGCGGCCCGCGACCGGCTTCGGACTCCTCCCGGACACCTCGCTTAAAGCCGCCATAAATGCGCGTTAGGCGAGATTTGCAAATCGCAGAAGGGCTCGTTAAGCGCAGCTCAGATACGTTTTCCACACCCGCGAACAATGGTGTGGAAGGTAGTTTCCGATGCGTAGATCCGTGCTCTATCCGCTGGTTGCCCTGGGTGCGACGGCCGGGACCCTGTGGTTCGGCTCGCCCGCGTCCGCACACGGATACGTGTCGTCCCCGCCGAGCCGGCAGGCACTGTGCGCGCAGAAGAAGGTCGCCGACTGCGGCCCCATCCAGTACGAACCGCAGAGCGTCGAAGGGCCGAAGGGGCAGAAGAACTGCAACGCGGGGAAGCCCGAGTTCGCGGTCCTCAACGACAACGGCCGCAACTGGCCGGCCACCTCCGTCGGCTCGTCGGTCACGTTCAACTGGGTCCTGACCGCCCGGCACTCGACGAGCACCTGGGACTACTTCATCGGCAACACGCGTATCGCGCAGTTCAACGACGGCGGCAAGCAGCCGAACGCGACCGTGTCGCACCAGGTGAGCCTCGCCGGGTACTCGGGGCGGCAGACGGTCCTCGCGGTGTGGAACATCGCGGACACGGTGAACGCCTTCTACAACTGCGTCGACCTGCAGATCGGCAGCGGCGGCGGCGGTTCGACGCCCACACCCACCGCGACCGCCTCACCCAGGCCGACCACCACGACGGCGTCACCGAAGCCGACGGCCACCGCAACCGCCTCGAAGACCCCGACCAAGGCGCCGACCACCACGAAGCCGCCCGCGCCGAGCGGCGCCGCCTGGGCCGCCGGCGTCACCTACCGGGTCGGTGACACCGTCACGTACGACGGCCGCAGGTACCAGTGCCGCCAGGCCCACACGTCGATCTACACCTGGGAACCGATCTACACCCTCGCCCTCTGGCTGCCGGTGTGACCGCCGTGACCCGTGTCCTGCTCGCCGCCCTCGTCGCCTCGGCGCTGCTGCTCACCGGCTGCAAGGACGTCGGCGCCCCCGCGGCCCCCGCCGCCGCCGTCCCGCAGGGCGTCGCGGCCGTCGCCGAGGGCCCGCACAACGCGTACGACGTGCTGTTCCTGCAGATGATGATCGGCCACCAGCGGCAGGGCCTGGAGATGCTGAAACTCGGCAAGACCAAGGGCGTCCGCGAGGACGTCGTCAACCTCGCCGGCGCCGTCGACGTCACCGAGGCCGAAGAGGTCGACCGGATGACCGGCTGGCTCACCGGCTGGAACGAGCAGGCCACCGGCAGCGACGACCACAGCAGCCACGCCGCGCACGGCGGTCAGGCGGCCACCGGCGAGGAACAGCTCCAGGCCCTGCGGGACGCGTCCGGCGCCGACTTCGAGATGAAGTTCCTCAACCTGCTCATCGCCCACCAGCACAACGCGGTCGAGATGGCGCAGCAGATGAGGACCAACGGTCAGAACACGACCGTGAAGCAGTTCGCGGAGCGCATCGAGCTGTCCCGCACCCAGCAGATCCAGCAGATGCTGGTGCTGGTCAGCGGCTGACACGCTGCGGCCGGCATGTTCGAACGGGCCGGACGAGGGGAATCAGACCCTCGTCCGGCCCTACCTGTCGAAAGGATGCCCGCCATGTCTTCCGAAGCCACCAGCCGTTGCCCGGTCTGCGACGCGAAGGTCCACGTCAACGCCGGCGCCCCCGCCCCCTCGCACCACGCCGACGGTGCCTCCGGCCAGTGCGCCGGGACCGGCAAGCCGACCCACTGAGCACCACCGGGTGATCGGCCGCACGCAGGTCTTTCACCCGATTTGTGACGACGGCCGGCGGCGGTACCAGCGGCAACATCATCGGCATGTTGCACCTCGACCCTGACAGCGTCCTCGTCACGACCGCCGCCGAACTCCAGACCCGCCACCTCGAGCGCGATCCCGACGACCCGGCCCGCTGCGGCGCCTGCGGCGCGCTCCTGCCCTGCCCCGTCGAGGCCGCGGCGGCGCTGGTCTGCCGCGCCGGCGGCCTGTGGCTGGAGGGCGACACGCTCGTCGACGCCCTGGAACCCCCCACGCAGTTGATCGCGATCCTGCCCGCTGCCGTGTAGATCGGTTACGCCCGCGGCGGAACGGCCGTCGCAGTGGTATTGGCGCGCCGCCGGGCGTGGGTATGGTGACCGCGTGGCGGATGTGGCACACCTCGGGCCCGGCGGGCGGCGCACCCGTCCGCTGCTGCGCGCGCTCGTCGGCGACGTGCTGCGCCGCCACCGTCTGGCGCAGGGCCGCACCCTGGCCGAGGTGGCCGGCGACGCGTGCGTCTCGATGCCCTACCTGTCGGAGGTGGAGCGCGGCCGCAAGGAGGCCAGCTCCGAGGTCCTCGCCGCGGTGTGCGACGCGCTGCGCATCGACCTCGCCGACCTGCTCGCCGAGGTGGGGCGCGACCTGCTCGACGACCGCGCCCCCGTCGTCCGCCTCCGGCCGCTGCTCGGCACTGTCGCACCGCCACCGGCCCTCCGGCCCGCCGCGCAGCGGCCCGGAGGGGTCGTCCTGCTGGCCGCCTGATCAGGCTTTGGCGCTTGCGGCGGTGACCGGCTCGCGTGGTCACGCTTTTGGCGCTTGCCGCCGGCTCGCGTGGTCGGGCTTTTGGCGCTTGCCGCCGGCTCGCGTGGTCGGGCTTTTGGCGCTTGCCGCCGGCTCGCGTGGTCAGGCTGCCAGGGCCTGTTGCAGGGGGCGGGCCGCGCGGTTGGTGACGACCTGGTCGGCGATGCCGTAGGCGACGGCGTCGGCCGCGGACAGGGTCATGCTCCGGTCGGTGTCGGCGCGGATCTTGTACGCCGGCTGACCGGTGTGCTCGCTGAGGATCTCGTTCATCTCGGCTCGGACCCTCGCCAGCTCCCTGGCCTGCACCGCCAGGTCGGGCAGGGTGCCCCGGGCCTGGCTGGACGGCTGGTGCAGCGTCACCTTCGCGTGCCGCAGCACCGACCGCCGCCCCGGCGCGCCCGCCGCGAGCAGCACCGCGGCCGCCGACGCCGCCTGCCCGACACAGATCGTCGAGATGTCGCACCGCACGAACTGCATCGTGTCGTAGATCGCGGTGAGCGCGCTGAACGAGCCGCCCGGCGAGTTGATGTACAGCCCGATCTCCCGCTCGCTGTCGGACTCCAGGTGGATCAGCTGCGCGATGACCACGTTGGCGACGCCGTCGTCGATCTCGGTCCCGATGAAGATGATCCGCTCCGAGAGCAACCGCGAGTAGATGTCGTACGCCCGCTCCCCGTTCGGCGTCTTCTCCACCACCGTCGGAATCGTGTACTGGCTCATCGGTGCACCTCCGCCGTGCTCCGGCACCGGCCTGAAGCGACCGCTGCGCCGCTCATGCGCCCAGCCCCGCCATGCGCTGGGCGACCGCGGGCCGTACATCGGCGACCTCTTCCAGAATGTGGTCGATGAGGCCATAGCCCAGCGCCTCCTCCGCGGTGAACCAGCGGTCCCGGCGGCTGTCCCGCTCCACCGTCTCCACCGGCTGCCCGCTGTGCTCGGCGATCAGCCTGATGAGCGTGGCGCCGATCCGCTCCAGCTGCTCGGCGTAGATCTCGACGTCGGCCGCGGTGCCCCCGAACCCCGCCGACCCCTGGTGCATCAGGATCTGCGCGTGCGGCAGGCTGAACCGCTTCCCGGGCGCCCCACCGGACAGCAGGAACTGCCCCATGCTGCCCGCCAGGCCCATCGCGAGCGTGCTCACGTCGTTGGGGATCAGCCGCATCGTGTCGTAGATCGCCAGCCCCGCGCTCACCGAGCCGCCCGGCGAGTTGATGTACAGGCTGATGTCGCTGCGCGGGTCCTCCGCCGACAGCAGCAGCAACTGCCCGCACAGCCGGTTGGCGACCTGATCGTCGACCTCCGTGCCGAGGACGATGATGCGCTGGTACAGCAACTGCGCGGCGACCTGGTCGTCGAGCGTCCCCGCGTGCATCGCGGTCAACCCGGTGGCGTACTGCATGATCTTCTCCTCGCGCTCGGACCTTGTCGATCCACCATGGGATCCCTGGACGCCCGGGGCCAAGCGCCTCTGCTGTCAGCAGAGCGGGCGGGTTCGTCGGAGCGGGCGGGTGTGCGCCGGGCCGGCGCTGGAGTGCGGTCGGCAGGCCTCCGTGGTGCGGGTGGTTGCCGCGGGGGCGTAGGGTGGCGGGCGATGTTTGCGCTGCGCACCAGGCTTGCCGGTGCCGTCGCGCTGGTGGCGCTCGGCGCCGCCGGCTGTGGCGGCGACCCTGCCCCGTCCACCGCCTCCACCATGGCGAACGCGTCCGAGTCGCCCGGACGGCAGATCGCCGAGGGCGCGTCAGGGGCCCCGTCGCAGGGCACCTCGGGCGCGCCGGGTGCCGGTGCGAGCGGCGCCGCCGGTGGGCAGGCGGTCAAACACGCGTTTCCGGTGCAGGGCAAGGCGTCCTACGGCCGGACCCACCACGACTACCCGGCGAGCGACATCATCGCCGCCTGCGGCCTGACGGCGGTCTCACCCGTCGACGGCACGGTCCTTGAGGTTGCCCGCACCGACACGTGGACCGCGAAGGCCAACGACGGCGCGACCCGCGGCGGCCTGTCCGTGTCGATCCTCGGCGGCGACGGCGTGCGCTACTACATGTCCCACTTCTCCGCGATCGACCAGGGCATCGACGCCGGCGCCGTGGTCAGGGCCGGTCAGCCGGTGGCCAAGATCGGCCGCACCGGCGACGCCAGCGCCTGCCACATCCACTTCGGCCTGTCCCCGGCCTGCCAGAAGACCGGCGACTGGTGGACCCGCCGCGGTGTGATCTGGCCGTGGTCCTACCTGGACGCCTGGAAGGCCGGCACCGCGAAGTCCCCGGTCGCCGACATCGACAAGTGGCAGCAGCAGCACGGCTGCCCCACCAAACCCCTGACCAACCCATAGGCACCCTGAACTACCCTCCGCAAATCCTCTGACTCCGTTCCGTCACGCCCGTCGATGCCGCCGGTCAGCGGGTACTACACTGGGTGACGGCTTCGAAGGTCAATTAGGTAAGCGGTATTACGCTCGGAGAAGCAGAACGCCGCCACCGACGGGGCTCGTCGTCCGCGCCGGGCTTGTCGTCCGTTGCCCGGGGTCGAATGCGCTGACGAGGTCGAGTCAAGCCTGTCGACCTGGCCAGTCGCGACCGGCCGCACCGGGCCGGCCATGGCGGGTCATGGCCGCAGCGGGCGCGAAGCGTCCATCCCTGCCAGGCACTACGGATCGGTCGTAGCAGAGGCAGAACGGCCGCGACGGGTCCGTGCAGGGGCAGGCCAGGCGCGACGGATCGGTAGGGCAGGCCAGGCGCGACGGGTCAGTCGTGCAGGGGGCAGGCCGGGCGCGGCGGGTCGGTCGTAGCAGAGGCAAGCCGGGCACGGCGGGTCAGTCGTAGCAGAGGCAGAACGGGTGGCCCGACGGGTCGCTGTAGACGCGGAAGCCGGCCTCCTTCGTGGAGAGCAGGGTCGCGCCCATGCGCAGGACCTGGGACTCGGCGGCGTCGATGTCGTCGACCTGGATGTCGAGGTGGATCTGCTGGGGGAAGTTGGGGTCGGGCCACAGCGGCGGCCGGAAGTCCGGCGCGAGCTGGAAGCTGAGCTTCGTCGTGCCGTCGCCGATGTCGACCCAGTCGCTGTCGACCCGGGTGACCGGCAGGTCGAGCAGCTCGGAATAGAAGCGGGCGAGGGCCTGCGGGTCGGGGGAGTCGAGCACCACCGAGGTGAGTTTCGCCGTCATCCCCCCATCGTGCCCGACGGGTCCGACAAAAAACCCTGAGCCTGGATGGCGGTGATCGCGACGGTGTTGACGATGTCCTTGACGGTCGCGCCGCGGGAGAGGTCGTTGACGGGTTTGCGCAGGCCCTGCATGACGGGGCCGACGGCGACCGCGCCCGCCGAGCGTTGCACGGCCTTGTAGGTGTTGTTCCCGGTGTTCAGGTCGGGGAAGACGAAGACGGTCGCCTGGCCGGCGACGGCGCTGCCGGGCAGCTTCGTGGCGGCCACCGAGGGGTCGACGGCGGCGTCGTACTGGATCGGGCCCTCCACGGGCAGGTCGGGGCGGCGGGTGCGGACGAGCGAGGTCGCGGAGGCCACCTTCGTCACGTCGGCGCCGGCGCCGGACGTCCCGGTCGAGTACGACAGCATCGCCACCCTGGGGTCGATCCCGAACTGGGCGGCGGTCGTGGCCGACGACAGGGCGATGTCCGCCAGCTGCTCGGCGTCGGGGTCCGGGTTGACGGCGCAGTCGCCGTACACCAGGACACGGTCGGGCAGGAGCATGAAGAACACGCTGGACGCCACGCCCAGGCCCGGCACCGTCTTGATGATCTCGAACGCGGGGCGGATCGTGGCGGCGGTGGTGTGCGTCGCGCCGGAGACCATGCCGTCGGCGAGGCCGAGGTGCACCATCATCGTCCCGAAGTAGCTGACGTCCCGCACCACGTCCCGGGCCAGATCCAGCGTCACGCCCTTGTGCGCGCGGAGTTCCGCGTAGATCGGTGCGAAGCGCTCCAGCAGCGGCGACACGGCCGGGTCGATCACCGCCGCAGCCGAGATGTCCAGACCGAGGTCCCGCGCCTTCGCGGCGATCACAGCAGGATCACCCAGCAGCGTCAACGCGGCCACACCCCGCCGCAGCAGGATGTCCGCCGCCCGCAGGATCCGCTCCTCGGTGCCCTCGGGCAGCACCAGGTGCCGCCGCGCCGCCCGCGCCCGGTCGATCAGGTCGTACTCGAACATGAGCGGCGTGACCCGCGTCGACGCCGTCAGCTCCAGCGCCGCCGCGAGCGCCGCCGTGTCGACGTGCGACTCGAACGCCCCGAGCGCCGCCGCCACCTTCCGCGGGTTGTCCGGCCCGAGCCGGTGCTCCATCCGCGTCGACGCCGCGATGGTGTCGTAGCTCGCCGCCGGCACCGACAGCACCGCCAGACCCGTGTCGAGCCGCTCGAACAGCGCCAGGGCCGCCGGGTCCGGCGCGATCCCGAGCGTGAGCACGATCCCGGCCAGCGGCACGGTGCCCGACGCGTGCGCGGCCGCCGCGGCGACGAGCAGGTCGGCCCGGTCGCCGGGCGTGATCAGCAGACAGCCGGCGGTCAGGTGCGACAGGAGGGCCGGCACCTGCGCGGCGCCGACGACGTAGTCGAGCACGTCCCGTTCGAGGGACGCCGGCCCGGCGCTGAGGACCTTCGCGCCCAGCGCCGCCGCCACCTCCGCGACCGTCGGCGCCGCGACCGTCGCCACGTTGGGGATCGAGTAGCACGGCACCGGCAGCTCCGGCGGCTTCACGGACGACTTGTTGACCACCACCGCCGCGACGGTCACGTCATGGTCGACGAGGGCGTGGTACGCCTGCCGCGCCACCGACCCGGCCGTGTCGTCGTCCAGGTCGGCGCCGTTGACCACCGCGACGACGACCGCGCCGAACTCGTTGGCGAGGCGGGCGTTGAGCGCGAGCGTCGGGGACTGCTCGTCGTCCAGGTCGCTGCCGATGACCACCACCGCGTCGTGGTCGCGGGCGATCGGCCGGAAGCGTTCCACGATCCGCCCGACGAGGCCCTCACCGTCGCCCGCGGACAGCATCCGCGCCGCCTCGGCCGCCGTGACGCCGAAGAGCTCCTGATGGTCCATGCCGATGTGGTACCGCGACCGCAGCAGCGACAACGTCGGATCCGGCGCAGCCCCGTCCACGAACGGCCGGAACACCCCGATCCGGGGCACCTTCCGCGACAGCAGCTCGGCGAGGCCGAGCGCGACGGCGGACTTGCCGGATCCGGGGCCGTGCTCGACCAGATACACGATGCGTGCCACAGCAGTAGTCTGCCTGTCATGATCCTCGTGCTCAACAGCGGCTCGTCGTCGGTGAAGTTTCGCGTCGTCGACGTCGCGGATCCGTCGGCGGGGCAGCGCGGGACCGTCGAGCGGATCGGTGAGCCCGGTGGCGTGCCCGACCACGCGGCCGCCCTCGAGGAGATCCTCGGCGGGCTCGACACCTCCGGGATCGACGCCGTCGGGCACCGGGTCGTGCACGGCGGCTCCCGGTTCACCGAGCCGGCCCTCGTCGACGACGCGATGCTGTCGGTACTGCACGAGCTGACGCCGCTCGCACCGCTGCACAACCCGGGCGGCATCGCCGGCATCGAAGCGGCCCGCGCGGCGCTGCCCGGCGTGCCGCACGTCGCCGTGTTCGACACCGCCTTCCACGCGACGCTGCCTGCCGCGGCCCGCACCTACGCGCTGGACCGCGACCTCACGGCCCGGTTCGGGATCCGCCGGTACGGGTTCCACGGGACCTCGTGCGACATCGTGTCCCGCCGTACCGCGGAACTGCTCGGCCGCCCGCTCGCCGAGCTCAACATGATCGTGCTGCACCTGGGCAACGGCGCCAGCGCCACCGCGATCCGGGGCGGTGCGAGCGTCGAGACGTCGATGGGCCTCACCCCGCTCGAAGGTCTCGTCATGGGCACCCGCTCCGGCGACGTCGACCCGGCCGTCCTGAGCTACCTGCACCGCGCCGCGGGCCTGTCCTCCGCCGCCGCCGAGGAGCAGCTGCAACGCCACGGCGGGCTGAAGGGGCTGTCCGGCGCCAACGACATGCGCACCGTCCTGTCCCGCCGCGCCGCCGGCGACCCGGACGCGTCACTGGCCTTCGACGTGTACTGCCACCGCATCCGCAAGTACGTCGGCGCGTATCACGCCGTGCTGGGCCGCCTCGACGCGATCGTCTTCACGGCGGGTGTCGGCGAGCACGCGGCTCCGGTCCGCGCGGCTGCGCTTGAAGGCCTGTCCTCGTGGGGGATCACGGTCGACGCGGACCGCAACGCTGCGCACGCTTCGGTGATCTCCCCGGACGACGCCCGCGTGACGGTCTGCGTGGTGCCGACCGACGAGGAACTCGCCATCGCCGAGCAGGTCCACGCACGGCTGGGCCCGTAGTTGACCTTGGAGACTTTGACTCACCCTGGCGAGCCAAAGTCTCCAAGGTCAACTACCGCCGGCGCATCCCCGGCCGGCCGCTCACACCGCGCATGCCGGTCGCCGCGCTGGGTGACGTCATGGAATGGGCCGGACGCAGGGTAAACTACGGTGTGTAGCGTCGTCGGAGATCAATTTCCTGCGGCCGGGTAGGCTCGGTTGTGAAGCGGTCAGGCACGCCGGCCCCGATCTGACTCCAGTCGATGCTTCGCCGGCAGCCCGGACCTGCTCGGCTTCCAGGACGTCATCGGCAGGCCACGCGCGACCACCGAAGCGCTCGAAACGCCAACGCCGATGCGGTCGAAACGCCGTCGCCGTCGCCGTCGCCGTCGCCGTCGCCGTCGCAGATGCGGTCGCGGTCGCGGTCGCGGATGCCGTGGTGGCTGGCTTGGGTCAGCGCCAGCCGCGGGGGTGGTTGGCGGTCCTGGGGCCGCTGCCGCGGGTGGTGGCGCCGGCGGCTTCGGCGAGGACGTCGGCGAGGTCGTCGAAGCCGTCGCGGACCAGGCCCACGGTGACCCGGACGTGGTCGCTGTCGAGGTGGCTGACCTCGAACGGGGCGCCGGGGGCGACCGCGATCCCGTGCGCGGCGAGGGTCAGCATCGCCACCTGCTGGTTGGCGACGGCCATCCAGAGGTTGATGCCATCGCCGGCGGTGGCGGTCACGCCGCGGGTGTCGAGGGCGTCGAGCAGGAGGGTGCGGCGGCGGGCGTACTCGTCGCGGGCGTGCGCGATCTGGTCCACTGTGGACGGATCGGTGAGGAGCTCGACGAGGACGGCCTGGAGCAGGCGGCTGGACCAGCCCGGGCCGAGGAGGCGGCGGTCGGTGACGGCGGTGACCACGTCGGCCGGGCCGCCGATCGCGGCGAGGCGCAGGTCCGGGCCGTGGCTCTTGGAGAAGCTGAGCACGTGCACGGTGCGGTCGGGCAGGCGGCGGCCGAGGCTGACCGGGGGCGCGGTGGCGATGTCGCCGGCGTGGTCGTCCTCGATGATCGTGACGGCGGGGTGGCGGGCCAGGACGCGGGCGAGCTTGTCGGCGCGGGCCTGGGTCATGCTGGCGCCGGTCGGGTTGTGGGCGCGGGGCTGCAGGTAGACGGCGACCGGATCGTAAGCGGCCAGTGCGGAGGCGAGGTCGTCGGGGCGCATCCCGTGCTCGTCGATGGCGACGCCGACGACCGTGGCGCCGACCGCCTCGAGCAGGTCCAGCATCGGCGGGAACGCGGGGTTCTCCACCAGGACGTGGTCGCCGAAGCGGATGACGGTGCCGGTGATGCGGTCGAGGGCGTCCATGGCGCCGTCGACGACCGTGATCTGGGCAGGGGGGAACGGCCAGCGGGAACGCAGCACGGTCTCCAGTGAGGGCAGGACGGCGCCGTCGAGGTAGCTGGTGGTCAGCCGGGCGTCGCCGATGCGGCGCAGCGCGTCGGTCAGGGACGGCAGCAGGTCGTAGTCGGGCACGCCGGTCGAATAGTCCCGCACGAGACCCGCGCCGAGCTCGCCGACGCGGCCGCCGAGCTGCGCGTACCGCAGCCGCTGGCGGGGCAGCGAGGGCGTGGCGACGAACGTGCCGGAGCGGCCGCGGGTCTGGATGGCGCCGGCGCGGGCCAGGCTGCGCCACGCCTCCGACACGGTGGTGGGGCTGATGCCGAGCTCGCGCGCGACGTCCCGGACGGTCGGCAGGCGGGAGCCCGCGGGCAGCGTCCCGGCGGTCACCAGCCGGCTGACGGCGGCGGCGATTCCCCGGGCGCTGCGGTCGTCGACCGCCCCGGCGATGAGCGCGAGCAAATTACATCTCCGAAACATTCTGTAACGCTTGGACCATTGTCCGCCTAGATTTGTGTCGTTAGTGTCCTACGGCATCCGACCCGATACAAGGTCAAAGCCGCAGAAGCCGCAGCAGGACACAGTGGACTGGCCAGAGAGGGGCAGCCATGGCAGACGTCATCCGCGCCGCGATCGTTCAGACGAGCTGGACCGGCGACAAAGAATCGATGATCAAGGCGCACGAGGACTACGCCCGGCAGGCCGCAGCGCAGGGCGCGAAGGTGATCTGCTTCCAGGAGCTGTTCTACGGACCGTACTTCTGCCAGGTGCAGGACAAGGCGTACTACGAGTACGCCGAGTCCATCCCCGGCCCCACCACCGAACGCTTCCAGGCCCTGGCGAGTGAGCTGGGCATGGTGATGGTGCTGCCGATGTACGAGCAGGAGCAGCCGGGCGTGCTGTACAACACCGCCGCCGTGCTCGACGCGGACGGCCGGTACCTCGGCAAGTACCGCAAGAACCACATCCCGCAGGTGAAGGGGTTCTGGGAGAAGTTCTACTTCCGGCCCGGCAACCTCGGCTACCCCGTCTTCGACACGGCGGTCGGCAAGGTCGGCGTGTACATCTGCTACGACCGGCACTTCCCGGAGGGCTGGCGCGCCCTCGGGCTGAACGGCGCGCAGATCGTGTTCAACCCGTCCGCGACCAGCCGCGGCCTGTCCGCGTACCTGTGGCAGCTGGAGCAGCCGGCGAGCGCCGTGGCCAACGAGTACTTCATCGGCGCGATCAACCGCACCGGCATCGAGGACCTCGGCGAGAACGACTTCTACGGCACGTCGTACTTCGTCGACCCCGAGGGCAAGTTCGTCGGCGAGGTCGGCGACGCGCACAACCCCGAACTCATCGTCCGTGACCTGGACCTGGGTCTCCTCGCCGAGGTCCGGGACCGATGGCAGTTCTACCGGGACCGCCGCCCGGACGCGTACGAGGACCTGGTGAAGCCGTGAGCGGCGCGCAGCGCGGTGGAGACGCCGCTCACCGGGAAGCTCAGCGTCTTGAGCGCTGCCGGAGCGAAGCGGAGGCGGCGCGATGATCCTCATCAAGGGCGGGACCGTGATCGGTCCCACGGGTGCGATCCCGGCGGACGTCCTCGTCGTCGGGGAGCAGGTGTCGGCCGTGTTCGCGCCGGGCCAGGGTCCGGCCGAGGGTGACTTCGAGACGATCGACGCGACCGGCAAGTACGTCATCCCGGGCGCCGTCGACGCGCACACCCACATGGAGCTGCCGTTCGGCGGCACGTTCGCCAGCGACACGTTCGACACCGGCACCCGCGCCGCCGCGTGGGGCGGCACCACCACCATCATCGACTTCGCCGTCCAGCGCACCGGCGAGGTCGTCCAGGACGGGCTCGCCGCGTGGCACGGCAAAGCCGACGGTAACTGTCACGTCGACTACGCCTTCCACATGATCCTCGGCGGCGTCGACGACGAGTCGCTCAAGGCGATGGACACCCTCGTCACCGATGAGGGCATCACGAGCTTCAAGCTGTTCATGGCGTACCCGGGTGTCTTCTACAGCGACGACGGCCAGATCCTGCGGGCGATGCAGAAGGCCCGCGACAACGGCGCCATGATCATGATGCACGCGGAGAACGGCCCCGCCATCGACGTGCTCGTGAAGCAGGCCCTGGAACGCGGCGAGACCGACCCGATCCACCACGGCCTCACCCGTCCCGAGGCCCTGGAGGCGGAGGCGACCAGCCGCGCCATCTGGCTCGCCGGGGTCGCCGCCGACTGCCCGCTGTACATCGTGCACCTGTCCGCCAGCAAGGCCCTCGAGCAGGTCGCCGCCGCCCGCGACCTCGGCCGCAACGTGTTCGCCGAGACGTGCCCGCAGTACCTGTACCTGACCCTGGAGGACCAGCTCGGCGCGCCCGGCTTCGAGGGCGCCAAGTGGGTCTGCTCGACGCCGCTGCGCAGCAAGCACGGGACGCACCGCGCCGACCTGTGGCAGGGGCTGCGCACCAACGACCTGTCGGTCGTGTCCACCGACCACTGCCCCTTCTGCTTCAAGGACCAGAAGGAGCTCGGCGTCGGCGACTTCTCGAAGATCCCCAACGGCATCGGCAGCGTCGAGCACCGCGTCGACCTGCTGTACCAGGGTGTCGTCGACGGCAAGCTCAGCCTCGCCCGCTGGGTGGAGACGATCGCCACGACCCCCGCCCGGATGTTCGGCCTGTATCCGCGCAAGGGCATCATCGCGCCCGGCTCCGACGCGGACATCGTCCTGTACGACCCGGCGGCCCGCACCCGCATCGGCGTCGAGACGCACCACATGAACATGGACCACTCCGCCTGGGAAGGCTACGAGATCGCCGGGAAGGTCGACACCGTCATGTCCCGCGGCCGGGTGATCGTCTCCGGCGGCGCGTACCACGGCGCCAAGGGCCATGGGCAGTTCGTCCGCCGCGGACTCTCCGACTACCTGATCTGAGGGCAACACACATGCGTGAGATCAAGCATTGGCTCGACGGTGCCGCCGTCGAGGGCACCAGTGGCAGGCAGTTGCCGGTCTGGGACCCGGCGACCGGCGAGCAGCAGGCATACGTGGTCGCCGCCACCGCCGACGAGACGAACAGGGCGGTCGCCAGCGCCCTGAAAGCGTTCCCCGCGTGGCGGGCGGCGTCGCTGTCCCGCCGCGCCGAGGTGATGTTCCGGTTCCGCGACCTCGTCGACGCCAACCGCAAGGAGATCGCGGCGCTGGTCAGCAGGGAGCACGGCAAAACGGAAGCCGACGCCGGCGGCGAGGTCGCCCGCGGCCTGGAGAACATCGAGTTCGCGACCGGCGCCCCGCACCTGCTCAAGGGCGGCTACAGCGAGCAGGCGTCCAACGGCGTCGACGTGTACTCGATCCGTCAGCCGCTCGGTGTCGTCGCCGGGATCACCCCGTTCAACTTCCCGGCGATGGTCCCGATGTGGATGTTCGCCAACGCGCTCGTCTGCGGCAACACGTTCGTGCTCAAACCGAGCGAGAAGGACCCGTCCGTCTCGCTGCTCCTCGCCGACCTGCTGCGCCAGGCGGGCCTGCCCGACGGCGTGTTCAACGTCGTGCAGGGCGACCGGGAGGCCGTCGAGACGCTGCTGAGCCACCCGGACGTGCAGGCGCTGAGCTTCGTCGGCTCCACCCCGATCGCGAAGGCCGTCTACGAGGCCGGCACGAAGGCGGGCAAGCGGGTCCAGGCGCTCGGCGGCGCGAAGAACCACATGGTCGTCCTGCCCGACGCGGACATCAACAGCGCCGCGGACGCCGCCGTCTCCGCCGGGTACGGCTCGGCCGGCGAACGGTGCATGGCGATCTCGGTCGTCGTCGCCGTCGGCGCCGTCGCCGACCCCCTGGTCGCCGCGATCAGCGAGCGGATCGGCCGGATCGCGGTCGGCCCGGCCAGCGACCCGTCCGCGGAGATGGGCCCGCTCATCACCCGCGAGCACCGCGACAAGGTCGCCGGCTACCTGGAGAACGCCGGAACGGCCGAGGTCGTCGTCGACGGCCGGGACGCCCCGGTCAGCAGCGGCCCCGGCTTCTTCCTCGGCGCGTCCCTGGTGGACAAGGTCAGCACCGATTCCCCGCTGTACAAGGACGAGATCTTCGGCCCGGTCCTGTCCGTCGTCAGAACAGACACCTACGACGAGGCGCTGAAACTCGTCAACGACAACGAGTACGGCAACGGCACCGCCATCTTCACCCGCGACGGCGGCGCCGCCCGGCAGTTCCAGTACGACGTCGTCTGCGGCATGGTCGGCGTCAACGTGCCCGTCCCGGTGCCGGTCGCCTACTACAGCTTCGGCGGCTGGAAGTCCTCGCTCTTCGGCGACCTGCACATGTACGGGCCCGAAGGCATCCAGTTCTACACGCGCAGCAAGGTCGTCACCTCGCGCTGGCCCGACCCGGCCACGTCAGAGGTCGACCTGGGCTTCCCCAAGGTGAGGTGACGCATGGACGTAGGGGTGGTGCTCCAGTGTGACCCGCCTGCGATGCAGGTGGTGGAGCTCGCGAAACAGGCCGAGGCGGCCGGGTTCAGCCACGTGTGGACGTTCGACTCGCACGTGCTGTGGCAGGAGCCGTTCGTCATCTACAGCAAGATCCTCGCCGACACCGAACGGGTGATCGTGGGGCCGATGGTCACCAACCCCGGCACCCGCGACTGGACCGTGACCGCGTCGCTGTTCGCCACCCTCAACGAGATGTACGGCAACCGCACCGTCTGCGGCATCGGCCGCGGTGACTCCGCCGTGCGGGTCCTCGGCAGCCGGCCGACGACCCTCGCCGAGCTGCGCGAATGCGTCCAGGTCATCCGGGAGCTCGGCAACGGCCGGCAGGCCCACCTGCGCGACCGGGACCTGCAGTTCGCGTGGGCGCCGGACAGCCGCCTCGAGGTGTGGGTCGCCGCGTACGGGCCGAAGGCCCTGGCGCTCACCGGCGAGGTCGGCGACGGGTACATCCTGCAGCTCGCCGACCCCGACATCGCCGCGTGGATGATCAAGGCGGTGCGGGACGCGGCGGCGAAGGCCGGCCGCGACCCGGCCGCGATCAAGTTCTGCGTCGCGGCGCCCGCCTACGTCGGCGATGATCTCGCGCACCAGCGGGAGCAGACCCGGTGGTTCGGCGGGATGGTCGGCAACCACATCGCCGACATCGTCGAACGCTACGGCAGCGACGGCGCCGTCCCGACCGCCCTGACCGACTACATCAAGGGCCGCAAGGGCTACGACTACGCCGAGCACGGCCGGGCCGGCAACACGCACACCGACTTCGTGCCCGACGAGATCATCGACCGGTTCTGCGTCCTGGGCCCGGTCGAGGAGCACCTGAGGCGTCTCGCCGAACTCAAGGACCTCGGCGTCGACCAGTTCGCGGTGTACCTGCAGCACGACGCGAAATCCTCGACGTTGCAGGCGTACGGCGAGCACGTCATCCCGGCATTCTCCGCATGAGAAGGATCCTCGGTGCCCTCGGGGGGCTGATCGTCTTCGCCCTGTTGTGGGAGGGGTACAAGGCGGTCGGCAACCCCGAGGGCACCGCGGTCCTCGGGGTGAAGGTCCTGCCCCGCGCCGACGACCTGTCCATGCCGCACCTGTGGACGGTCGCGCAGCGCCTGGGCCGGCCCGAGCTGACCGGCGGCCGGCCCGTCTGGCAGGTGGTGTTCGACGCGTGCCTGTTCACCCTGGGTGTCACGGCCGTCGGTTTCGTCGCCGGTACGGTCATCGGCTTCGTCCTCGCGACGCTCATGCAACGGTTCCGGGTCGTGGAGCGGGGGCTGCTGCCGTACGTCGTGCTGTCGCAGACCGTTCCGCTCGTCGCCCTGGCGCCGCTCGTCGCGGGCTGGAGCGGGGCGCTGTCGTTCGGCCCCTACCCGTGGCAGGACTGGATGACGGTCGCCGTCATCGCCGCCTACCTCGCGTTCTTCCCCGTCGCCGTCGGGCTGCTGCGCGGCCTGCAGTCCCCGTCGGACGCGGGTGTCGAGCTGATGCGCAGCTACGCGGCCGGCTGGTGGCGCACCTACGGCAAGCTGCGGCTGCCCGCCGCGCTGCCGTTCCTGTTCCCCGCGCTGCGGCTCGCCGGTGCCGCCGCCGTGGTCGGCGCGGTCGTCGGCGAGATCTCCACCGGCACCCGCGGCGGGATCGGCCGGCTCGTCATCGAATACTCCAGGGAGGCCACCTCTGACCCCGCGAAGGTCTACACCGCCATGCTCGGCGCCGCCGTCCTCGGCCTCGTCGTCGCCGGCGTCGTCAGCCTGCTCGAGCTCCCCCTCATGCGTCACCGGCGTCGAGTGGAGGTGAACGTCATATGACGGCGGTCTCGATCACCGGTGTCAGCAAGGTGTTCAACCAGGGTCGTCCCGGCGAGGTCCGTGCACTGTCCGATGTGGACCTCACCGTCGGCGGTGGACAGTTCGTGTCGCTGATCGGGCCGTCCGGGTGCGGCAAGAGCACCCTGCTGCGGCTCATCGCCGACCTCATCGACCCTACCTCGGGCAGCGTCACCGTCGCCGGGAAACCGGCCGCGCAGGCCCGCCGCGACCAGGAGTACGGCATCGCCTTCCAGCAGGCCGGCCTCTTCGAGTGGCGCACGGTGCGGCGCAACGTCGAGCTGCCCCTCGAACTGCGCAAGGTGGGGCGCGCGGAGCGCCGCACCAGGGCCGAGGAGATGCTCGCGCTCGTCGGCCTCGCCGACTTCGCCGGGCACTACCCGGCGCAGCTGTCCGGCGGTATGCAGCAGCGGGTCGCGATCGCCCGTGCGCTGGCCGTACACCCGCCGCTGCTGCTGATGGACGAGCCGTTCGGTGCCCTGGACGAGATGACGAGGGAGCGGCTGCAGGGGGAGCTGCTGCAGATCTGCGCGAAGACCGGCACCAGCACGGTGTTCGTCACGCACTCGATCTCCGAGGCGGTGTTCCTGTCCGACAAGGTCGTCGTCATGTCCGCCCGGCCCGGCCGGATCACCGCGACGATCGACATCGACCTGCCCGGCCGCGACGAGGCGGCCAGGCAGTCCCCGGCCTACTTCGAACACGTCACCGCCGTGCGGAAAGCGCTGCGGGCGTGAGCGGCCAGCGGAGCGCCTCGGGCCGCGAACCGGTATGGCAGGTTGGCTCAGGCCGACGCTGGAGCGCAGCGGAGGTGGCGGCATGAAATACGTCAGATCGGTCCTGCCGCCGGTGCTGGTCGGCGTCCTCGGCCTCGCGCTGTGGGAGCTGATCGTCAAGGCCGGCCGGGTCGCGCCGTTCATCCTGCCGGCGCCGTCGGCGATCTGGGCGCAGCTGGTCGAGCAGCGCGGCAACGTCGTCGACGCCGCCCTCGCCAGCGGCGCCAACGCCCTCGTCGGGCTCATCGGCGGCACCGTCGTCGCGGTCCTCGCCGCGCTCGCCACGAGCCGGTCGAAGCTGCTCAGCGACGTCGCGGTGCCCTACGCCGCCGTCGTCAACGCGCTGCCGATCATCGCGCTCGCCCCGATCCTCAACAACATGTTCGACTCCACCAGCAGCCTGCCGCGGCGTCTCGTCGCCGGGATCATCGTGTTCTTCCCGGTCTTCATCAACACGCTGCGCGGGCTCCGGGAGGTCGACCCGACCCACCGCGAGCTGATGGCCAGCTACGCGGCGGGCAGCTGGACGTTCGCCCGGCTCGTGCGCCTGCCCGGCGCGCTGCCCTACGTGTTCACCGGACTGCGGCAGGCGTCCTCCCTCGCCGTCATCGCCGCGGTCGTCGCCGAGTACTTCGGCGGCCTGCAGGACGGGCTGGGGGCGCGGATCACCTCCGCCGCCGCGTTCACCGCGTATCCCCGAGCGTGGGCGTTCGTGGTCGGCGCCTGCGCCCTCGGCCTCGTCTTCTACCTGACCACGCTCCTGCTGGAGCGTCTCGCAATGCCCTGGAAGACGCGTTCATAGCTTCCCCCGGAGGAACCCCCATGAGAAGAACCAGGTCCCTCATCAGTGTCGCCGCCGTCGCCGGCCTGCTCCTGGCCGGCTGCGGTACCGCTGACACACCATCGACGACAACCACCGGTGCCGGTGGCCTCACCACCGTGAAGCTGCAGCTGCAGTGGTTCTTCCAGGCCCAGTTCGCCGGCTACATCGCCGCCGTCGACAAGGGCTTCTACAAGGAACAAGGGCTCGACGTGCAGCTGCTCGAAGGCGGCGTCGACATCGTCCCGCAGACCGTCCTCGCCACCGGCAAGGCCGACTACGCCGTCGCCTGGGTACCGAAGGCCCTGGCCTCACGGGAGCAGGGCGCCGGGATCACCGACGTCGGGCAGATCTTCGCCCGGTCCGGCACCTACCAGGTCGCGTTCGCCGGCAGCGGCATCAAGTCGCCGGCGGACTTCAAGGGCAAGAAGGTCGGCAACTGGGGCTTCGGCAACGAGTTCGAGCTCTTCGCCGGCATGACCAAGGCCGGGCTCGACCCCGGCAAGGACGTCACCCTCGTGCAGCAGCAGTTCGACATGCAGGCGCTGCTGAAGAAGGAGATCGACGTCGCGCAGGCCATGTCCTACAACGAGTACGCGCAGCTGCTGGAGGCCACGAACCCGGCGACCGGCGCGCTGTACAAGGCGGAGGACTTCTCGATCATCGACTGGAAGACCGTCGGCAGCTCGATGCTGCAGGACGCCGTGTGGGCCAACACCGACAAGCTCGGGGACAAGGCATACCAGGAACAGACGGTCAAGTTCCTCACCGGCACCATCAAGGGCTGGGCGTACTGCCGGGACAAGCCCGACGAGTGCCGCGACATGGTCGTCGCGAAGGGCTCCAAGCTCGGCAAGAGCCACCAGCTGTGGCAGATGAACGAGGTCAACAAGCTCGTGTGGCCGGCCGCGAAGGGCATCGGCATCATCGACGAGACCGCCTGGAACCAGACCGTCGACATCTCGATGACGACGAAGAACCAGGTCGGTGACACGGTCCTGAAGAAGAAGCCCGAGGGCCTGTCCTACACCAACGACTACATGCAGAAGGCCGTCGACGCGGCGAAGGCCGCCGGCGTCGACGTGCTCGGCAGCGGGTTCGCCCCGCAGACCGTCACCCTGACGGCCGGCGGCGCGTAACCATCGTCCAGTGCGGTGGTGACCGCCCGGGGTGTCCGACGACGCTCCCCGCGGCCACCACCGCACCCGTGCAGGTCCGTCACCCCCGGTCGCGGCGGCGCACGCGTCGCCGGTGGACGAGCACCGCGGCGAGCATCGCGCCGCCGACGAAGACGCACATGCTGCTGACGTAGACGACCGGGTTGGACCGGGCGCCGAACCCGGGGTCGCCCGGCGGCAGGAACGACCCGGCGATCGCGAGGGACGCGGCCACGTCCAGGTCGCGGACGCCGGCCGGGGTCCGCAGCACCTCCCGGACGCCGTCAGGGCGGATCTCGACGAGCCGGGCGCCGGACGAGCCGAGGTCCGTGTACGGCCCCCACGCCGTGGTCCAGGAGTTCTCCAGCGACACCGCGCCCGGGGCGGGGACACCGGCGACGGCGACGGCGGTGCCGTCGGCGCGCCAGCCGAGCAGCCGCAGGTAGCGGGCGTCGAAAACCGGGGCGAGCGCGCGGTCCGCGAGCACCGTGCCGTCGGCGCCGGCGTGCAGCGCGACGGTCCACACATCGTTGGTGCGCGTCGCCGTCGCGAAGGCCGAACCGTCCGGCAGCCACGCGCCGGGGCCGGTGAGCACGCCGTCGGCCCAGCGCAGCAGGTACAGCAGCCTCGACGTGCGCAGGTCGTAGACGGAGACCGCCTGATTCGTCATCAGCGCCAGCCGGTCGTTGCCGGGGGCGACCGCGGCCGAGAACCCGGGCACCACCCAGGACCCGCCGACGTCGACGCGGGCGACGTCGGTGTGCCGGGCCAGGTCGTGCACGCCGACGGTGCCGCCGGACTGGTATACGACCAGCGTGCCGTCGGGCGAGAACGCCCGCACCTCGCCCGGCACCCGGATGTCGGCGCCGCCGGTGAGCGAGCTGACCGTGCCATCGTGGGCGATGCGGGTGCCGTCGGGGGACAGCAGCACCTCGAAGCCCGGCGCGGCGTAGACGGCGCCGCCGAGGACCCGGACGCGGTCGCCGTCGGCGCTCAGCCCGGCCAGGCGGCCCTCCTGCCAGTCGCCGGTCGTCGCCGGCCCGCCGTAGACGGCGGCGGTGACCCCGAGCCCGCCGCTGCCCGTGTACCAGGGGGGCACCGGCAGCTCGGTCGCGATGCCCGGCCCGGAGCCGCCGGCCGGCACGGACGGGCCACCGCCCGCCCGGACCGCCCAGCCGGCCCCGACGACGACGAGCAGCACCGCCACGGCCGCGAGCGCCGCCGCCCGCCGCCCCCGGTGCCTGGCCCGCGCCGCCTCGTAGAACCCGTCGGGCAGCGAGCCGCGCGGCGCCCGGTCGGCCAGGGCGCGCAGCCCCGCACGGACATTGGTCATGTGGTCACCTCCAGGACCGTGGTCAGTTCGGGGGCCAGGATCCGCAGCCGGTCCAGGGCGTGCCGGGTCTGGCTCTTCACCGTGCCGAGCCGCACCCCGAGCCGCGCCGCGGTCTCCGCCTCGGTGCAGTCCTCGTAGAAGCGCAGGACCAGCACCGCCCGCTGCTTCGGGGTCAGCCGGGCCAGGGCGTGCCGCATCACCATCGCCAGCTCCGGCTCGCCGCCCGGCGGCGCGGGACGCTCCGGCGGGTCGCCGGTCAGCGTCTCCGGGACCCGTGACCCGCGCCGCCGCCACCAGCTGACCGACTGCGTGTAGAGGACCCGCCGGGCGTACGCGGCCGGGTCGTCGATCCGCTGCCAGCGCACCGCCAGCTTCGCCAGGACCGTCTGCACGAGGTCCTCGGCGTCCTGGCGGTCACCGGTCAGTAGGTACGCCGACCGGGTCAGCGCATCGAGCTCGCCCCGGACGAAATCGTCGAACGTCACCGTGTCCCCCCTCCACAGGGACAGACGCACGGGGGTGCCGCCACGGAGGGAACCGCTATGCGTTCAGGTACGCGAGGACCGCGAGGACCCGGCGGTTGTCGTCCTCCGACTGGGGCAGGCCGAGCTTGGCGAAGATGTTGTTGATGTGCTTGCCGACGGCCTTGTCGGTGACGAACAGCCGGGCGGCGATCGCCGCGTTGGACCGGCCCTCCGCCATCAGCCCGAGGGTCTCCCGCTCGCGCGGGGTGAGCGCCGCCGTCGGGGTGCTGCGGGCGAGGAGCTGGGAGACGACCTCCGGGTCCATGGCGGTGCCGCCGCCGGCGACCCGGCGGACCGCGTCGACGAACTCGCCGACCGTCGCGACCCGGTCCTTCAGCAGATACCCGACGCCGCCGCGGCGATCGGAGAGCAGCTCACGGGCGTACAACTGCTCCACGTGCTGCGAGAGGACCAGCACCGGCAGGCCGGGCACCGCGGCTCTCGCGGCGATCGCGGCCCGCAGTCCCTCGTCGGTGAAGGTGGGCGGCAGCCGCACGTCGACGACCGCCACGTCCGGCCGGTGCTCCACCAGGGCGGCCTGCAGCGCCTCGCCGGTCTCGACGGCCGCGACGACCGTGAAGCCGTAGGAGGTGAGGAGGCGGATCAGCCCGTCGCGGAGGAGGGCGAGGTCCTCGGCGATGACAACGCGCACGGCAGCTCCATGGTCAGCACGGTGGGACCGCCCGCGGGACTGTCGACGTGCAGGCTGCCGTCGAACGCTCCCAGGCGGCGCGCGACACCGGCCAGCCCGGAGCCACCGCCCGGTGCGGCGCCGCCGGTGCCGTCGTCGCCGACGGTGATGTAGAGCGCGTCCCCGAGATGCGTCAACGATACCCAGGCCGTCGATGCGTGCGCGTGCTTCGCCACGTTCGCCAGGGCCTCGGCGACCGCGAAGTACGCCGCGGACTCGACCGGCGCGTCGGGCCGCCGCCCGTCGAGGTCGGCGTCCACCCGCACCGGGATCGGCAGCGTCAGCGCGAGCGCGCGGATGCCGCCGTCGAGGCCGCGCTCGGCGAGGACCGGCGGGTGGATGCCGCGGACCAGGTGCCGCAGCTCGGCGAGCGCGAGCGAGCTCGCCTCCCGCGCCTCCGCGATGAGCGCCTGCGCGGCGGCGGGGTCACGGGCGACGAGGTCCTCGGCCATGCCGAGGCTCATCGCGAGGGACACGATCCGTGCCTGCGCGCCGTCGTGCAGGTCCCGCTCGATCCGGCGCAGCTCCGCGGCCTGCGCGTCGACGACCTGCGTCCGGGTCTCGGTGAGCCGGTCGACGCGCCGGGCGAGGGCGGCGCCGCGGGTCGGGCCGAGCAGCAGCCGGTCGAAGTGCGCCAGGCCCCACAGCAGCCACGGCCCGGCGTACAGGGCACCGGCGGTGACCAGGGCACCCTGCGGCGGGACGCTGAGCATGTCGAGGGCGTCGGAGATCGGCCAGGTGACGCCGTAGCCGTACCAGCCGGTGGCGGCGTCGATGATGACGGGGATCGCGAGGAACCCCTCCAGGCCGTACGCGAGCAGCACCGGCCCGGCGACGCCGAGGAGCAGCCCGACGGGCGCGCCGGTGAGCAGCCACAGCAGGTCACGCCACGTCGCCGGGTCGCGGACCAGCCACAGCCACCGCCGCGGCGTCCCGATCAGCGCGCCGTCCGGCAGCGGCCGGTACGGGCTGGGGATGTCGACCCACGACCAGGCGCGCGCGGCCCGCCGGTGCAGGTCCGCATACGTCCGGACGAGCATCGCGACGAGCGGCGCCACGACCAGCCCCAACCCGATCACGGTCAGCGCCAGCGACACCACGGACAGCACGAGCAGGGCGAGCTTGACCGGCGGCGACAGCAGCCCCAGCAGGGCCACCCGGCCGATCGCCAGGACGCCGGTGCGCACGAACGCCTTCACCCTCATGCTGCCATTCTCGCGGCGGCGAGGGCCGGGGTCAGTGGGCTTAACCCTACTGTCGGGTGGTCTGCCGGGCTCTGGTGAACGCGACGTCGGGGGTCGCCAGGTAGGACCACGGCCAGCGGGTCACCCGGTCGCCGAGCACGTCGAAGCGTTCCGCGGCGGCCGGCCGGTCCCCGTTGAGCGTGAACGCCATCGCGAACGCGTTGTCGGCGGCCGCCCAGCCGGGACGCCGCTCGTAGCGGTTGTGCCGCACGGACCGGTCCGCGGCCAGCCGCAGCCGCTCGCCGACCTCGGGGCTGCGCATGTACTCGCCGTCCTCGCCCTCGGGCAGGTCCAGCCAGTGCTCGATGTGCGCGTCGGCGACGAGGACCCCGAGCGGCGCCCCGGCCGGCGCCCCGGCGGCGGCCTCCTCGGCGAAGTCGTGCATCAGCTCGTGCGAGCCGCTCCACTTGCGGCACAGCGCCTGCAGCATGTGCGAGTGGGCGTCGCGGTGCCACGGATACCGGCGGACCGCCTCGTCGAACCGCCGCCGGGTCTCGTCCAGCCCGACCTGCCGGGCCCGGCCGAGCGTGACGAGGCCGACCCACGGCGTGGCGTCGTCGCCGTCGAGGCCGGTCGCGTCGTCGAGGCAGTCCTCGGCGACCTTCAACCGCTGGAAGAACACCTTGAACGCGTCCTCGCTGACCGTGACGGCCCGGCCGTTGCCGCGCGCCTGCCACGCCCGGTCGATCGCATACAGACCCTTCACCGTGAGCGGAGTGGCCGTCCTCGGATCGGCGCTGATCCACTCGTCGATCCAGGCGCCGTCGCCGGCGTGCTCGCCGAGAGTCCGGCAGTAGAAGTACCGCACGTCTGGGTGCTCGACGTCACGCAACGTCTCCGCGGCCGCCTGCCAGTCGCCCCGCTTCGCCGCCGCGATGAGCCGCGTCGCCTCGGGGTCGCCCTGCGCGGGGTCGAGCTCCAGCCGCTCGACCCTCGTCGCGGCTCTTCGCCGGAATGGCCACATCGAAACGTTCCTTCCCCCGTTGCGGTCGATCGCCTGCGAACTATAGGGTCCCGTTCGCCGCGGACGCTATCGCCGCGGTGACACAGGGAAGGACCGCCGATGGCCGTCGCGGGGCGCGCCTTCCTGTCGCTCGTCATGCTCGCGGGCTTCTACGTCCTCGCGCTCGCGCAGTTCGCCGCGGGCCTCGCCCTCGCCGTCTGGGTGGCGAGCATCACCACCGGCTTCATCGGCACGAAGATCGGCGTCGCCGTCTTCATCGGCACAGTGTGGGCGGTCGGCTACGGCACGTGGAAGGCGCTGCGCGACGACGCCGCCGGCCCGCACCCGCCGCTGTCCGCCCGGGTCGACGCCATCATGGCCGCGCCCGAGTCGTCGGACCTCATCGACCGGACACCGGCGGCCGGGCTCGTCACCGACCTCGGCGCCGCCGGCCGCGCCCTGCAGGCCCGGGCCATGCAGACCGGCGGCGCGGTCGTCCTGCCGTGGGACGAGTTCCTCGCCGCCACCAGTACCGCCGACCTGCAGGAACAGTCCGACGCGATGCTGCGCTCCTTCAGCCGCGCCGTCGGCCACCCCGTGCCGGACGCCGGCGCCGTGCTGGACCTCATCGCCGCCGGCCACCTCGACGAGCTCGCCGGCCCGCTCTTCCCCGACGCGACCCGCCGCGAGGCCCGCACCCGCTTCGCGGCGCCGCTGGAGACCCTGCTCCGCCTGGCCGCGGTCCGCTCGGGCGTCGCCCGCTGGCAGCACTCCTGGACCGGCCCCACCCGCCTCCTCGACCTGTTCGGCGCCCGGCTCGACCTGTCCACGGCCGCCGACCTCGCCTGCGACCCCGCGACCCTGCCCACCGCCCGCCGGCAGCTGCACGCCCGCGGTGTCGACGTCACCACCGCCCGCCACGTCCGCCGGCGCGTCGGCACCGAGCACGCCGGCATCCTGGCCGACATCACCACGGCCGTCGTCGACGGGTCCCGCGCCGACGTGCTCATCCTCAGCCACGGCCTGCTGCTGATGCCGGGGATGCCGCGGTACAAGACGGGGATGGCCCGCTACCGCATGCGCCGCTGGCTCGCCGAGGGCGACGCCCGGCAGCTCGCCGCGACCCCGGGCAGCCGCTTCATCCCGTTCGAGGAGATCGCCGCCGCCGAGCGGACCACGAAGCTCCGCTTCCGCTGGACCCTCACCTTCCACGACGGCACCGTCATGGAGCTGCGCAACGGCCCCCAGAGCGAGCAGCACGCCAACGCCGAAGCCGCCTTCACCGAGGCCATGCGCGACGCCACCACCTGACGCGGTGGTCCGACGCCGAGCGTCCGCACGCGGAGGAAATGTTTCAGGTGTAGAGGCGGCGGCCGTAGCTGTCCTCGGCGTAGTACGCCTCGAGGTCCTCGACCGATTCCGTCGCGCCGTGGACGGTCTTCACGAGTCTGGCGTGGGAGGGCAGGGCGTCAGGGGTCCAGGTCGAGGGTTTCCACAGCTGCGAGCGCATCAGCGACTTCTGGCAGTGCAAGAAGATGGTGTCGATGTCGACGACGAGGGCGAGCAGCGGCCGGTGGCCCTCGACGACCATGGTGGAGAACCAGGGGGCGTCGGTCAGCAGGCGGGCGCGGCCGTTGACGCGCAGGGTCTCGCGGCGGCCGGGGATGAGGAAGATCAGGCCGACGTGCGGGTTGGCGAGGATGTTGCGGAAGCCGTCGACGCGGCGGTTGCCCGGTCGTTCGGGGATCGCGATCGTACGATCGTCGATGACGTGCGTGAAGCCGGGCGGATCGCCCTTGGGCGAGACGTCGCAGTTGCCCTCGGCGTCGGCGGTGGCGACGAGGACGAAGGGGGACAGCGCCAGCCAGTCGCGGTCGGTCCGCACGAGCGCGGCGCGTTCCTTGGTCACCGCCCTGGGCATCGGCGGCCCGACCAGGGCTTCCAGCTCGGCGATCGACGTGATCCGCATGATCCCAGCATATGGCGCGTAACAAGCTGTAACAGTGAAGATATTGTACGGCCGGACGTGTGCGATTAGCGTCGGCTCATGACCGGACACACCTCCGAAGCGGACGCCTACCGTGACGACCGCGCGCACGTCTTCCACTCCTGGTCGGCGCAGCGGGCGCTGGACCCGGTCGTCGTCACCGGCGGCCTCGGCAGCACCTTCTGGGACGCCGCCGGCACGCGGTATCTCGACTTCTCCTCGCAGCTGGTGAACCTCAACCTGGGGCATCAGCATCCCCGGGTCGTCGCCGCGATCCAGGAGCAGGCGGCGCTGCTGTGCACGATCGCGCCGAGCTTCGCCAACCCGACCCGCAGCGAGGCGGCGCGGCTCATCGCGGAGGTGGCGCCCGGCGACCTGTCACACGTGTTCTTCACCAACGGCGGCACCGAGGCCAACGAGCACGCGGTGAAGATGGCCCGGCTGACGACCGGCCGGCACAAGATCCTGGCCGCCTACCGGTCCTACCACGGCGCCACCACCGGATCGATCACGCTGACCGGCGACCCGCGCCGCTGGGCCAACGAGCCCGCGATGCCGGGCGTCGTGCGCTTCTTCGGCCCGTACCCCTACCGCTCCTCCTTCCACGCGGACAGCGCCGAGCAGGAGACCCAGCGGGCGTTGGCGCACCTCGAGGAGGTGTTCACGTTCGAGGGGCCGAACACGATCGCCGCCGTGATCCTGGAGTCGGTCGTCGGGACCAACGGCATCCTGGTGCCGCCGCCCGGATACCTCGCCGGGGTCCGCGAGCTGTGCGACCGGCACGGCGCGCTGCTCATCTGCGACGAGGTGATGAGCGGGTTCGGCCGGTGCGGGGAATGGTTCGCCGCCGACCACTGGGGCGTGGTGCCGGACCTGATCACGTTCGCGAAGGGCGTCAACTCCGGCTACGTGCCGCTCGGCGGGGTCATCCTCGGCGAGAAGGTGTATGACACGTTCGCCGAGCGCCCGTTCCCCGGCGGACTCACGTACTCCGGCCATCCCCTCGCCTGCGCCGCCGCCGTCGCCACCATCGAGGTGATGCGCGACGAGCGGATCCCCGAGCGGGTCAAGGACCTCGGTGAGCGGGTCGTCGGCCCGCGCCTGGAGAAGCTGCGCGACCGGCACCCGTCGGTCGGCGAGGTCCGCGGCCTCGGCCTGTTCTGGGCGATCGAGCTGGTCCGCGACCGCGACACCCGCGAGATGCTGGTGCCCTACAACGCGTCCGGCGCCGCCGCGAAGCCGATGGCCGACGTCGTCGCCGCCTGCAAGGCCCGCGGTGTCTGGCCCTTCACGCACTTCAACCGGCTGCACGTCGTCCCGCCGCTGATCATCACCGAGGAGGAGCTGCTGCAGGGCATCGACGCGATCGACGACGCCCTCGACGCGGCCGACGCGCACGTGGCGTGAGCCCCGCGAAGGCCGTCAGGAACACCTACTACCTGCTCACCGCGGGCAACACCCTCGCCGGGTCGCTCATCTGGGGCATCAACACGATCTTCCTGCTCGACGCGGGCCTGTCCAACCTGGCGGCGTTCGCGGCGAACGCCTGCTTCACCGCCGGGATGGTCCTGTTCGAGGTGCCGACCGGCATCGTCGCCGACCTGTGGGGGCGGCGGGCGTCGTTCCTGCTCGGGACCGTGACGCTCGCCGCCGCCACCGGCCTGTACGTATGGCTGTGGCGGCTGCACGCGCCGTTCCTGCCGTGGGCGGTCGTGTCGCTGCTGCTCGGTCTCGGCTTCACGTTCTTCTCCGGCGCGGTCGAGGCGTGGCTCGTCGACGCCCTCGCCGCGACCGGCGACACCGGGCCCCTCGATGCGGTGTTCGCCCGCGGGCAGGTCGTCGGCGGCGTCGCCATGCTCGCCGGGTCCGTCGCCGGCGGGTACCTCGCCCAGCTGACGAACCTCGGGGTGCCGTTCCTCGTCCGCGCGGGCGTCTACGCGCTGATGTTCGCCGTCGCCGCCGTCCTCATGCGGGACCTGGGGTTCACCCCGGACCGGAGCCTGCCGCCCGTGCGGCGGATGCGCCGGATCGCCGCGGACTCCGTCGAGTACGGCTGGCGGGTCCGGCAGGTCAGGCTCCTCATGCTCGCCGCCCCCTTCACCGGCGGCGTCGGCGTCTACGTGTTCTACGCGCTGCAACCGCACCTGCTCGACCTGTACCGCGACGACACCGCCTACGGGATCGCCGGGATCGCGGCCGCCGCGGTCGCCGGCGCGCAGATCACCGGCGGCCTGCTCGCCGAACGGATCGGGCGGCTGTTCCCGCACCGGCTCACCGCCTACCTCGCCCTGGAAGCGGCCGGCGTCGTCGCGCTCGCCGGGCTCGGGCTCGCCGGGCAGTTCTGGGCGGCGCTCACGCTCATCGTGGTGTGGGCGCTGCTGGGCTCGGCCGGGATGCCGCTGCGGCAGGCGTACGTCAACGGTCTCATCCCCTCCCGGCAGCGCGCCACGATCCTGTCCTTCGACTCACTCATGGCCTCGACCGGCGGCGTCGTCACCCAGCCGGCGCTCGGCCGGGTCGCCGACGTGTGGGGCTACCCGGCCTCGTTCCTCGTGTCGTCAGCGCTGTCCGCGTGCGCCCTGCCGTTCCTCGCCAGGGCCCGCAGGGCGGCTCAGGACTGACGGCGGCGGCGCCTGGCGAGCACGACCCCGGCCGCCGTCACCAGCACCGCGATCATCGTCATCAGGCCCAGGGGCGCGCCGGTCACGGGCAGCCTCCCCGCCTCGGCGCGCACATCGGCGGCGACGTCCACGGTCGCGTCGTGCGCCGCTGCGTTTCCGGCTGCGGCGTCGGTACCGCCACCGCCACCGCTGCCCCCACCCCCGGTCTGGCCTCCGGCCGGGGCGGCAAGCCCGGCGGAGGTGTCGAGGCCGGACCCGGAACGGCCGCCCGTGCCATTGTTCGTTCCGGTGTTCGTGCCGGTGCCGACGGACACCGCGGTGCCGACGGTCACGAGCCCGGGCACTGCGGCGCCCGCTGCCACCGTGGTGCCGGTGCCGGTGCCCGATCCGCTGGTCGCCCCGGGGTTGCCCGAAGTGCCGGACCCGCCCGCCGCGCCAGAACCGCTCCCTGTGCCCGAACCGCTCCCTGTGCCCGAACCGCCTCTGGTGCCGGAACCACCGCCGCCGGTGCCAGAACTGCCGCCGTCGAAGGTGCGGCCCATCCCGCCCATCATCGTCGCCACCTGCTGCCCGGCCCGCAACGACGAGGTGCCCGGGTCGTCCACGACCCCGGTCGCCTCGATGCCCGGGACGCGCGGGAAGGTGACCCCGGAGGCGTAGCCGAGGCGGGTGTGCAGCTCGGACCGGTTCAGCCCGAACGCCTTCACCCGGATCCGCACCCAGCCGGGTGGCGGCGACGGGGTCGGGACCTCGACGACCCGCAGATTCTCGACCGGCTCCGGGCCGGACAGCACAACCGCGCGCACACGTCAGCGTAGCAACGGCTACAGTGCGGCGTGCTCACTGTGATCGAGCGACTGCGCGCCGCGGGTTGCGTGTTCGCCGAGGACGAGGCGGCGCTGCTCGCCGAGGCCGCCGCCGGCGACGGGGCCGCCCTGGACACGCTCGTCGAGCGGCGGGTGCGGGGGCATCCCGTGGAGTACCTCGTCGGGTGGGCGTCGTTCGCGGGCGTCCGGTTCAGCATCGCCGACGGGGTCTTCATCCCGCGCCACCGGACGGAGCTCCTCGCCGTCACCGCCCGCGAGATGATCCACAGTGGACAGACGGTGCTCGACCTGTGCTGCGGCACCGGCGCCGTCGGCGCGACCGCGGTGCGCGGCAAGGAGGACGTCCGGCTCGTCGCGGCCGACATCGACCCCGTCGCGGTCGCCTGCGCGCGGCATAACCTGCATGCGGCGGAGGTGTACGAGGGCGACCTGTTCGACGCGCTGCCGCACGACCTGCTGGGGCGGGTCGACGTGATCCTGGCGAACGTGCCCTACGTGCCGACCGGTGAGATCGCGTTCCTCCCCGAGGAGTTCCGGGTGCACGAGCGGCGGGCGGCGCTCGACGGTGGCGACGACGGCCTCGACGTGCTGCGGCGGGTCGCCGTGCGTGCGCCGCGCTGGCTGACGGGTGAAGGGCGGCTGCTGACCGAGGCCGGCGACGCCCAGCTGGACGCCGCGCACGAGGTCCTGCGCGACGCCGGGCTGACGCCCCGCACCGTCACCGACGCCGAGACGGAGACCAGCATCGTGGTCGGCAGTATGAGCCGGACGATATATCCATAGGCGTCGAATCGATGGATATCATCCTCCCCATCATCCAACTCGTTGGGGAGGCTCCGGATGGTAAGAAGGGTTCTGGCGGTCCTGACCGCCGTCATCGCCGCCCTCGGCGTCCTGCCGGGCGTGGCACACGCCCAGCAGGACGTCGTCGGCGGCACCCGAGCGGCGCAGGGCGAGTTCCCGTTCATGGTGCGGCTCTCGATGGGCTGCGGCGGCGCGCTGTACAGCCCGCGGCTGGTCCTCACCGCCGCCCACTGCGTCGGCGGGACCGGCACGAACACCGGCATCACCGCGACGCTCGGCGTGGTCGACCTCCAGTCGACGACCGGCCGGATCCAGGTGAAGTCGAACTACGTGTACCGGGCTCCCGGGTACAACGGCAACGGCAAGGATTGGGCGCTGATCCGGCTCGCCTCGCCCGTGAGCGGCATCGCCACGCTGCCGATCGCGACGAACACCACGTACGACACCGGCACCTTCACCATCGCCGGGTGGGGCGCGGCGCGTGAGGGTGGCGCGCAGCAGCGGTACCTGCTCAAGGCGACCGTGCCGTTCGTGCCGGACTCGACCTGCGACAACTCGTACCCCGACCTGATCCCGGGCGACGAGATCTGCGCCGGGTACGCGGCCGGCGGCACCGACACCTGCCAGGGTGACTCGGGCGGCCCGATGTTCCGCCGCAACGCCTCCAACGCCTGGATCCAGGTCGGCATCGTCAGCTGGGGCAACGGCTGCGCCCGCCCGAACTACCCCGGCGTCTACTCCCAGGTGAGCACCTTCGCCTCGGCCATCGCCTCGGCGGCGGCCAGCCTCGGGGGTTGAGAGACACCGGAGGGGGCCCGATGTCGGGGCCCCCTCCGGCCGGCAGCGCGAACGGTCACACCTGCATCGCCACGCGCTGGCCGAGCTCGTGGCTGATCCGCTCGAACGTGCCCGCGTTCTCCTGCTTCTGCACCAGGTTGGTCTGCAGGATCTGCGCGCACTGCATCTCGCCCATGAGCAGCGCCTTGTCGATCAGTCCGCGGTAGCCGGCGATGCCGAAGTGGGCGAGCTTCGTCTCCGCGTCCACCGCGTAGATCTCCATCGCCTCCGCGGACGGCCGCTGCCCGACGAACGCCTGGAACTCCGCGCGCATCCCGTCGAGCGTCGAGCACGGCACCTCGGCCGGCTCCATCTCCATCATCGCGAAGCACGTCTCGATGTTCTGGATCTTCTGCTGCCCCTGCTGCTGCTGGGCGCGCAGGATCTGGGCGAGCGGGCTGTGCTCGGCCTTGCCGAGGATCTCACCGACGAGGTGGTTGCTCTTGCGCTCGGCGTCGTACATGCCGGACAGCTCGTAGAGGAACAGGTCCGACGGGTTGTCGATGGTCATGGGGTTTCTCCTGCCTGGAGGTTCCGGACGGGGGCGCAGCTACCCGGCGCTGCAACTTTCACACCGTTTCGAGGCGCGACCTGCGGCGCGGCCATGACATCGTTGACGGTTACTGAAGCGCTTCATATGTTGCCGCCAACCCCTAGGAGGCAACCCATCATGAGGACGCGGATCACCCTCGCGGCGGCCCCAGTACTGGCGGTCGCGCTGGCGGTCGTGGTGTCGGTGCTCGTCGCCGTGCAACCGGCGTCGGCGGCGACCGGCTTCACCGTCAGCAACGGCCGCCTGTACGACGCCAACGGCGCCGAGTTCGTCATGCGCGGCGTCAGCCACGCGCACACCTGGTACCCGACGCAGACTGCCACGTTCGCCAACGTGAAGGCGCTCGGCGCGAACAGCGTCCGGGTCGTGCTCGCCACCGGCGACCGCTGGACGAAGAACGACACCGCCGACGTCGCCAACGTCGTGTCGCTGTGCAAGGCCAACCGGCTCATCTGCGTCCTGGAGGCGCACGACACCACCGGCTACGGCGAGCAGAGCGGCGCCGTCACCCTCGACAAGGCCGTCGACTACTGGCTCAGCGTCAAGAGCGCGCTGCAGGGCCAGGAGAAGTACATCATCGTGAACATCGGCAACGAGCCCTTCGGCAACAACGCCGCCACCGTCGCCAACTGGGCCACCGACACGAGCAACGCGATCAAGCGCCTGCGCAGCAACGGCTTCGAGCACACCATCATGGTCGACGCGCCCAACTGGGGGCAGGACTGGTCGTTCACCATGCGCGACAACGCGGCCGGGGTGTTCGCCGCCGACCCGATCAAGAACACCGTGTTCTCGATCCACATGTACGGCGTGTTCGACACCGCCGCGGAGGTCAACGACTACCTGAACAGGTTCGTCACCGCGAAGCTGCCGATCGTCGTCGGCGAGTTCGGCTTCAACCACTCCGACGGCAACCCCGACGAGGACACCATCATGGCGACCGCCCAGTCGCTGAGGATCGGCTACCTCGGCTGGTCGTGGAGCGGCAACGGCGGCGGCGTCGAATACCTCGACATGGCGACCGCGTTCAACCCGGCCCAGCTCACCAGCTGGGGTGAGCGCATCTTCAACGGCGCCAACGGCATCAAGGCCACGTCGAAGGAGGCGACCGTCTACGGCGGAGTGACGTCCCCGACGCCGTCGCGGTCGGTCTCCCCGTCGCCCTCACGTTCGGTGTCCCCGTCGCCGTCACGGTCGTCCTCCCAGCCGCCGACCGGCGGGTGCAAGGTCGCCTACGCCGTCGTCGGGCAGTGGCCGGGCGGGTTCCAGGGCGAGGTGAAGGTGACGAACACCGGCACCGGCGCGATCAACGGCTGGACGCTCGCCTGGAACTACGCGAACGGCCAGGTCCTCACCCAGGCGTGGGGCGCCACCTACACCCAGGCCGGCGCCGCGGTCACGGCGACCGGCGTCAGCTACACGGCGAACATCCCCGCTGGCGGCACCGTGAGCTTCGGGTTCCTGTCCAACTGGAACGGCACGAACACCGCGCCGGCCGCGTTCACGCTCAACGGAACCCGTTGCGCATGAGCGGCTCGGGCCGCAGCGCAGCGGCGGCGGCTTGACGTAACCTCGCCGCGTGGACCCTGTGGTGATCGTGGGGGCGGGACCTGTCGGTGCCGCCTCCGCGATCCTGCTCGCCCAGCGCGGCGTGCCCTGCGTGCTGCTGGACCGCTACGGTTCGCCGTATCCGCTGCCGCGGGCCGTCCACGTCGACGACGAGGTCATGCGCATCCTCCAGGAGCTCGGGGTCGCCGCCGCGTTCGCCGAGGTCAGCCGGCCCGGGCTCGGGCTGCGGCTGCTCGACGGCCGGCACCGGGTCATGGCCGAGTTCCGCCGCGACCCCGCGCCCGGCCCGCACGGCTGGCCGCAGGCCAACATGTTCGACCAGCCCGATCTGGAGCGGCTGCTGCGCGCCCGTGTCGCGGCGTTGCCGCTGATCTCCTTCCGCGGCGGGGTCACGGTCACCGGGGTCACCTCGACCTCCGTCACCCTGCACGACGGGACGGTGCTCGCCGCGTCGGCGGTGCTCGGGTGCGACGGGGCCAACAGCACCGTCCGTTCGCTGATCGGGGCGGACCTGGAGGATCTCGGGTTCGAGGAGCGGTGGCTGGTCGTCGACGGCGTCACCGGCCGTGACCTCGACGCGTGGGGCGGCGTGCACCAGGTGTGCGACCCGCGCCGCGCGGCGACCTTCATGCAGTTGGGGTCGCGTCGGTACCGGTGGGAGTTCCGCCTCCACGACGGCGAGCCCCCGGTCGACGTGCCGGCGCTGCTCGCACCCTGGCTCGCCGGCGTGTCCGTCACCGTGGTGCGGGAGGCCGAGTACACGTTCAAGGCCAGGCTCGCGTCCACGTGGCGGCGGGGGAGGGTGTTCCTGCTCGGCGACGCGGCCCACCAGACACCGCCCTTCATCGGCCAGGGTCTCGGCGCCGGTCTGCGGGACGCCTACAACCTGGCCTGGAAACTGGCGTCCGGCGACGTCGCGCTGCTCGACTCGTACGAACGCGAACGCAGACCGCACGTGAAGGCGCAGATCCGGCTCGCCGTCGTCGCCGGCTGGGCGATGACCGGGGGGCAGGACCGCGCGGCGGCGGTGCGGCGGGTCGTGCTCGGCGCGATCTGGCGGCTGCCCGGGCTCAAGGGCCTCGCGCTGCGCTCCACCAGTCCGCCGCTGCGGGGCGTCGGGCCGCTCGTGCCGCAGCCGTCCGTGGTCCATCACGGGCGCACGGTGCCGCTGGACGAGGCGCTCGGCCCCGGCTGGGCGCTGCTGTGCCGGCCCGGTGCCGTGTTCCAGCACGGCGGCGCCCGGGTGATCGTGGTGACCCCCGCCTTCGACCCGTCCGGGGCGCTGCGGCGGTGGATGGGGCGGCGGCGCGCGCTGCTGATCCGGCCCGATCGGGTCGTAACCCGGTTGCGGCGTGGCGGAGAATGGGACGGCGATGGACCATCAGCAGCTCGTCAAGCTCAGTAAGCGGATGTCGAAGGCGCTGCGGCACGACCCCGCGCGGGTCGGCCTGACCCTCGACCCGGGCGGCTGGGTCCCGGTCGATGCGTTCCTGTCCGCCATGGGCGTGTCCCGGGCCGACCTCGACGAGGTCGTCGCCGGCAACGACAAGCAGCGGTATGCGGTGCTGGCCGGCCCCGACGGGGTCGAGCGCATCCGGGCCAGCCAGGGCCACTCGGTCCCGGTCGACCTCGGCCTCACCCCGCGGGAGCCACCGGAGGTGCTCTTCCACGGCACCGGCGCCGCGGCGCTGCCGTCGATCCGGGAGACCGGGCTCAACCGCGGCGGCCGCCACCACGTGCACCTGTCGCCCGACACCGCGACCGCCCGCCGGGTCGGCACCCGCCGCGGCGGCGCCGTCGCCGTCCTCACCGTCCTCGCGGGGGAGATGGCCCGCGCCGGGCACGTGTTCTACGTCTCCGGCAACGGGGTGTGGCTCACCGACGAGGTGCCGCCCGCGTTCATCCGGCTGTGAGTCGTCGCTCCAGGAGCTTCGCCAAGGGGATCGACTCGCCGTCCCGCGCGCCCTCGCCGACGATCAGCCTGGGCGGCTGCGGCTGCGGCGTCACACCCGTCAGCCAGCCCGCCGCGCTCGGCGGCACCAGCAGGGAGTAGTAGCGGCCATCGTCACCCACCGCTATGCTGCGGTCACTGTTGAGGTACCAGCCGCGCAGGGGCGTACGGTAGGAGCGTCCGCTGTAGGAACGGGCACGCAACGGCTCGACCGGCACATTCCTCGTCCGGGCGTCGGCCACGAACTGCTCGATCAGGGCCGTCGCCTGCTCCGCCTCCGCGGCGCGGCGCCGGTCGAGCTCGGCTCCGTGGTGCGCGACCGCGCGGGCCCGCTGCTGCTGCCAGTCGTCGTCGGTCACCCGCTCGTTGTACCAGTCGGCTAGTCCCAGGTCACATCCAGGCGCACCGCCACGGCAGCGGCGGAGCGGGCCTGGGATGCTAGTAGATGCCCGAATGCCACGATTGAGGAGCTCCGCCGTGACCGAAGACACCGGCTTCGCCGAACTTGGCCTGCGGGACGAGCTGCTCAAGGCGTTGACCAACCTCGGCTACGAGGAGCCCACCCCGATCCAGCGCGAGGCGATCCCGCCGATGCTGGCCGGCCGTGACCTGCTCGGCCAGGCCGCGACCGGCACCGGCAAGACCGCCGCGTTCTCGCTGCCGCTGCTGCAGACGATCCCCTCACCCGGCGGCGACAACCCGTCCGCGCTCATCCTCGTGCCCACCCGTGAGCTGGCCGTCCAGGTGTCGGAGGCGATCCACCGTTACGGCAAGGACCTCGGCACCCGCGTCGTGCCGATCTACGGTGGCCAGCCGATCGGCCGGCAGCTGCGCGCCCTCGAGCAGGGGGTCGACGTCGTCGTCGCCACCCCCGGCCGGGCCCTGGACCACATCAGCCGTGGCACGCTGCGCCTGCACGACCTGCGCGTCGTCGTCCTCGACGAGGCCGACGAGATGCTCGACATGGGCTTCGCCGAGGACATCGAGGCGATCCTGCAGGAGACCCCCGAGGACCGGCAGACGGTGCTGTTCTCCGCCACCATGCCGCCCCGCATCGACGGGCTCGCCCGCAGCCACCTCAACAACCCCGTGCGCATCCAGATCGGGCGGGAGCCCACCGCCGCCGGCGAGACCCCGCTGGTGCGTCAGGTGGCGTACATCGTCAGCCGCGCCCACAAGTCCGCCGCTCTCGGCCGCATCCTCGACGTCGAGGCGCCCGGCGCGGCGCTCGTCTTCTGCCGCACCCGCGACGAGGTCGACCAGCTCACCGAGACGCTCAACGGTCGTGGGTATCGTGCCGAGGCCCTGCACGGCGGCATGGGCCAGGAGCAGCGCGACCGGGTCATGGCCCGCCTCCGCAACGGCACCGCCGACCTGCTCGTCGCCACCGACGTCGCCGCCCGCGGCCTCGACGTGGAGCACCTCACCCACGTCGTCAACTACGACGTGCCGTCGGCCCCCGAGTCCTACGTGCACCGCATCGGCCGGGTCGGCCGCGCCGGTCGCGAAGGCATCGCGATCACCCTCGCCGAGCCCCGCGAGCACCGCATGCTCAAGACCATCGAGCGCGTCACCAAGCAGCGCATCCTCATCGAGAAGGTCCCGACGGTCGCCGACCTGCGCGCCCGCCGCCTGGAGCTGACCCGTGCCGCCCTGCACGAGCTCCTCGTCGCCGACGAGGCCGCGCTGTCGCAGTTCCGCGTCGTCGTGGAGACCCTCAGCGACGAGTTCGACCTGATGGAGATCGCGATCGCCGCCGTCAAGATCGCGCACGACGCCGCCGGCATCGGCGAGGGCGACCAGGAGGAGATCCCCGAGATCACCCTCCGCGCGCCGCGCGAGTCCACCGGCCCGGGCGTCGGTCAGGGCCCGGCCGACCGTCCCGGCCGCCGGGTCGCCGTCCGGGACGCCGACGGCCGTGGCCGGGGCCGCGAGGCGGCTGGCCGCCGCGTCCCCGCAGGCGGCATGACCAGGCTCTTCGTCGGCGCGGGCCGCGCCGCGGGCATCCGCCCCCAGGACCTCGTCGGCGCGATCACCGGCGAGTCGAGCCTGAGCGGCCGCGACATCGGCGCCATCGAGATCACGGACCGGTTCGCCCTGGTCGAGGTCCCGGAGGGCGCCGTCGACGAGGTCATCGACACCCTGCGCCGCACCACCCTCAAGGGCCGCCGCCCCGTCGTCCGCCGCGAACGCTTCAGCGGCTGACCGGCGCCGGCCGGCACCGGTCCTCGACGCCCGCCGTGCCGGGTCAGAGGGGGAGGGTCTCGCCGGGGACGTGCAGCGTGAGGGTGGCACCAGGCGGCGGGGTGTCGAAGTCGAACGTCGACGTGACGCTGCCGCCGGGGCGGATGTCCGTGGCGCTGGTCGCACGAGGACGCAGGACGACCGGTCCGGCGGACACCGAGATGTCCGTCGCGGCGATGTGGCGCGGGGCGGTGCCCGTGTTGCTGAAGCGGACCGTGATGGTCATGTGGTCGGCGGCGAGCACGTCCACGTCCGTGACGACCGTCGCGGGCGGGCGGGGACGCGGGTCCGCGGGGCCGGCCTCGGCGAACGTCGGGGAGACGATCCCGATCACGCCCCCGATCGCGAGGCCCGCCGTGGTGGCGAGCAGGACCGCGTTGAGCGCGCCGCGATCGAATCCCATGCCGTGTCCCCTCGAAGCCTCAACCGGTGCTGGTCGTAGCGTCACACGGTGGGCTGAGGTTCAACTGTGGTGCGACTGAGGTGCCGGCCTCAGCATGTCAGCCGGACGGGGCCCGCCGCCGCCGAATCGGTGGACTTCTTGTCCTCCGAGCGCGGGCCCCACGATTCGAGCACCACGGCCGTCGACAGCTGCTCCTGCACCGCTGCGGTCCAGTTGTCGACGTCGGTCAGCCGCGGCCGGCTCCCGAGCAGCGACTTCGCTAGGCGCTCCTGGCGGTCGAGGTCGCCGGTGACCCCGCGGGTCGGGGTCACGCCGTCGTACCCGACGCACATCCGCAACCGTGGATTGTCCGCGGCGGTGTCGAGGTGGGTGAGGGCGAGCCCGTCGACGCCCCCGCAGACGTCGAGGGCGTAGCGGTGCGCGACGGCGTCGAAGTGCCCGACCCGGAACGCGCCCTGCCACGGGTTCGCGGGGTTGTTGGGATCCGAGATGGGCAGCGACGGGTCCTCCGTGACCAGCGGGCCGGCGCCGTGCCGGGTGGTGAACGTGCGCAGCACGCCGAGCCGGTAGGCGGGCTCACCGGCCAGCAGTGTCTCCGCGTTGGCGAACGTCGTCGTGCTCCAGGTGGTGTACGGGTGGAAGCCGTGCCACTCGTCCAGGAGCACCCCCTGCGCGCCCTCGAACACGCAGGGCCCCTCGATCCGCAGACCGTCCACGATGGACACCGTCGCGGCGAACGCCGCGTAGGCCTCGACGCAGGCGTCCACCGGTGGGCCGTCCACGTCGAGCGTGGCGCGCAGCCGCGTGAGCTTCGCGCGCAGGACCGTGGGCGAAAGGCAGTCGCCGACCCGCGGGGCATCGTCCACGTGCGACAGGGCGTACTCCATCGTCGCGCCGACGCCCATCCCGCACGAGCCGTGCCGGTCGGCGCCGCGAGCCAGCTCGGCCGCCCGGTTGGCCGCCCGGTGATAGGGCGTGGACAGCAGCGCGGCGCGGTCGACGGTGAGCCGCCGCCATACGTCGTGGACGCCGAGACCGATCAGGTGGTCGGCCTCGGCGGCCAGCGACAGGGGATCGACGACCATGAACCGCGACAGGTGGGTCCGCACGCCGGGCCGGAACGTGCCCGACCCGAACTGTGCGAACGTGTGCTTGCGCCCGTCGCCGAGCACGACGGTGTGCGCGGCCTGGGCGCCGCCGTTGAAGCGCACCACCGTGTGCACGTCACGCGTGGCGCAGAGGTGGTCGACGACGGTCCCCTTGCCGCAGTCCCCGTATCCGAGGTCCACCACGATGACGTGCCCCATGGTTACAGCCTTTCCACGCTGGTGGTGCCGGTCATCGTGGGCGCCGTGCCGGTCGCGACGGGCGCGCGGCCGCCGCCGATGCGGGCCAGGGCCTTGCCGACGGTCGCGGTCGCCGCCGAGCCGACCTCGCGCAGGTCCTCGAGACCCTCGTCCAGGTCGATGCTGTCCTCGCCGAGGCCGACGGTGAGCGCGATCGTCTCGCAGACCGCGTCGAGGTCGTCCAGCGAGATGACGTTCTGGCCCAGCAGGTCCTTCCAGAAGTCGAGGATCGTGGTGTTGCCGGCGTACGACGAACCGGCGGGCAGGATGTAGTACGTGTCGTACATGCGGCGGACCTCGTCGACGATGGCCCGCAGCCCGATCGGCTCACCGAGGTTGTCGCCGATGACGTCGCGGACCTCGTTCGGCTTGACCCGCGAGTAGGCCTGCTCGTCGCCGATGATGAACAGGTACCCGCGCTTGCCGCGTTTGGTCCAGCAGTCGATGTCGGTGTGCCGGGCCATGAAGTACATGGCGAGCTCGTAGGACTCGGTCATCTGCCCGCCGCCGCCACCTTCGAGCACGAAGCGGCCGAGGTCCTCGTCGAGCCGGTTGTCGGACTCGAACTGCCCGACCTGCAGCGGCACCCGGTCGCAGGTGGCGTCGCCGATCGCGCCGAACAGGATCTGCGGGTCCTTCACGTATCCCTTGCGCAGCAGCAGGCCGAGCAGCTGCGGCAGCTTCTGCTGCAGCACCCGGGGCACCGAGCCCATCGAGCCGGTCACGTCGAACATGACGGCGATGGCGACCGAGTCGGGGTGCTCGTCGGAGTCGCGGCTCTCCCGCTTGCCGACGCCCTTCGGGTCGAGTGCACTGTGGACGGTGCGGGCGCCGGAGTCGCTGTAGGCGAACGCACTGGCGCCGGTGGCGCGACGGTAGCGGTCTGCGGCGTCGTAGACGTCGGTCGACCAGATCCCACTTCCCATGGTGGTCTCCCTTGTTAGAGGACGAACGGTCGGAACTTGCGGGGGCCGTACAGGCGGTGCAGCAGGTCGTCGAGCTCGCCGAGCAGCTTCCAGGCGTCGTCGGGGCGTTGCCTCGGCGAGCTGAGCCGGCAGCCGTCGGCGAAGCGCCGCAACGCCTGCGGGGCGCGGTCGCCCATCAGGTCGGCCATGACCCGGGCGGCCATGGCCAGGTCGGTGTACGGGCCGGGGGTCTCGCGGTCGAGGACCTCGGCCGGGTAGTGGTCGCGCCGGTGCGGCACGATCGCCGGGATCCGGTCGCCGGGCTCGCTGACGCTGTAGCACCAGTCGACGAGCACGACGCCGTGGTCGTCGGGCTGGATCAGGACGTGCTCCGGGACGATCGCGCCGTGCACGACACCGGCGCGGTGCGCGAGGCCGAGCGCGGCGAGCAGCCGCCGCCACATCCACGCGGCGTCGCGCGGATCGAGCCCGTTCGGGCGGAGCCGCGCGACCTCGGCGAGGCTGTGCAAGCCTTTTGCGGAGGTCGCAATGACATTCCCTCGTCGTCTTGCTGTCCCCTCCTGGTGGCGGAAGGAGTCCACAAGCCTTGGCACGTAGGGCAGGTAGCGCGGGTCGCCCCGGTCCGCGAGCTGCCGCAGCGCGGTCGCCTCGCGAGCCATGAGGTCGTTGCACGCCGGGTCCCGCACCAGCTTCAGGTGGCCCTCGGGGACGGCGTACAGATTGGCGAGGTCACCCTCGAAGGCGAGGGCCGCGGTGGAGTAGACGCCCTCGGCGCTGCGGATCGTGCCGCGGTTGTGCCACAGCTCGCTGAGCCTGGCGAACGCCGCCGCCCCCTGCGGCCCGGCGGTGTCCGGGTGGGTGAGGCGGGCGAGCCGGCGGTAGGTGTCGGCCGGGTCGTCGCCGTCGAACAGCGCCCCGCCCCCGTTGGTGATCAGCTCGATCGCCTCGGCCGTGGTGGTCGCCGTGACCGTCATCGGACCGTCTCCTCTCGGCTGGGCATGAGCAGGGCGGGGTGCAGCAGCCGGGCGTCGCCGGCGCGGTAGAGCTTGGCCCGTGGCCCGCCCCGGGCGCCGCCGCGTTCGGTGGTCGTGTTGGTGCTCTCCACGAACCCGGGGACCGACAGCACCTTGCGGTGGAAGTTGCCGGCGTGCAGCGGCTCGCCCCACACCGTCTCGTACACCGCGCGCAGCTCGGCGATCGTGAACTCCTCGCCGACGAACTTCGTCGCGAGGGGCGTGTATTCGAGCTTCGACCTGGCTCGTTCGAGACCGTCGGCGACGATCGTGCCGTGGTCGAACGCGAGCTCGGCGGGACGCTCGTCCATCGGCACCCAGGCCGCCTCGCGGGCGTCGGTGCCGGAGACGGGGTCGGGCAGGTCCGGCGCGAACGCCACGTACGCGACCGAGAACACCCGCATCCGGGGGTCGCGGTCGGGCGTGCCGTAAGTGCCGAGCTGCTCCAGGTGCAGCCGCCGGTGTGCGGTGGCGACGCCGGTCTCCTCGGCGAGCTCCCGGGCGGCGGCGGTCGGCAGGTCCTCCCACTGGCCGACGAACCCGCCGGGCAGCGCCCACATGCCTTCGCTGGGCGGGCAGGCGCGGCGCACGAGCAGCACGTTGAGCACGCTGTCGCGGATCGTGAACGCCACGATGTCCACGGTCACCGCCACCGGCGGGTAGGCGCGCGGGTCGTAGCCGGCGAGGAAATCGGCGTCGTCCACCGTGGAGTCCTTCTCAGTTAGAGTATTTCTCGATCTGAGAACAACATACGACGGGGCGCGACGGGACGCAACGACGTTTTCGTGTCGCGTTTGCGGCAGGTGTACCGGCGGCGCTCGGTCCTCCGGCGCCGGCCTCGCGTGGCCTTCTGTCCGGCTGTTTGTCCGGCTATGCGGTCTTCTTGTCCGGCTGTGCGGTCTTCGTGGAGGTGAGGCGCTCGCGGAGGTGATGGCCGTGGGCCGCGGAGATCTGGGCCGCGACCGCTGAGCGGACGAGGTCGCTGCGGTGCCGGACGCTGCCACCGGGCCCCTCGACGAGCAGGTGCGCGTGCACGAGCCGGTCGACGGCGCCGAGCACCTCGTCCAGTTCGAGGCCGCCGGCCGCGGCGAGCTGCTCGACCCGCAGCGTGCCGAGCGCCGCGGTCAGCCGCAGCACCTCCCACGCCGCGGGTGGCATCCACCGGGTCCGCTGTCGTGCCAGGTGCATGGCGACCTGCTCACCCTGCCCGCTGCCGGGCGACACGAGTGCGGGGATCCCGCCGCTGGCGGCGAGCACGTCGACCGGCAGGTCGCCGTCGCCGAGGGGGCCGAGCCGCAGCACCAGGTCCGCGTCGAGCGCGTGCAGGGGCCGGTCCACGATGGCCGACGGGTAGCGGTACGACACCACCACCCGGGGACCGCGCTCCCGCAGCCACCGCAGCTCACTGACGGAATCCGCGTCGAGATGCTCGGCGTCGTCGACCGCGATGACACAGCCGCCCAGCCCCGCGGCGATCATGTCGAGCTCGGCGGGGCGCAGAGTGCGCCGCTCGCCCATCGCCGCGTCGAGCGCACGGTCGTCCGGCTGTCCCAGCTGGTGCAGCACCGTGCGCAGCCAGCCCAGCCGCAGCGCGCCGCCCGGCCCTGGCCCCCGCCCCAGCCCGACGCGTGCCGGCTGCTCGTCGCGCAGCCGGGCCAGGACCGCCGACTTCCCGGCCCCGGCCGGCCCGACGACGTGGACGACCCCGGGTCCTCCGGCGAGGAGCGCGAGCTCCGCCTCCCGTCCGACGAACCCGTCCCGCGGCTCGTGGCCCTCCGCCGCCGGCTCCCTGACCACGGTGAGCCTCTGAGCGGTGGTGTGCGTGGCGTTGTGGTTGACGGTGTCGGGGCGGCTGGTCGCGGCGCGGCGGTCCGCCCTGCGCCGGTCGCCGCCGCCGCGCCGCTCCACGGGCGTGCCTTCGGTGGTGCCGGCGACGGGTGGGGTGGCGGTGTGGAGCTCACCCAGGAGACGGTCACGCAGCGACGTGGTGTCGGCGGAAGGCGCGATGCCGAGATCGTCGGCGAGCGCCCGCCGGCACAGGTCGAACCAGCGCACGACCTCGTCGGCCCGCCCCAGCCCTGCCCCGGCGAGCATGGCCAGCCGGTACCCGCGCTCGGTGAACGGCTCCAGCTCCGTCGCCTCCCGGGCCAGCCGCAACGCTCTGGCCGGGTCCGCGGCGGCCGCCGGCTCGGCAAGATCGAGCAGCGCCGCGACGAGGACCGCCTTGACCTCCGCCCGCGCGGGTGCCGCCCAGTCGGCGTACTCGTCCTCGGTGAACGGCAGCTCCGGCGCCAGCTCGACGATCCGCTCCCGCACGTCGAGCTGCCCGGGCCGCCGCTCAGCGATCTTGGCCGCCGCCCGCAGCTCGGCGAGGTCGAGCCGGGCCCGGTCGGTTGCGAACACGTACCCACCGGCCCTGGTCACGATGAACGACCGCGCCGTCGGCACCCCCGGCTGCAACGCCCTGCGCAGCACCGACACGTAGTGCTCCAGCGCCGCCGTCGCGTTCCCGGGAAGGTCCGCTCCCCAGACCGCGTCGGCGAGCGCGTCCTTCGACTGGACCCGGTCGTGCCGCGCCGCGAGGACCCCCAGCACCTGCCGGGCCCGCCGCGGCAGGTCGTCCCCCGTCATCCGCCGGCCGTCACCGTCGATGATCTCGATCTGCCCCAGCACACGCACGTCCACAGCCGCCGCAATCGGCAGCCCCCGCCAGCCCTTGAGCGGTTCCCCTCACCAGCACCCGACCACCCTGAGCCCCCGGCGTCAGCAGCCTCGGGCGCGGCATGAGAGGCCGTTTCGCCGTGGCCCGCTCCTGCGGCGGCGACCCGGCGGTGCCCCGGGGCGTCCCGTGTGGCTCGAGCGGGTCGCGGCAGCGGCGTTCTGCCCGGCTTGGGCGGGGTGCTTCAGGTGGGCCACAGGCAAGCTTCAGGACGCCGTGGTTTCCTGCGGCGTATGAAGATCATGGCCAATGTCGCCCCGGTCGTCCGGTTGTCGTCGCGGATCGTGCTCGCGACGGTGCTCATCGCCGCGCTGAGTGCTGGTCTCGTCATGATGGTGGCTTCCGCGATGCGGTAGCTCCCCTCTGCGCACACAGCTCAGCTCAGGGCGAGATCCAGTCGTGCCACGATCGGCCTCGGGGCGGTCATCCGCCATGCCTCGGTGATGAGGTCGGCGAGCTCGTCCTCGTGCGCCTTGCGCAGGCGCACCTGCACCCAGCCGAACCGGCCGGACGCGTGCGATTTCTTGTAGGCGCGCGGGTCGTCCTCGACGAGGGCCGCCTGCTCCTCGCGGGACGTCTTGACCAGCATGGTCCAGTCGTCCTCGCACAGGTAGGCGAACCCCCGGTCGCGCACCCGGAAGCCGAGATGGTTGCCGTGCAGGCGTTGCTCGACCTCAGGCAGTGTCAGGACCATCCGGAGCGCCTCGTCGACGCTCACCCCGCGGCTGGTTCGGATTCCCATGCCTGTAGGTGTAACAGGAGGGTCCGACACTTTTCCGAGGATCCGATTTTCCCCATTTGATCGGATTCATGATCAAATGCGTTCCCGCAGCGTGCGGGCGTGCGCCGAAACTGTCGGGGGGCGTCGCTATGGTGACGGCCAACCGCAATCGGGGCACGGGGAGCCGCCACATGAGCACGTTCGACGTTGCGTCCTCATGGCCGCGCGACGTCCTGCCGCGACGCGGCGGCGCACCCGCCCGCACCGCCTCGGCGGCGACATGGGCCACCCGCGTCGCCACGCTGGTTGCCACGCGCCCCAGCCGGCGCTCCGCGCTCATCGGCACCGCCACTCCCGCCGACCTCAGCACCCACGGCTTCGCTCACCCCGGCGTCGGTGACGTCACCGAGCCGGCCGAGCAGGTGCTGCGCGACGTGTGGATCGCCGGGCCGGGCCAGTGGACGTGGACCGGGGACCGGCCGCACGTGTCCGGTGAGCTCGACCCCGTTACCGTGTCCGAGATCATCAGAGACCTGCGGGAGGTCATGCAGTGAGCGCCGCCGAAAGCCTGTCGCACGACGCGGCCACGGTGCAGCGGCCGCCGGCCGAGGTCCGGTATGCCGACGAGCTGGCCACACTGCGCGACACCGACAAGGGGGAGCGGCCGCCGGGGTGGGCGCTGAGCCTCACGGCCGCGCGCCGGTTCATCGTCGGTGACCCGGCCGTGGGGGTGAGCCGCAAGTTCGTCGGCGACCCGTCGCTCATCGACCGGGCGCTCGTGTCGCTCGCCACCAGCCGCGGGCTGATGCTCGTCGGCGAGCCCGGCACCGCCAAGTCGCTGCTGTCGGAGCTGCTCGCGGCCGCCGTCAGCGGGGACTCGACGCTGACCGTCCAGGGCGGCGCGGCGACGACAGAGGACCAGATCAAGTATTCGTGGAACTACGCGCTGCTCGTCGCCGAAGGGCCGAACCAGCGCTCGCTCGTGCGGGCGCCGCTGCTGCGCGGGATGGCAGAGGGCAAGGTCGTGCGGTTCGAGGAGATCACCCGCTGCCCCCTGGAGGTCCAGGACTGCATGCTGTCGCCACTGTCGGACCGGGTCCTCGCGATCCCCGAGCTGACCGGGCCCGCCGCGATGGTGTTCGCCCGCGACGGGTTCAACGTCATCGCGACCGCGAACACCCGCGACCGCGGCGTCAACGAGATGAGCGCCGCGCTGAAACGGCGGTTCAACTTCGAGACCGTGTTCCCGATCGCCGACTTCGACACCGAGCTCGCGCTCGTCGAGGCGGAGGCGGGCGCGCTGCTGCGCAGGTCCGGGGTCACCGCCGCGCCCCGCCGTGACGTGCTCGAGGTGCTCGTCACCACGTTCCGGGAGTTGCGGACCGGGCAGTCCGCGCGCGGCGACACGATGGAGCGGCTGTCGGCAGTGATGAGCACCGCCGAGGCCGTGTCCGTCGCGCACGCCGTCGGGCTGCGCGGCTGGTTCCTGCGCCGGGAGCCGGGCACCGCCGAGGACCTCGTCACGTGCCTCGCCGGCACCGCCGCGAAGGACAACACCGACGATCTCGCGAAGCTGCGCCGTTACCTGGAGCAGCAGCTGACCTGGCGGCCGGGCGCGCAGTGGAAGGCCCTGCACGCCGCCCGCCACCAGCTGCCGGGCTGACGATGGCCACGACGTTCATCGGCGTGCGGCACCACAGCCCCGCCTGCGCCAGGCTCGTCGCCGGCACGATCGCGGCGCTGCGGCCGGCACACGTGCTGGTCGAGGGTCCCGCCGACATGAACGACCGCCTCGGCGAGCTGCTCCTCGACCACGACCTGCCGGTCGCCGTGTTCAGCAGCTACCGCGACGAGGAGCGGCACTCCGGCTCGTGGGCGCCGTTCTGCGCGTACTCGCCGGAATGGGTCGCGCTGCAGGAGGGCCACCGTGCCGGCGCCGAGGTCCGCTTCATCGACCTGCCCGCATGGGACAAGGCGATGGTCGAGCGGGAGAACCGGTACGCCGACGCCGAGCAGCGGTATGCCGACGTCGTCGACCGGCTCTGCGTCGAGTTCGCCGTCGACAACGTGGACGCGCTGTGGGACCACCTCTTCGAGATCCCGCCCGACGACGGGATCGCCGAGCGGCTCGCCGTCTACTTCGACCTGATCCGCGGCGAGACCCCGGCCGGCGACGGCGACAGCAGGCGGGAGGCGTACATGGCCCGCTGGATCCGGGCGGCGGCCGCCGACGCGGGGGAGCGGCCCGTCGTCGTGGTCACCGGCGGCTTCCACCGGCCGGCCCTGATGCGCCTGCTCGACGGCGATGCCGCATGGCCTGACGTGCCAGTGCTGCCCGACGGTGATGCCGCATGGCCTGACACACCGGTGCTGCCCGACGGCGCGGTCGGCGGCAGCTACCTGGTGCCGTACTCGTTCCGCCGGCTGGACGCGTTCGACGGGTACCAGTCGGGGATGCCGTCGCCGGAGTACTACCAGCAGCTGTGGGACGGCGGGCTGCGGCACGCGGCCGGCCACCTGACGGGTGCCGTCGTCGGTCGGCTCCGGGACCGCAACCAGCGGGCCTCGACCGCCGACCTCATCGCCGCGACCGCGACCGCGGCGGGGCTGGCGCTCGTGCGCGGGCACCACCGGCCCGGCCGCACCGACGTCCTCGACGGGCTCGCCGGCGCGCTCGTCCACGACGCGCTCGACGAGCCGCTGCCCTGGTCGACCCGCGGCCGGCTGCGGGCCGGCACCCACCCGGTCGTCGTCGAGATGGTCGCCGCGCTTAGCGGCTCCCGCGTCGGCCGGCTGCACCCCTCGACCCCGCTGCCGCCGCTCGTCCACGACGCCGACGCCGACCTCGAACGGGAAGGACTCGGCGGCGAGCGCACCGTCGAGCTCCCGCTGACCACGGACGACGGCCTGCGCCGCAGCCGCCTCCTGCACCGGCTCCGGGTGCTGGGCATCCCCGGCTTCACCCGCCGCCGCGGCCCACGCACTGGCGTCGACCCCGTCCTGGCCGAGCAGTGGGACATCACCGTCCACGAGCACCGGCTGGTCGCGTTGATCGAGGCCGGCGCATACGGGGCGACCCTCGACGAAGCGGCCGCGGCCGCCCTGGCCGAACGCATCCGCGGCGCCGACGTCGCCGGACTCGCCGACGCCCTGTTCGACGCCGCGTTGTGCGGCACCGTCCGGCTGTCCGGCCGGGTGTTGCACGATCTGCGTGCCGCCGTCGGTGCCGCCGCGGACCTCGGCGCCCTGGGCAGGCTCCTCGCGGTCGTGCTGACCCTGTGGCGCCACGACCGTCTCCTCGGGACCGCCGGCAGCGCCCCCCTCGGCACCGTCATCGCCGCCGCGCAGCAGCGGGCGCTGTGGCTCGCCGAGGGCGTCCGGGGCAGCACGTCCCCGGCGGAGCCGGCCCGCATCGCCGCGGTCGTCGCCGTCCGGGACACGATGCTCCACGCGGGGCGCCGTCTCGGCCTGGACCCGGACGTCGCCCTCGCCGTGATGCGCCGCGTCGCCGCGGACCCCGGCACCCCACCCGACCTGCGCGGCGCCGCCTTCGGCTTCGGCTGGTCCGCCCCCACCTCCGCCACCGCCGCGCCCCTGTCCGGCGGTGGCGCGTCCGCCGTCCCCGGCGTCGCAGGGCCGGCGGAGTCATGCAACGACGGCACCGGCGAGCCCGGCGGCGCGTCCGCGGAGACCGGCCGCGTGCCGTTCGGGAGTGGCGATGCGTCCGTGGAGACCGGCGGTGTGCCGCCCGAGCCCGGCGATGCGTCTGCGGAGACCGGCGGTGTGCGGTTCAGGAGTGGCGGCGCGTCCGCGGAGATCGGCGGTGTGCCGTCCGAGCCCGGCGGCGCGTCCGCGGAGACCGGCGGTGGTGGGACGGCGGGTGGCAAGGTGACGGAGGCCGGCCGCGGCGGGTTCAGCGGGGCGGGCGGCGTTGCGGCGGACGATGCTGTGCGGGCGGTGCGAGGGGCGGCGGCTCCCGAAACCGTGGGGGACTGGCTGGCGGGGCTGTTCGCCGTCGCGCGGGAGGAGGTGCTGCACGCGCCGCGGGTGCTCGACGTGCTCGACGACATGGTCAGCGGGATGGGCGAGGCGGAGTTCCTGATCGCGTTGCCGGCGTTGCGGCAGGCGTTCACGTACTTCCCGCCGCGCGAACGGGAGACCGTCGCCGGGCATCTCCTCGCCCGGCGCGGGCTCGGCGGGACCGGCCGGGCGCTGCTGCGGTCCAGGGTCGCCGATCCAGCGCTCGCCGCCGCGGCGGCCGACCTGGAGGCCCGCGTCGACGCCGCCCTGACCCGCGAAGGACTGCTGACAATGACGGCCCCCGACCAGGACCCGGCCCTCGAGCAGCACACCGCTGTCGATGCCGCCCAGGACGTCGGGCAGCACGCCGCGCAAGGCGCCGGTCACGCCGCCGCGCACGAGCCCGAGCCGGGCGCCGCGCTGGACGGCGAGTCGGGTGCCGCGCTGGACGGCGAGTCGGGTGCCGCGCTGGACGGCGAGTCGGGTGCCGCGCTGGACGGCGAGTCGGGCGCCGCGCTGGACGGCGAGTCGGGTGTCGCGCTGGACGGCGTGCTCCACGTCGCGCTGGACGGCGAGTCGGGCGTCGCGCTGGACGGTGTGTCCGGCGTCGCGCTGGGTGGTGTGCCCGGCGTTGCGCTGGGTGGTGGAGAAGGCGACGCCGGGCAGGGGCATGTCGCGCGCGAGGGCGGGGTGATGGGGGAGACGGCGTTGGAGCGGTGGCGGCTCGTGCTCGGGGAGCCAGGGCAGTCCGTCCTGGCCGGCGGGCGGCTCAGCGAGGAAGGGGCGGGGCGCGACGCCGCGCTCGACTGGCTGTACGGGCGCGACGAGGACCTGGAGCGCCGCGGCATCCGCCCGCAGACCCGGCACGGCGGCGACGGTGCGTCGGTCGTGACCACCGTCGACTGGCTGGACGGGATCACGGCGCTGTTCCCGAAGGAGACGATCGAGCGGTTGCAGCGCGACGCCGTGGAGCGGTACGAGATCCATGACGTCGTCACCGACCCGGCGGTGCTGGGCAGGATCGAGCCGAACCCGACGCTGCTGAAAGCCGTGCTGCGCACGAAGCATCTGATGAACCCCGACGTGCTGCTCCTCGCGCGCAGGATCGTGGAGACGGTCGTACGGCAGCTGATGGAGAAGCTGGCGACGCAGGTGCGGCACGCGTTCTCCGGGACGCGGTCCCGCAGCGCGAGCAGGTTCAAGGTCGCGAGGAACTTCGACATCAGGCGCACGCTGCGGGCGAACCTCGGGCGGTACCGGCCGGGGGAACGCAAGGTGTACGTCGAGACGGCGTACTTCGTCGCGCGGACCCGCCGGCACCTGGACCGGTGGCAGGTGATCCTGCTCGTCGACCAGTCGGGCTCGATGACGGGCAGCGTCATCCACTCGGCCGTCACGGCGGCGTGCCTGTGGGGGCTGCCGGGCGTGAAGACGCACCTGGTCGCGTTCGACACCGCGGTCGTCGACCTGACCTCGGACGTCGACGATCCGGTGGAGCTGCTCATGAAGGTTCAGCTCGGCGGCGGCACCGACATCGCGAAGGCCGTCGAGTACGGGGCCGGACTGATCGAGCAGCCGAGGCGCGCGATCGTGGTGCTGATCAGCGACCTGTACGAGGGGACCGGCGGCGAAGGGCGGCTCGTCCACCTGGTGCGGGAGCTCACGGCGCAAGGGTCGAAGGTGCTGTGCCTGGCGGCGCTCGACGAGGACGCCGACCCCGCCTTCGACCGCGACATGGGCGGCCGCCTCGCCGACGCCGGCGCCTCCGTGGGCGCGATGACCCCGGGGCAACTGGCGGAGTTCGTGGCCGAACAGGTGGGCAGATGAAGCGCCGAACAGGTGGGCAGACGATGCGCCGGGCAGGTGGGTGGATGAGCGCCGAGCAGGTGGGAACGTGAGAGCCGACCTCAGCGCGCTCACCCCGGACGGTCTCGCCGCGCTCACCAACCGGGGGCTGGTGAAACGCGCGACCCGCGAGGTCGGGGCGGCGCCCCCGGCGATCACCGAGGACCCCGACGGCACGGTCCACGGCACCTACGCGGACGGTCCCGAGGCGACCCTCCCGTCCGGCGGGCTGGAGCGCGGCACCTGCACGTGCGGCGCCACCGGCATCTGCCGCCACATCGTCGGGCTCGTCATCGCGTACCAGACAGGCAGCGAACCCACGACGGGCGGCGAACCCACGACGGGCGGCGAACCCATCACGGGCGGCGAGCCGGGCACGGGCGGCGAACCCAGGACAGGCGGCGAACCCAGGACAGGCGGCAGTGGACCGGAACAGCGGCAATGGTCGCCGGGCGCCTTCACCGACGAGCAGCTCGAGGCGCGCATCGGCGCCCGCCGGCTGAGCGCCGCCAGGAAACAGCACCGGGCCGGCTACGTCGCCCGCGTCCACCGGCCCTCGGCCAAGGACCCCGCGCCGCGGGTGGAGCTCGGCTCGGCGACGGTGCGGTTCCTGGTCCCGGACGACCTCGGCTTCGTGCACACCGACGCGGTCGCCGGGACCCGCGACGACATCATCGCCCTGGCCGTGTGGGCGTTCCGGGAGGCCGACGCCAAGGCGCCCGGCGAGCCCGACGCGCAGGTCGACGTCGGCGGCACCGGGACCGGGGAGGGCGGCGGCGACGCGTCCCTCGACACGGCGGTCCGGCTCGCCGACGAGGTGCTGCTGACCGGCGCCACCCACGTCGGCCCCGGCCTCGCCGCCGCGGTCGCCGAGGTGCGGCAGCGCCTGGACAAGGCCGGGCTGCGCTGGCCGCTGCTCGCGGTCGGCGACCTGGAGGAGCAGCTGACCGCATACGAGCGGCGCGCCGGCTCGTACAGCCACGAACGGCTCGCCGGGCTGATCACGGAGCTGCACGCCAGGCGGCGGGCCGTCGCCAACCGGGGCGCGAGCCTGCGTGCCAGGGTCCTCGGCACGCAGGAGGCCGCGGAGACGCCGATGCGCCGAGCCCGCCTCGACGGCCTCGGCTGCCGGGTCCGCGCGGTCGGCGACGACCGGCAGGTCGAGATCTACTTCGCGCACGCCGACAGCGCCACCGTCCTGGTGCTGCGACGAAAATTCCAGGAAGGAGCGAGGATCGGCGGCGCGACGGTCGCGCAGCTCGCGGGTGGCACCGTCGTCACCGAGTCCGCGGTCCGCAGCGCCAGTCGCACCGTCCGGCTCGCCACCGGCAGGATCGCGAAGACCACCGTCACCCCGTCGCAGGGCGCGTGGACGTCGCTGCCGGACGCGCTCGTCGTGCGGGACCTGCGGGAGCTGCGGGCGCAGCTGGACAAGCTGCCGCCGCGCGTCGTGCGGCCCAGGATCGAGGCCGAGCTCGTCCGGGTGATCACGGTGGCCGAGGTGCGGTCGCTGCGGTACGCCCCCGGCGCCCAACGGCTCGACGCGGTGGTCGCCGATGAGGCCGGCGCGGTGGCGACGATCACCGCGACCCACTCCGCGGCCGCGCCCGGCGCCCTGGACGCGATCGCCGCCGCGCTGGACGGTCCGGTTCGCGCCGTCGCCGGCACCGTCGGCAGAGTCCGCGGCGAGATCCTCGTCGAGCCGCTCGGGCTCGCGGTCGGTGACGACGCCGTCGTGGTGCCGGACCTGGCACCGGCGGGCGGCTTCCGGGTCGGCGGCGGCGAGGCCGGTGCCGGCGATCCGCTCCGGCGAGCCGTCGACGCCGCGGTGGCGCTGCTCGCGGAGGTCCCGCACCGCGGGCTGCGGATGCTCCCGCCGACGTTCGCTGGCCGGCTCAAGGACGCGGAGGCGGGCCTCGCGGGGGCGGGGCTGCGCCGCGCGGCCGCCGCCGTCGGCGCCCTGCGGGCCGGGCTCGGCCCCGACCCGGACGACGCGACGGTGGCGTTGTGGGCCGACGCGTACCTGCGCCTCCTGGTGACCGCTGAACTGCAGTGACCCGCCCGTGACGGACCGTCGAAGCGCAGTCGTTTTGCCCGGTCTGCGTGTGCCGAAAAGCTCGACGCAAGTGGGATCACATCAACTCGACGGCGTGTCGATCATGAACCGTGGTTAGGCTGACCCGCCGGAACCGTAGGACAGCTCAATAGGGGGGCGCAGCATGGCCGACTCGTTCGTGCATCTCCATGTGCACACCGAGTACTCCATGCTCGACGGAGCGGCGCGACTGAAGGACATGTTCAAGGAGGCGAACCGTCTCGGCATGCCCGCCGTCGCGATCACCGACCACGGCAACATGCACGGCGCGTATGACTTCTACAACAAGGCGATCGCGGCCGGCGTCACCCCGATCCTCGGCGTCGAGGCGTACGTCGCGCCCGAGTCGCGGCTGGTGAAGAAGCGCGTCAAGTGGGGCCGGCCGGACCAGAAGGACGACGACGTCTCCGGCAGCGGCGGCTACACGCACAAGACCATCTGGGCGCGCAACCGCACCGGCCTGCACAACCTGTTCCGGCTCAACTCGCGGGCGTCGATCGAGGGACACTTCGTGAAGTGGCCCCGGATGGACATGGAGATCATCGCCGAGCACGCCGACGGTCTGATGGCCACCACCGGCTGCCCGTCCGGCGAGGTGCAGACCCGGCTGCGGCTCGACCAGTTCGACGAGGCCCTGGCGGCCGCCGCGAAGTACCAGGAGATCTTCGGCAAGGAGAACTACTTCCTCGAGGTCATGGACCACGGCCTGGACATCGAGCGGCGGGTCCGCGAGGGCCTGACCGAGATCAGCAAGCGGCTCAACATCCCGCCGGTGGTCACCAACGACTCGCACTACACGCACGAGTCGCAGGCCGAGGCGCACGACGTGCTGCTGTGCGTGCAGACCGCGGCCAACATCAACGACCCGAACCGGTTCCGGTTCGGCGGTTCGGGCTACTACCTGAAGTCCGCCGACGAGATGCGCGCCGTCGACAGCTCCGACCTGTGGCAGGCCGGCTGCCGCAACACCCTGCTGGTCGCGGAGAAGGTCGACACGACCGGGATGTTCGAGAAGCGCAACCTCATGCCGCGCTTCCCGGTGCCCGAGGGCGAGACCGAGGCGTCGTTCTTCCGCGCCGAGGCGCACCGCGGGATGGCCCGCCGCTTCCCGGGCGGGATCGACGAGGAGCACGCCAAGCAGGTCGAATACGAGATCGACATGATCATCGAGATGGGCTTCCCCGGCTACTTCCTGGTCGTGTCCGACTTCATCCTCTGGGCGAAGAACCAGGGCATCGCCGTCGGACCCGGGCGTGGCTCTGCCGCGGGCAGCCTCGTCGCGTATGCCATGGGCATCACCGACCTCGACCCGCTGCCGCACGGCCTGATCTTCGAGCGGTTCCTCAACCCCGACCGTGTCTCCATGCCCGACGTCGACATCGACTTCGACGAGCGCCGGCGCGGCGACGTCATCCGGTACGTCACCGAGCGGTGGGGCGAGGACCGGGTCGCGCAGATCGCCACGTTCGGCACGATCAAGGCCAAGGCCGCGATCAAGGACTCCGCCAGGGTGCTCGGCTACCCGTTCGCGGTCGGCGACCGGATCACCAAGGCGATGCCGCCCGCCGTGATGGGCAAGGACATCCCGCTCACCGGCATCTTCGACCCCAACCACCCGCGCTACAGCGAGGCGGTCGAGTTCCGCGCGCTGTACGACAGCGACCCCGACGTGAAGAAGGTCGTCGAGACCGCGAAGGGCATCGAGGGCCTGATCCGGCAGACAGGTGTGCACGCCGCCGGCGTCATCATGTCCGCCGAACCCCTCATCGACCACGTGCCGCTGTCGCGCCGCGACGCCGACGGGGCGATCATCACCCAGTTCGACTACCCGACGTGTGAGGACCTCGGGCTGCTCAAGATGGACTTCCTGGGCCTGCGCAACCTCACCATCATCGACGACGCGCTGAAGAACATCGAGAGAACCCACGGCACGAAGGTCGACCTGCTCGCCCTGCCCCTGGACGACAAGGCCGCCTACGAGCTGCTGTCCCGCGGCGACACCCTCGGGGTGTTCCAGCTCGACGGCGGGCCGATGCGCTCGCTGCTGCGGCTCATGAAGCCCGACAACTTCGAGGACATCTCCGCGGTCCTGGCGCTGTACCGGCCGGGCCCGATGGGCGCCAACTCGCACACCAACTACGCGCTGCGCAAGAACAAGCAGCAGGACATCATCCCGATCCACCCCGAGCTGGAGGAGCCGCTCCAGGAGATCCTCGGCCCGACCCACGGCCTGATCGTCTACCAGGAGCAGGTGCAGCGCGCCGCGCAGAAACTCGCCGGCTACACCCTCGGCCAGGCCGACCTGCTGCGCCGGGCGATGGGCAAGAAGAAGAAAGAGGTCCTGGAGAAGGAGTTCGTGCCGTTCCGCGACGGCATGCGCGGCAACGGCTACTCCGACGAGGCGATCCAGAAGATCTGGGACGTGCTCGTGCCGTTCGCCGACTACGCGTTCAACAAGGCGCACACGGCCGGCTACGGTCTGGTGTCGTACTGGACGGCGTACCTCAAGGCGAACTACCCGGCCGAGTACATGGCCGGGCTGCTGACCAGCGTCGGCGACGACAAGGACAAGATGGCGCTGTACCTGTCGGAGTGCCGGCGGATGGGCATCGACGTGCTCCCGCCCGACGTCAACACGTCCGCGGGCCCGTTCACGCCGGTCGGCAAGGACATCCGCTTCGGGCTCGCCGCCGTGCGCAACGTCGGCCACAACGTCGTCGACGCGATCGTGCGGTGCCGGCAGGCCGCGCCGTACAAGGACTTCCACGACTTCCTGTCCAAGGTGGACGCCGTCGTGTGCAACAAGAAGACCATCGAGTCGCTCATCAAGGCCGGCGCGTTCGACTCCATGGAGCACCCGCGCCGCGGCCTGCTCGCCATCCACGCCGACGCGATCGACGCGTACGCCGACATCAAGAAGAACGAGGCCATCGGCCAGTTCGACCTCTTCGGCGACGCGTTCGGCGACGCCGGCGCGGGCGACTCCGGTCCCGCCATGACCGCCGCGATCCCGCAGATCGAGTGGGAGAAGCGGGAGCTGCTCACCTTCGAGCGGGAGATGCTCGGCCTGTACGTGTCCGACCACCCGCTGTTCGGCCTGGAATCGGTGCTTTCGAAGGCCGCCGACACCGTCATCAGCAGCCTGTCCGAGGAGGGTGCCGTGCAGGACGGTGCCGTCGTCACCCTCGCGGGCATGCTCACCGGCGTGCAGCGGCGCATCACCAAGCAGGGCAAGCCGTGGGCGTCGGCGACCCTGGAGGACCTCGGCGGTGCCGTCGAGGCGTTGTTCTTCCCCAACACGTATGAGCTCGTCGGCCAGTACATCGCCGAGGACGCCATCGTCGTGGTGAAGGGCCGCGTCGACCGGCGCGACGAGACGCCGCGCCTCATGGCGATGGACCTGTCGATGCCCGACATCACCGTCGCCGACGAGAACCGGCCCGTCGTGCTGTCGCTGCCCGCGACCCGGTGCACGCCGCCGCTCGTCGACCGGCTCAAGGAGATCCTGCTCAACCACCCGGGCAAGGCCGAGGTGCACATCAAACTGCAGAACGGATCGAAGATCACCCTGCTGCGCCTCGGGCCATACCATGTCGCCCCCACCACCGCGCTCAAGGGCGACCTGAAGGCGCTGCTGGGCCCGAACAGTTTTTCCTGAACCGCTCACGGTAGGGTCGGCGGGTGCATACGCACGCCTTAGCCGACGGCCTGCGCCCGCGTCGGTCGCTGTGGCTCTCGCGGCGTGCCCGGTGGTCCGCCGCGGTCGTCGCGGTCCTCGTCGTGGCCGTGCTCGTCGGCGCGTTCGTGTATCGGCTCAACCAGCGGCCCTACGCGTTCGACCGGCTCACCCGCGTCGGTGAGGCCGGCCTGCCCGGCGCGGTCGAGGGCCCCGGCCTGCGCGCGGTCCTGGACAGCAGCCGGGCTTTCGTCGGTTACCAGGCGGGCCCGGGAGCCACTGGGCGCTTCCACCTCAACGCCGTCGACGTCGACAAGCCCGGCGGCCCGCCGATCTGGACCAACACGGCGCTCACCGGCGTCGAGTCGTTCAGTTTCGCCCGCGGTTCCGTGATCGTCACCGGCGCCCCGGACGGCGCGGGCCGTCGCACGATCACCCTGCTCAACGCGTCCAACGGGGTGCCGTTCATCAAGTTCGAGGTCGTCGCCGGGGACCGCTGGGAACTCGTCGGCAAGTACTTCGTGCGGTACCGCGGCGCAGACCACAAACTCGTCGTCACCGACGTCGGCACGCAGAAGGAGATCGCCGTCCTCGACCAGCCGGGTGGCCCGGAGAGCTTCTGGCTGACCGACAACTGGAGCCACCAGCAGGTCCCGACGTCACCGGACGGCGCCGCCATCGACGAGCCTTTGACCGTCGACCCGCACCTCGTGCGTACCGTCGCCGACCGCGGCATCGAGGTGCTGAGCCTGTCCAGCGGCAAGCCCGACGACTCGGCGCCGGGCGTCGCCGGGCCCGAGGACCTCGTGTACCCCTACGAGGAGCAGGTCTTCGTCGCCGCGCCCGGGCCCGGGTACCGCGTCCAGGCGCACGACCGGTTCGAGCTCGGCAAGGTCCAGTGGACGTGGACGTCACCGGACGCGCAGGCCCGCGTCGGGTTGCTCACCGCGTGCGGGGAGCGGCGCGTCTGCGCGGTCGAGCCGCACCGGGTGACCGCCCTGGACATCCGCACCGGCGAGGTCGCCTTCCGCGTCGACGTCGACGGCGCCACGACCCTGCTGCCCGTCGGCGACCGGGTCATGCTCGGCGACGACAGCGGCGCGGTGCTGCTCGACGACACCGGTCGTGTGGTGCGGCGCTGGCCCGGCAGGCGCGCCGCCCGCCTCGACGAGGGCAGCTATCTGCTGCTGCCCGCCGAGGCGCCGACCGGTCCGTTCAGCCTGCTGGGTGTACAGGCGGGCAACGGCGCGACCCGTGACCTGGGCGCCCTCGAGGTGGCCCTCGGCACGTGCACGTGGAGCCACACGTATCTGGCGTGCGCGTCGGCGCCGGGCCGGTTCGTCTTCTACCGGGTCAGGACGCCCTGGTATTCGGGGCGGCTCTGACGCTGCTTCTCCCGGCGCTGCCGCCTCGCCAGGCGGAAGATCGCCACAGCGCCGATCGCGACCCACACGACGTTGAGCACGGCCGAGGGCCAGGCGCCGTTGACGGCCGAGTTGAGCGCGAGCGCCGCGCCGCCGGCGATGTTCAGGCCCTGGAAGACGGCGCCGTCACCGGTGATCCGTTTCGTGGAGACCAGCGCGTACGCGGCGAGGAGACCGGCGGCGCCCGCCCAGCCGATCACCGCGATCATGAGGTCACCGCGTAGGCGCGGACGGTGAACGTGCCCATGCCCGCGATCCGCGGCGGCACGGCCGTGAACTTCCACCCGTCGAGGGGGAGCCGGTCCAGGTCGGTGAGATGCTCGACGACGAAGATCCCGGCGTCGAGCAGCCCGGTGTGCGCCGGGCGGGTCAGGTCCGCGACGTCGTCGATGTTGACCGAGTCGATCCCGACCAGCGCGGGCCGCCGCGCCACCAGCCACTCGACGGCGTCGCGGGTCAGGAACGGCGCGGCCGGGTCACCGTACGCCGGTGTGCCGAAGTGCCTCGACCAGCCCGTGCACACGAGGACGGCGCGATCGGTGACGTCCGTGGCGGCCTTCTGGAGCAGCGCCGCGTCGATCGCACGCTCACCCGTGGCGTCGACGAGGACGCCGGGCAGGTCCGCGACCCGTTCGAGCGGGACGTCGGTGAGGTCGCCGCGGCCCTCGAACCGGTGCGCGGGTGTGTCGAGGTATGTGCCGGTGTTGGCGATCAGGTCGATGCGGCCGATCTGGAAGTCGGTGCCGGGCGCATACCTGCCGCGGGCGTCCTCCCGGGACAGGTAGTCGCTGATCACGGGGCCGGGCATGCCCGGATAGGTGACCAGCCCGGCGTGGATGGGGTGGCTCAGCTCGATGAAACGACTCACGCCTCGCATCGTGGCAGACAGCGCAGCTAACGTGTGAACGAGATTTCCTACAGTTGGACTGAAGCGGGACTGCATTGAACCTCGATCCGCGCCGTCTCGCGGTGCTCGCCGCGATCGCCCGGCGCGGGACCCTCGCCGGCGCCGCGGCCGCGCTGCACGTCACCCCGTCGGCGGTGTCGCAGCAGCTCGCGCAGCTGGAACACACCGTCGGCCGCCCCTTGGTGGACCGGTCCGGGCGCCGCGCGGTGCTGACCGCGGCCGGGCGGGTCCTCGCCGCCCGCGCCGAGGCGATCGGGCGTGAGCTCGCCGAGGCGGAGCGGGAGCTGGCCGCCATGTCCGGCCGCGCCGCCGGCCTGGTCCGGGTCGGGGCGTTCGCGACCGTGATCCGGCACATGCTGATCCCGGCCCTGGCCACGCTCGCCCGCGACCATCCGGACGTGACCTGCTCGATCACCGAGCTCGACGGCCCGCCCGCGCTGCGCGAACTGCGCCTCGGCGGCCTCGACGTGACGATCACCGAGCGGGACGCCACGCTGGGCCTGGAGTCGCGGCGGCAGGTCAGCGCCGTGCCGCTCGGCGAGGACCCGTACCGGGTCGTGGTGCCCGCAGGCTGGCCGCCCGTGCACTCGTACAGCGACCTCGCGGACCGGCCGTGGGTCGCCGGGCCGCCGTCCTCGACGACCGGACAGATCCTGGACCGGCTCGGCCGCGAGCGTGGCTTCACCCCGCGGCGGGTGCACGCGTGCGTCGACTATCCGGTCGTCCTCGCGCTCGTCGCGGCGGGTCAGGGCGCCACGATCGCGCCGGACCTGGCGCTGCGGGACGTGTCCTCGTTGAACCTGCGGGTGACCGATCTCCCGGTCGCCGGTGCGCGCCGGCTGGACGCGCTGGTCACCGCCGGCAGAGCGGCCCTGCCGGCGGTGTCGGCGCTGCTGTCGGTGTTAGTAGATTGACATGTGCACGTGGTTGGTGTGGTCGCTGCTCGGGTCGCCCTGACCGCTGCCGTACGAGTGCCAGCCGCCCGCCGGCGTCCAGATCTGCTTGAACCAGATCACGTACATGACGCCGAGCGCCTGGGCGTTCTTCACCAGCCAGGCGGCGAGCTGCGTGCCGTACTCCTTCGACGCGCCGGTCGCCACGCCGCCGAAGTCCTTCGCGTCGGCGGCGAAGTCACAGGCCCGGCCCTTGGGGTGCTCATACGGCTCGCCCGGCGGCCGCCAGCACGACACGAAGTGGCCGAAGCCCGCCTTCTGCACCTGCTGCAGGGCGTGCAGCGTCCGCGGGGTCAGGCAGCCCTTCGTCGTCGGGTCGGCGGTGCCGCACGACTCGGCCGGCCAGGAACCGTCGGCCCGCCGGGGTGCGGGCTCAGCGGCCTTGCCGGTGGTGTTGCCGCTCCACGTGGTGGACGCGTCGACGGCGTTCTTCGACTGGGCGAGGGCCTCCTCGAGCTCGGCCTTCTGCTTCGTCATCACCGCCATGCTGGCCTGCTGCTTGGCGACCTCGGCGTCGATGGTCGCCTTCGTCCTCGTCAGCTCCTCGCGGGCCTTCGTCACCTGCTTGAGCTGTTCGGCGTTGCCGCGCGCGATGACCTCCAGGGTGCTCACGCGGTCGGCGAACACTCCGGGTGTGCCGCTGTCCAGCAGCGTGGCCGCGCTGCGCAGGCCGCCGCCGTTCTGGTAGGCGGCGATCGACATCGACTGGGTGTCGTCGCGGAGCTCGGCGTACCGCGGCTCCAGCTCGTCCTGCTGCCGCTTCAGGGTCGTCTGTCGTGCGAGCGACGCCGTCAGGACGTTCTGCGCGTCGATGTACGCGCGGTTGGTCTCGTCGAGCTTCTTGATGAGCGCAGGGTCGCCACCCTCACTGGCGTACGCCTGTGAGGCCGTGCCGAGCACCACGGCCGGGGTCAGGAGGATCGCGAGCGCCGTCAGGGCGGCGACGATCCACGGAGGTCTGGACATACTGTTCCCTCCATCGGCCGCCTACCGGGTGAGCTGACGGATTCGGGACGGAACAGTCGCCCCTACCGCTCCGATTCGAGCGGATTCACCCCAAGAAACGTGGTTCCCCGGCCCGCTGGGCACGGCTCGCCGCCGGCCCTCGCCGGCGCGGTCAGCACCTACGAACGGGGCCGCCGCCGACCCTAACCACCTGCGCATTCATCCTTTTCACGGACCTTCGGTAACGGCCCGGTGGCGGTCCGCTCGGGGGCTCTGCGGGTGGCTCGAGGAGGTGGTAGGCTAGCCTCCTAGGAAGGTTTGGGGGACATGAACAGGGTCATTGCGGGGTAAGCGGTGATGGTCAAGGCAAGCAACGGAAGGGGTCTCGGACATGTCGAGAAGTGCTACGAGCACACCGGCCACAGTCGAGGACTGCCTGCGCGTCGGCGCCGGCTTCTCCCAGGGGGACAGGGTCTGGATCGCCGAGCAGTTCGCCACGCTCGACAGTCACCTGGCCGGGTTTCCTGTCGACTCCACCGAGTTCGAGGTGTCGGTGAAGGACCGGTCCGCCCGTGGGCAGAAGGTGACCCTGGAGTGCTGGATCGCCGGCCACCAGAAGATCGTCGCGACATCGTCGGAGGAGGACCTGCACGCCGCGATCAACGAGGTCCGCGACGACCTCCGCCGCCTGCTGAGCGACGCGAAGACCCGCCAGGAGCCGCGGCACAACCGTCGCCTCCGCGAGACCACCATCAACGACGTCATCTCGCCCGAGCTGACCCCGGCCCTGGACGCGGCCTCCGTCGGCGCCGACGCCGTCGTCCCGGATCGGCAGGAGCGGAGCGTCTGACGCACGGTTCGATCGCGGGGCGCGGACGTTGGTCCGTGCCCCGCGGTGTTCCATCGTTCGGTGCCGTGTTCGGTGCCGTGTATCGGTGGCTTTGTTCGGTGGCGCCGGCTGTCAGGCGGTGGCTTCGCGGTAGAGGAGCCTTGTGGTGGCGTGTTCATCGAGGGTGGCTCTGACGATGAGACGTTCGAGGCCGGCCAGGAAGCCGAGGGGGCCGCGTTCGCCGAGGAAGCCGTGTTCCGCGCACAGCATCAGTTCCGCGGTGTCGCCGAGGTCGGTGAGGAACATGAAGAAGTTCGCGCCCTTCGGCGTGCGGTCGATGACGGGGGCGCGCAGCTTCGTCGCCGGGAGTGCCGCGTGGATCGCCTCGGGGAGGTCCGACGGGAGCGCGGGCGGGGACTGGTCCTGGGCGGAGAAGCGGGTGTCGTTGAAGAAGCAGTAGCCGTCGGGCGTGATCCCCCGATCGGCGGCGACGTCGGCGAACAGGGCTTCGAGCTTGCCCGGGTCGTATTCGCAGTGGGCGTATGCCAGGAGTGCGGCGTCCGAAGCGCGGTGCAGCAGCTCGCCGACGGTCTCCTCGGCACTTCCCGCAGGGCGGGCGTCGCGTTGCTCGGGGTGGATGTCGAAGGCGAGTCTGAAGAGGGCGTTCTGGTTGAAGGCGCCGACCAGAGCCCGGCTCGCCGGGCGGAAGCGGGTCGCCACGATCATGCGCAGGAGGGCATCGGTCCCGCCGGTGTATGCGGCCAGCTGCAGCGTGATCCCCGCCAGAAGGACCGTCGCCGGCGGGACGCCGAAGCGGGCGGCCAGGCTGTTGGTCGCCAGGGCCAGGGCGGGGGACTGGATCTGGCCCCAGTCGAGGTTGGGCGGGCGGCCGTCGCGGATGCTCTCGATCATGCGGGTGGGGACGCCGGTGAGGTGCTTCGACCAGTAGCTGAGCGCTTTCGCCTCGCGGCGCAGGCCGACGGGGGAGGTCTCGTAGTCGACGCGTTGCAGCGGCTGCTGGCCCGGGTCGACGACGACCGGCGGGTCCTGGAGCAGGTTGAGCAGGTCGCCGCGGACGATCGCGAGGCTCGTGCCGTCGACGGCCATGTGGCTGGCGGCGAGCAGCACGGCGACCGGCTCGTCGTCGCGGACCAGCACCGCGGCCCGCAGCGGCAGGTCGGCGCCGATGTCGAACCATGGTCTGCGCAGCTGCTCGCCGAGGTCGGCGGCGGCCTCGTCGGTGCCATGGTCGCCGATGTCGTGGACCCGCAGCGGGATGTCGCCCTCGCCGACGACCCGTTGCCGCGGCCCTTCGGGGGTGTCGACGTAGAGGGTGTGCAGGGAGTCGTGCCGTTCGACGAGGTGGCGCAGGGCCTCGGCGACGTCGCCGAGGCCGCGGCCGGTGGGGACGGGGCACTGGACGAGGAGGTTGAGGGTCGAGTCGTCCGGTGGCAGCCAGCGGAACACGTCCCAGATCGCGGCCTGCGCCCAGATGAGCGGGCCTTCGGCGGCGCGGCCGGAGCTGAAGTGCACGGTGGTGGGAGGTAAGGGCATCGAGTCACCTTCTGCCGGAACTGGGTCAGGGTGAGCGCCTAGAAGCTACGACCGTCGTTGAACTTTTTCAATCGTCCGTACGAATCTTGCCAACTCCGGTAAAGGCAGCAAACAATGGCGGAGTTCGATAGGTTGGTTCACATGTGGCGGATCACCGTGGACCACACGTGCATCGGGTCGGGTAGCTGTGCGGGCATCGCCCCGGACCGCTTCGAGCTGGACGATGTGCAGGGCCGGGCGCACCCCGTGCGCCAGGACGTCGCACCCGACGACGAAGCCGTCCTCGACGCGATGGCCTCCTGCCCCATGGAGGCGATCAGCGTCGTCGACCTTGCCACCGGCCGGTCCGTCGAGATCTGACCCGCCGCCGCTGGAGGCAGACGGTCGTCAGCGCCGCGCCGGGGGTGGAAGGCGGCGAGTCAGCGCTGCGCCGGGGGGTGGAGGGCGGCGAGGAGGGCGTCGGCGGCCTGGCCGGGGGTCATGGTGCCGGCGCGGACCTGGGCTTCGAGGTCCGGGGCGAGGGCGCGGACCGCAGGGTCGGCGTGCAGGCGGTCCAGCAGTGTGCCGCGGGCGGTCTCCCAGATCCACGCGACCTGTTGCGCCTCGCGGCGGCGGGTGAGGTCGCCGGACGTCGACAGGTGGTCGTGGTGGGCTTCGAGGCGGGACCACAGGTCGGGCAGGCCGGCGCCGGTGAGGCCGCTGCAGGTCACGACCGGCACCTGCCAGGCGGGGCCGGGGCCGGAGCCCTGCAGGAGCCGCAGCGCGCCGGCGAGCTCGCGGGCGGCCTTGCGCGCGTCGGGCTCGTGCGGGCCGTCGGCCTTGTTGACGGCGATGACGTCGGCGAGCTCCAGGACGCCCTTCTTGATGCCTTGCAGCTGGTCGCCGGTACGCGCGAGCGCCAGCAGCAGGAACGAGTCCACCATGCCGGCGACGGCGGTCTCGGACTGGCCGACGCCGACGGTCTCGACCAGGACGACGTCGTAGCCGGCCGCCTCGACGACGGTCATCGCCTCGCGGGTCGCGCGGGCCACCCCGCCGAGGGTGCCGGAGGTGGGGGAAGGGCGCACGAACGCGGCGTCGTCGACGGAGAGCCGGGCCATGCGGGTCTTGTCGCCGAGGATGCTGCCGCCGGTGCGGGTCGAGGAGGGGTCGACGGCGAGGACCGCGACCCGGTGGCCCGCGCCGGTCAGGTGGACGCCCAGCGCGTCGATGAACGTGGACTTGCCGACGCCGGGGACCCCGGTGACACCGACGCGCCTGGCCTTGCCCGCGTGCGGGGTCAGCGCGACGAGCAGCTCCTGGGCGCGGGCCCGGTGGTCGTGGCGGGTCGACTCCACGAGGGTGATCGCCCGCCCGATCGACGCCCGGTGCCCGGCCAGCACCCCGTCGAGCAGGGTCTCCGTCACGAAGACACCGCCGTCGTCATGGGCGCAGCTGGGCGAGGAGGTCCAGGGCCGCGTCGGCGATCACCGTGCCCGGCGGGAAGATGGCGGCGGCGCCGGCGGCGCGGAGCTCGTCGAAGTCCTGCTGGGGGATGACGCCGCCGACGATGACGAGGATGTCGTCGCGGCCGAGGGCGGCGAGGGCGTCGCGCAGCGCGGGGACCAGGGTGAGGTGCCCGGCGGCGAGGGAGTTGACGCCGACGATGTGCACGTCCGCCTCGACGGCCTGGCGGGCCACCTCGTCCGGCGTCTGGAAGAGCGGGCCCACGTCGACGTCGAAGCCGAGGTCCGCGAACGCGGTCGCGACGACCTTCTGCCCGCGGTCGTGCCCGTCCTGGCCCATCTTCGCCACCAGGATGCGGGGGCGGCGGCCCTCCGCCTCGGCGAACTCGGCGGTCGCGGCTCGCACCCGTTCGATGTTTCCGGCGTCGCCGGCCTCGTCGCGGTACACCCCGGAGATGGTACGGATCTGCGCCGTGTGCCGCCCGAACACCTTCTCCAGCGCGTCGGAGATCTCGCCGACGGTGGCGTGCGCGCGGGCCGCGTCGACGGCCAGGGAGAGGAGGTTGCCGTCGGACGCGGCGCCGGCGGTCAGGGCGGCGAGCGTCGACTCGACCAGGCCGGTGTCACGTTCGGCGCGCAGCCGGGCCAGCTTCGCCAGCTGCTGGGCGCGGACGGAGGAGTTGTCGACCTTCAGGACCTCGATGGGTTCGTCGGCGTCGGGCCGGTACTTGTTGACGCCGATCACCGGTTGCCGGCCGGAGTCGATGCGGGCCTGGGTGCGGGCCGCCGCCTCCTCGATCCGCAGCTTCGGGATGCCCTCGTCGATCGCGCGGGCCATGCCGCCGGCGGCCTCGACCTCCTGGATGTGCTGCCACGCGCGGGCGGCGAGGTCGTGGGTGAGGCGCTCCACGTAGGCGCTGCCGCCCCACGGGTCGATGACCCTGGTCGTGCCGGACTCCTGCTGCAGCAGCAGCTGCGTGTTGCGGGCGATCCGCGCCGAGAAGTCGGTCGGCAGGGCCAGGGCCTCGTCGAGGGCGTTGGTGTGCAGCGACTGCGTGTGGCCCTGCGTGGCGGCCATCGCCTCGACGCACGTGCGGACCACGTTGTTGAACACGTCCTGCGCGGTCAGCGACCAGCCCGACGTCTGGCAGTGCGTGCGCAGGCTCAGCGACTTCGGGTTCTTCGCGCCGAACTCGCGCACGAGCTTCGCCCACAGCAGCCGCCCGGCGCGCAGCTTGGCGACCTCCATGAAGAAGTTCATGCCGATCGCCCAGAAGAACGACAGCCGCGGCGCGAACACGTCCACGTCGAGGCCCGCGTCGCGACCGGCGCGCAGGTATTCCACGCCGTCGGCGAGGGTGTAGGCGAGCTCCAGGTCGGCGGTCGCCCCGGCCTCCTGGATGTGGTAGCCGGAGATGGAGATCGAGTTGAACTTGGGCATGTGCGAAGAGGTGTACCGGAAGATGTCGCTGATGATCCGCATCGACGGCGTGGGCGGGTAGATGTAGGTGTTGCGGACCATGAACTCTTTGAGGATGTCGTTCTGGATGGTGCCGGACAGCTGCTCCGGCGCGACGCCCTGCTCCTCCGCGGCGACGATGTAGAGCGCGAGGACCGGTAGTACCGCACCGTTCATCGTCATGGAGACGCTCATTTTGTCCAGCGGGATGCCGTCGAAGAGCTGCCGCATGTCGAGGATGGAGTCGATGGCGACGCCCGCCATGCCGACGTCGCCGGCGACCCGCGGGTGGTCGGAGTCGTAGCCGCGGTGCGTGGCGAGGTCGAACGCGACGGACAGGCCCTTCTGCCCGCCGGCGAGGTTGCGCCGGTAGAAGGCGTTGGACTCCTCGGCGGTGGAGAACCCGGCGTACTGGCGGACCGTCCACGGCTGCGTCGTGTACATCGTCGGGTAGGGGCCGCGCAGGTAGGGCGCGATCCCCGGGTACGTGTCGAGGAAGTCGAGCCCGTCGAGGTCCGGCGGCCCGTAGACCCCGGCGACGTCGATGCCCTCGGGGGTCTGCCAGGCCTCGCCCGGGTCCACGGGGGTGGCGTCGACGCGGGGGGTGCCGAGGGCGACCTCGGTGAAGTCGGGGATCACGGCGCCACCAGTCCCAGGTCCGAGTGCGTGCGGCGGAGCACCTCGAGGGCGTCGCAGCCGGTGTACAGGTAGTCGTCGACGTGCTCGTAGCCGGCGGGTCTGCCCGCCAGCCACACGGTTTTGACGCCTTCGGCCTTGAGCCGGCGCGCGGTGTCCTCGGCCTGCTCGGCGTAGGAGCGGTCGGAGCCGCAGATGCAGGCGACCTCCGGCGAATCTCCATTGTGGACGGTGCGGATGCCGCCGGCCGCGAACAGGTTCGCCGCGAACGACGCCCGCGCGGTGTGCGCCGCGACCGGACCGAGGGTCACCAGGCTCACGACCTTGTCCGAGCCGTCGGCGGCGTCCCTGAGGGTTTCGTACGCCTCGGCGTACCGGCGCCGCGGCAGCCCACCGGAGGGTGCCTGCGGTGCGGGGGAGCGGACCGGCCGCCGCTCCTCCAGGGACGCGAACTCGCTGACGCCGGTGATCGGGTCCTGCCGGTGCGCGATCCGGTCGGCGCGGCGCTGCCAGGTCGCCGCGACCCGGTCCGCGACAAGCCCGCTGTCGAGCGCCGCGCGCATCCCGCCGGCCCGCTCCACGTCGACGAACACGTCCCAGGCGGCGTGCGCGAGGGCGTCGGTGAGCGACTCCACGAACCAGGAGCCGCCCGCCGGGTCCAGGACCCTGGCGACGTGGGCCTCCTCGACCAGCAGCGTCGAGGTGTTCCGGGCGATCCGCCGGGAGAACCCGTCGGGCAGGCCGAGCCGCGCGTCGAACGGCAGCACCGTCACCGCGTCCGCGCCGCCGACCCCGGCCGCGAAGCAGGCGACGGTGGTGCGCAACAGGTTCACCCACGGGTCGCGGGCCGTCATCATCGCCGGGCTCGTCACCGCGTGCTGCACCTGCGCGCCGAGGTGCGGCACGTCGCAGACCGTCGCGATCCGCGACCAGATCCGCCGGGCCGCGCGCAGCTTCGCGATGGTGGCGAACTGGTCCTGGCCGGCCGCGTAGCGGAACTCCAGCTGCCGCAGCGCCATGCCCGCGCTCAGGCCCGCGTCGACGAACGCCCGCAGGTACGCGACCCCGGTCGCCGCGGCGAAGCCCAGCTCCTCGGCGTCACTGCCGCCGGCCTCGTGATACGGCGTCGCGTCGACCGTCGCGGCTCGCACCGACGCCGGGGCCAGCTTCGAGAGCCTTCCCAGCATGCCGAGGTCCGCGGGCGCCCCGGTCCTCGCCTGCCGGCCGAGCGGGTCGGCGCCGAGGTTGCCGAGCTTGTCCTCGCCGGGCAGCCCGAGGAACACCTTCGCGGCGTCCTCCGTGTGCTCGCCGCAGTCGAGCACGACGGGAGCGAGGTCGAGGTACACGCCGTCGAGGACCTCGGGGATGCTGCCGGGCGCGATCCCGTCCAGCCAGATCGAGGTCGCCCCGTTCTCCAGGTCGGCGAGGATCGCCTCGCGGGTCGCCTTCGTGTCGGGGTCCGCGTGCCGCTGCCGCACGTCCCAGGCCCTCGGCTGTCCGTGGCCGCCGCGGATGTACGGCGACTGCCCCGGCCACCCGACCGCGGGCAGCCCTTCGGTGTCACCGGCGGTGAACAGCGGCGCCACCGCGATCCCGTCGTAGGACACGCTGCCGAGCAGCTCCGCGACGGCCTCCGGCGGCGTGTCGTCGCCGGCGGCGCCGGACTTGCGCAGCACCGCGAGCGCCAGCCGCCGCCACTGCTCCGGTCCGCCGCCGTCCTCGAAGCCGGCGCCCAGCCGCAACACAGCGTCACTCATGAGCGGATGGTAAGGGCCTGTGACGGCGGCCCGGCAACCGTTGTGAAATGGTCCACCCGTTGAATATCTCACCGATTCACCCACTTCGCCCCCGCCCCGGCACTCCGTCCGGAAGGTCTAGTCGAATCAGGACCCGCGCGCCATCGCTTCGATCGTGATCGATCACCGGGTCGTCGGCGTGGGGCTGTTCCGCGACGACGACGCATGCGCCCGGCGGGTGGCCGCGTCCCGTCCGGGGACCGGCCGGAGACGACGGGACCGGCAGGCCCCTGGACCCCCGCGAACCTGACCGCTTACCCATACCGGGCGCGGCGCGCACACGAGTCCCGCAGTACATGCTGATAAATCCGGACAAGTCGGGCGAGATGTCATCCAGATGGGTGACCGGTGCGTCACCACGGGCGGTCGGCGTCGTTCCTGGGGCAGCTAGGTCTCCCCCATGCCGAGCGAACGGACCGACGCGATGAAGCCGGGTATCGGTGGCGCGCACAGATCACGAGGCCGGGTGCTCATGGCCTCGGCACCGCTCACGCTCGCCGTCGCCGCGGCCGTGCTCGTCGGCGGGCCGCCGCTCGGGCTGCCACCCGGCGTCGCCGTGCTCGTCGCCGCCGCGGCCGCCGCGACCCTCCACGCCGTCTGGCTGCTCCGGCTCGCCGCCGGTGCGGGACCGCGGACCGGACGCCCGGAGCTGCCGCGCGAGACGGTGTTCAGTCTCGCCGCGCTCGCCGCCGGGGTCTTCGCGGCCGGGGTGTCCGCGGTGGTCACACCCGTCGCCGCCTACCTGGCCCCGGTCGCCGGGGTCGCGCTCGTCGCGGGCCTGCTGAAACTCCCCGGCGTCACCACCGGCACGGCCGGGGCGCTGCGACGGGCCCTGGACGGGATCTGCGTCGCGCTGTGGAAGTTCCTGACGCTGCTCGTCCTCGTCCTCGAACAGCCGCGCCACCCGAGCCCGGCCGTCTTCACCACCTGCCTCCTCGCCGTCATCGGCATCACGATCGCCGTCGTCAGCGGGGTCCGCGCGCCGTTCCCGCGCATGCCCGCCGTCACCGCCGCCGGTGGCGTGGCGCTGCTGGTGCTCGGCCTGGCGGTGCTGCCGCTGCGGCCCGGCGGCGACGGCGGGTGGCTGCTCGTCGCGGGCGGGCTCCTCGTCCTCGGGTCGGTGCTCGTGTGGGCCGGGGCGTGCCGGTCGGCGTACGTGGACCGCCGCCCCGCCCGGGCCGCCACCGACGGCACCCTGATCGGCGACCCGCTGCTCGTCGCGCCCGTCCTCGCCGGCGCCGCCGCCGTGCTCTACACCCTCGTCAGCCGCGGGCAGCTCGGCACCTCCGCCATGGTCGTCGGCGCGCTGGCCGTGCTCGCCGTCGCGGTACGGGAGCTGCAGGAGACCCTCGCGCTGCGGCGGTACAGCGGCCAGCTCGACGCGCAGGAGGCGACCTTCCGCACGCTGGTCGCCGGGTCCAGCGACGTGATCGTGGTGCTCGACCAGGACCTGTCGGTGCGGTGGCAGTCGGCCGCCGCGGCGCGCCAGTTCGGGCTGTCCGACCAGGACGTCGTCGGCCGCCCGTTCCGGCACCTCGTGCACCCGGACGACATCGGCGCGGTGACCCTCGACCGGACGGCGCAGCAGCCCGTCCGGGCGCGGATCCAGGACGGGTTCGGGGTGTGGCGGCCCGTGGAGGTCGCCGTCACCGACGAACGCGACAACCCCCGGGTCGAGGGCGTCGTCGTGCATCTGCGGGACGTCAGCGCGCAGCTGGACCTCGAGGACAGCCTGCAGCGCACGAAGCGGGCCGACCCGCTGACCGGCCTGGCCAACCGCGGCGCCCTCCTCGCCCACCTACGGGACAGGCGCGGGCACCTGATGACGATCGGCCTGGACGGCTTCGCGGGCGTCAACGACCTGCACGGACCCGACGTCGGCGACGCGCTGCTCGTCGAGGTCGCCGCCAGGATTCGCGGCGCGATCGGCCGGGACGACCTGGCGGCGCGGCTCAACGGCGACGAGTTCGCGGTGCACACCGGCGCCGACGAGGTGCACGCGTTCACGCTCGCCACGCGACTGCTCGGGGAGCTCGGCGAGCCGTACCCGTTGCCCGGCGCCGACCTGCAGCTGTCCGCGGGGATCGGCCTCGCCCCGGCCGCCGGCGGGGCCGAGGAGTCGCTGCGCCGCGCGGGGCTGGCGCTGCGCCGGGCGAAACGCGGCGGTCGCGGCAGGGTCGAGTGGCACGACGCCGCCGTCGAGGACGCGTACGTGCGGCGGGCCACGCTCGAGCAGCACCTGCCGCAGGCGGCGGACCGCGGCGAGCTGGACCTCGCCTACCACCCGGTGTACGACCTCGTCGAAGGCCACCCGGTCGGCGTGGAGGCGCTGCTGCGCTGGCGGCACCCGACGCTGGGCACCGTCCCGCCGAAGGAGACCCTGGAGGTCGCGCGGGAGCTCGGGATCACCCACGAGCTGCACGACTGGGTGCTCAACAAGGCGTGCCGGCAGCTGTCGTCGTGGCAGCACGAGGGGTACCGGCTGTGGATGTCGGTCAACGTCGCGATCGACGACCTCGTCGCCGACGGGTTCGCGACCCGGCTCAGCCTGACCCTGGACAGTCACCAGATCGACCCGGCGGACCTGGTCGTCGAGCTGTCGGAGCGGGAGCTCGGCGCCGACCTGGAGCGGGTCGTCGAGCCGCTCGCCACGGTGCGGGCGGTCGGGGTGCGCACGGCGCTGGACGGCTTCGGCACCGGCACCACGTCGCTGGCGCATCTGCGGCGCCTGCCGACGGACGTGCTGAAGGTCGACGGCTCACTGTTCGCGTCGCAGCCCACGGCCGGAGCGACGACGGCGCCGATCATCGACGTCGTGGTCCAGCTGGCGCGGCGGCTCAACGTGACGGTCGTCGCCCACGGTCTCGAGGCGGAGCGGCACCTGGAGGTCGTGCGGACGGCGGGCTGCCGGTACGGCCAGGGCCACTACTACGGCACGCCGGCACCGGCGGAACGCATCGAGGCCGCCCTGGTGCGGCAGCGAGCCTGGTAGGGGAGTTCACGCCGTCCTGGCTGGAACGGGGCGGTCACGGTGGACTTCGAGGCGCATTCACGCCGTCCTGGCTGGAACGGGGCGATCGCGGTGGACTTCGAGGCGCATTCATGCCGTCCTGGCTGGAACGGGGCGGTCACGGTGCACGTGCAGGACGCTGAAGGTGATCGGCTGGTCGGGCTTGCCCTGCCAGCCGACGGCGAGGCGGTGCGTCTCCCGGGTCGACGGGAAGAGCATCTTGCCGGTCGCGACGACGGGCAGGCCCAGCTTCGCCGGCTGCGCCCCGCGGTTCTTGAGGTTGCCGCCGACGACGTTGATGAGCTCGCCCATGGCGTCCGTGACGTCCTGGTCCGTGACCTCGTCGGGGTCCATCGCCAGCATCAGCCCGGTGATGTCGGTGGCGGCCATCGCCGGCACCAGCACCCGCACGTGCCCTTCCCAGGCGCCGGTGATCGACACGGCGGCGGTGATGGGCCGCGTGTCCAGCGCCGGCTCATGATCGGTCGTCTGCGCGTCCGACTGCTGCAGGTACGCGTCCCAGACCTCGTTCACGATCTCGGCGAGGTCCCGTTCGGCGAGGCCGGACTCGGTGATCGAGTCGTCCACCATGCGCACTCCAGAGGTCGTGAGGCGGCTGTACCTACCCCCGCATGGTGACAGCCGAAAGTGGCAGTTCGGCAGAAACCGGAAAACTCGTCGTCATCCTGCGATTCTCGCCGATGCCAGGTAGGCTTCCGGGTTCATCGAGCGAGGGGGAGGTGTGGGATGAGGACCTCGGCGACGTTGCGCGCGACCGCGGTGAGCCTCGCGCTGAGCGTCTGCGCGATGCTGCTCGGCCTCACCCACGCCCATTACGCCCTGCCCGGCGACATGTTCCAGGTCGCGCGCACCGCGAGCGTCACGTCCGCCGTGCCGGGCGCCGACGCCCCGCAGGGTCGCAAGCTCCCGCGGGCGTCCGGGAGCTCCGACACCCACACCGACGGGCCGCACTGGCTCGCCGTGCTGCCCAGCGTCGTCGAGATCGTCCCGCCGCAGGCATGGTCGCCCGCGGCGGCGGTCCCGGCCACCGTCCATCGTGGACGGTGCATCGTCGCGCCGGGCTGCCGGGGACCGCCCAACTCCTGAAAGTTCTTCGTGTCCGCAGCCGTGACCCAGCCGGGTCGACGGTTTCGTTTGCGTTGCCCTTTTCTGGAGGTCGTTCGTCATGTTCCGCATACCGCCGCACCCCCGTCAGCTCGCCACGCCGCACGGCCCGCCGGGCCGCCGGTGAGCGCCCTGGCAGCGATCGCGATCTTCACGATCGCGTTCGTCCTCATCGCCACGGAGAAGGTCCACCGGGTCGCCGTCGCCCTGTTCGCCGCCGGCATGATGGCCCTGCTGGGCCTGGTGCCGGGCAAGGACGTGTTCTTCTCCGAGCACGCCGGCATCGACTGGAACGTCATCTTCCTGCTGCTCGGCATGATGATCATCGTCGGCGTCATCAAGCAGACCGGCGTGTTCGAATTCCTCGCCATCTGGGCCGCGAAACGGTCCGGTGGCCGCCCGTACAAACTCCTCGTGCTCCTCATGGTGATCACCGCGGTGGCGTCGCCGTTCCTGGACAACGTCACCACGATCATGCTGGTCGCCCCGGTGACCGTCCTGGTCTGCCGCAAGCTGGGGATCCCGGCCGCGCCGTACCTGATCGCGGAGGCCCTCGCCTCCAACATCGGCGGCGCCGCCACCCTCATCGGCGACCCGCCGAACATCATCATCGGCAGCCGCGCCGGGCTCACGTTCAACGACTTCATCGTGCACATGGCGCCGATCGTCGCGATCGTGTTCGTCCTGTTCGTGCTCCTGGCCTGGGTCATGTTCCGCAAACGCTTCGAATACCACCCGGAGCGGGTCGCCGAGGTCATGGCCCTGGACGAGCGCGCCTCGATCAAGGACCATCGCCTGCTGGTCCGCTGCCTGGCGGTGCTCACGCTCGTCGTCATCGGGTTCGCGCTGCACGCGGTCATCCACGTCGAACCGGCCATCATCGCGCTGCTCGGCGCCGGCCTCATGGTGCTCGTGTCCCGCGTCTCGACCGAGGCCTACCTGGAGGAGGTCGAGTGGTCGACGCTGGTCTTCTTCATGGGCCTGTTCGTCATGGTCGGCGGCCTCGTGGAGACCGGTGTCATCCACCGCATCGGCGCTTGGGCGACCGGCCAGGTCGGCGACAACTACTTCGCCGCGGCGACCGGGCTGCTCTTCGGATCCGCGGTGCTGGGCGCGTTCTTCGACAACATCCCGTACGTGGCGACGATGGCTCCGATCGTCGAGGACATCGTCGCGACCACTCCGGACGCGGCCACCGGCCAGTCGCTGTGGTGGGCGTTCGCGCTCGGCGCCGACTTCGGCGGCAACGGCACCGCGATCGCCGCGAGCGCCAACGTCGTCGTCCTGGGCATCGCGGCCCGCTCCGGCGAGCCGATCAGCTTCTGGCAGTTCACCCGCTACGGCATCGTCACCACCGTGATGACCACGATCATCGCCTGGGGCTACGTCTGGTTGCGGTACTTCTCCTGACGCTCCGCACCGGTGACCGCCCCCGCCGGGGGTGGTCACCGGTGTCCGGCGTGCCGTCAGGATGTGCGGATGGGGAGCGTCGGCGAGGAGCTCAGGGAGCTGGTCGTCGACGCGTGGCGGATGGTCGTGCCGAAGCGGGTGTACGCCGGCCGGCAGCGGCGCGTCCCGTAGCGGGCGTTGCGCTCGTGGCGGAAACGAGGGCCGGGAGCTGCTGAGGGGCGGGGTGGTCGCCTAGGGTCGGGCGGATGGAGCACAGTTCGCGGTTCCGGCCCGATTGGCGACCCGACGACGAGCCGCGGCAGCCGCCGCAGCACGCGCCGTGGCTCGATGAGCAGCTGTTCGGGCGGCGCATGGTGTTCCTGCGCGGCGCGATCGAGCCGGAGATGGCCGGGCGGGCCGCGGCGACCCTGCTCGCGCTCGACGCGATCGGGCAGGAGCCGATCACGTTGCACCTGTCGGCCGAGGAAGGCCAGCTCGCGGCGGTGTTCACGCTCGTCGACGCGCTCGACTCGGTGCACGCGCCGGTCCACGCGACGGCCGTCGGTCAGGTCGGGGGCGCGGCGATCGGGGTGTTCTGCGCGGCGCAGGCCAGGTCGGCGTTCGCGCACGCGCGGTTCCGGCTGTCCGAGCCGAAGGTGACCAGTCCGGGCGGCACGGCCGACCAGGTCGTCGCCGAGGCCGGGCGGTATCTGCGCGACCTGGAGGACCTGGTGCTGCGCATCGCCGCGGCGACCGGCCAGCCGAGGTCCCGGGTCGAGGACGACCTGTCGACCGGGCGGGTGCTGTCCGCCGAGGAAGCTGTCGAATACGGCCTGATCGCGTCGATCACGTCCCGTTGAGGCCCAGGCCCGCCTCGCGGGCTCTGACGATGGCCTCGGAACGGTCGGCGACCTGGAGCTTGGCGAAGACGTTCGAGACGTTGTTGCGGACGGTCTTCTGGGACAGGAACAGGGCCTGGGCGATCTGCGCGTTGGAGCGGCCCGCGGCGAGCAGGTCGAGGATCTCCCGCTCGCGGGCGGTGAGCTCCGGGAAGGCCGTGGTCGCCGTCGGTGGGCCGGCGGCGAAGAACTCGGCGATGCGCCGGGCGAGGGTCGCGCCGAAGACGGCACCGCCGGACGCGACGGTGTTGATGGCGCGGACGATCTCCTCCTGCTCGGCGCCCTTGACGAGGTAGCCGCGGGCGCCGGCGCGGACGGCGCTGAAGACGGTGCCGTCGTCCTCGGACATGGTGAGCACGACGACGCCGACCGACGGGGCCTCACCGGCCAGGCGGCGGGTGGCCTCGATGCCGTTCAGGCCGGGCATCTGCACGTCCATGACGACGACGTCGGGGAGCAGGTCGACGGCGAGCGCGACGGCCTCCGCGCCGGTGGCGGCGGTGCCGACGACCTCGATGCCGGCCACCGAGCCGAGGAGCACGGCGAGGCCGTCGCGGAAGATCGGGTGGTCGTCGGCGACCAGGACCCGGACCGGCTCATCGGCCATCGGGCACCTCCTGCAAAGAAGAAGATCCTAGCGGCAGCGTGGCGCGGACCGTGGTGCCGCCGCCGGGCGGGCACTCGATCTCGCACCGCCCGCCGAGCTCGGCGGCGCGCTCCCGCAGCGAGACGAGCCCGACCCCGGACGGGGTCCCCGGTGCGATCCCGCACCCGTCGTCGGTCACCGACACCACGAGCGTGTCCGAGACAATCGAGAAGTCGGCGCAGGCGACCCCGGCCCGCGCGTGCTTCGACACGTTCGCCAGGGCCTCCGACGCGATCCGGTATGCGGCCACCTCCACCGCCGCTGCCAGCCCCACGGGCGGCGAACCCGTGACCCGGATCGTCAGCGACGGCGTGCGGAGACGGTCCGCGACCTGGTCGACGGCGCCGATCAGGCCCACGTCGTCCAGGGCCGGCGGCCGCAGGTCGTGCACGAGCCGCCGCACATCGGCCAGGGCCGTCGACACGTCCTCCCGCGCCTGCTTCAGCATCTCGTCGGCGCGCGCGGGCGACGACCGCAGCAGGTTGCGGGCGGTGTCGATGCGCAACGCGACGCCGCCGAGCGCCGGGCCGAGGCCGTCGTGCAGGTCCCGGCGCACCCGGCGGCGCTCCTCCTCGCGCGCCCCGACCAGGCGCTCCCGGCTGCGCTGCAGCTCCGCGGCGAGGTGGCTGGAGCGTGCCGCGGCGGCCGCCTGCCGGACCACGTCGGCGAGGAGCCGTTCGTCGCGCGGGGACAGCACGGTGCGCGGGCCACTGGCCGGCAGGATCAACCGGCCGACGGTTTCGCCACGGTACGTGATGGGCAGCGTCGACACGTCGGGCACCGGCTGCCCGTGCTCGGCGAGCAGCGTCGGGTCCCCGCCACGGTGGACCTCGACGGCGACGTACGGCGCCTTGAACGCCTCGGCGACGCTGCGGGCCACGGCGAGGAGCTGGTCCTCGGGGCTGTCGGTGCGTTCCAGCTGCTCGGCGAGGCCGGAGACGACACGGTACGGGTCGTGCCGCCGGCCCAGCACCACCCGCTGCACGAGGTGCCAGAGGCGGTGCCGCAGCGGCCCGTACACCAGCATCACGACGAGCAGCCCGGCCAGTGCGGCACCCTGCTGGCCGAGCAGGGTCGTCGCCGCGGCGAGCAGGACCGCGTCGACGGCGACGACGAGCGTGGCGAGGGCGCCGTAGAGGACGGTGCCGCCGAGGAGCCGGTCGATGTCGACGAGACGGGGACGCAGGATGCCGACCGCGATCGCGCCGCCGGTGACGACGATCGCGACGACCAGGCCGAGGGACAGCGCCGACTGGGGCAGCAGCAGCGACGACAGCATCACCAGCAGGTCGACGACGCCGGCCCACAGCAGCCACCGCATCCGCGTCTTCCCGAGGCCCTGCGCCATGCGGTACCGGCGGAACACCACCGCGAACGGGACCAGCATGCTCAACGGCAGCGCCGCGTAGCCCACCCGCAGGAGCACCTGCCACGCGCCGTCGGGCAAGGGGAGGCTGAGCAGGTCCGCGGACAGGTGGTCCAGCGGGCCCGAGTCCTGCGCGCCGGCGATGCGGGCAGGCACGAACAGCAGCGTCAGCGGCAGGATCGCGGTGCAGCCGAGGCTGATGTACGCCGCCCAGCGCCACCGACCGGCGGGCGGGCGGCCGTCGGGGTAGAACACCAGCAGCAGCGGCAGCGAGAACAGCAGCGACGCGCCGAGCCGCTGGTACAGCCACCAGGCGATCGTGGCGCCGGGCAGCGCGGGGTCCTGGGCGGTGGCGTAGCTGGCCCACGAGGCGCAGGTGCCGTCGGCGGCCCAGTGCAGGCCGGTGACGCACAGGATCCAGGCGACCGCGTTGCGGGGGACCTTGCGGGCCAGCAGCGCGCCGGGCACGGCGAGGGCGAGGCCGGCGAGGCCCGGGATCCAGCCCGCCTCGATGCCGTCGGCGGCGCGGCGCCCGGCGCCGAGCGCGACCTCCAGGACGATCGAGGCGACCGTCGAGGCCAGGGTGAGCAGGACGAAGAGCCCGCCCGCCAGGGTGGGGAGCCGCATGCGCATGCGGCTCATCGTGACAGCAGCGCAGTCCCGCGGTCCCGAGGACGCGGGTCCCGTTGCGGCCGGGACTTTTCCGGGGACCCGAACGGGGGCGCTCGGCCCTGCCGCCCGGGTCGGTGCGGGGCGCAGGATTCCCGGCATACCCGGCGACCTGCGCCGTTCACATAGAAGGACCTGTCATGTCGATCCGCACCGAGCCCGTCCCCGCCCGCACCGACGACCTCACCGGCCAGCCGGCACCCGCCGCGATCACCGCCGGCTGCGTCCGCGGGCTGGGCCTCGTCCTGGCCCTCGGGACCGCCGCATGGGCCACCAGCATGTTCACCGTCGGCAACAACCCCACGGACTCCCTGGGCCGCACCATCACCGACGTCACCGGCGGCCTGTTCCAGCTGGGCCTGTTCGCGCTCCTGGCGATCCAGGTCCGCACCCGGGCGACCGGCCTCACCAGGGTCGCCCGCGGCATGCTCGTCGTCGAGCACGTGCTGCTCGCCGTCGCCACGCTGTGGAGCTTCCTGCACGCGGTGCCGGCGCTGCGGGACTCGGCGTGGCTCGTCCCGATGGACGTCTTCTGGCCGCTGTCGATGCTCGGCATGGCCGTCATCGGCGTGAAGCTCGCCGTCGCGGGCCGCTGGAAGGGTTCGCTGCGGGTGTGGCCGGTCGTCGCGGAGAGCTGGGCCGTCGTCACGGTCCCCGCGTTCGGCATCTTCGGCTCGCCGGTCGCGGACTACATCGGCGGCGCCCACCTGGTCATCGGCTACCTGACCCTGGGCGTGCTGCTCATGCTGCGCCCGCGGCTGACCGGCGCCCGCTGACGCTCAGCGCTCCCGGAAGCCCTCGCCCGTCGTGGCGAGGGCTTCCCGTATGACGTCGATGAACGGTGCGCCCTCGGTGCGGTCCGGATACGCCTGCACCGCCACCCGCAGCGACGTCATGAACGCCGCCGCCATCAGCCGGGCGCGGACCGGGCCGGTCACGCCGCGCGCCGACAGCTCCGCGGTCAGGCCGTCCTCCATCGACGTGTACGTGGTGACCTGCTGCGCGGCCAGTGCCGGGTGCCGGCGGACGAGCCGCACCTGGGCGATCCACTTCGGGTCGCGGGTGCCGAGGACCTGGAACACCTCGACGGCGGCGGCGGTCAGCACCGGCCACGGCGCCTCGTCCGCCGGGCGGGCCCGCACCGCCTCCAGGAGCAGGCACATGCGGGCGTGGTCGCCGTAGAGGAGCGCCTCCTCCTTGCTGGCGAAGTAGTTGGAGAACGTCCGCCTGGACACCTCGGCGGCGTCCGCGATCGCCTCGACGGTGACCCGGTCGAGGCCGTGCTCGATCGCCAGCCGGACGGCGGCCTCGTGCAGGGCCTGCCGGGTGGCGGCCTTCTTGCGCTCCCGCAGGCCGGTGCCGACGCTGTTGCCGCTGCTCACGCTCGAATGTTACCCACTTCTCACCGGGAAAACTTGCGCACTGGGCAACGTTTCTAGATGCTTGTAGAAGGCAAGTATCTGGGAGGTGTCCGATGGAGCTGCGCGACGATCTGTACGAGCTGATGAAGGTCCTCCGCGTGCTCAAGCAGCGGCGGCACCCCGTCCTGCCGGCGGGGACGGTCGGGCTGCTGCAGGCGATCGAGCGCTCCGGCTCGTGCCATCTCAAGGACGTCGCCGCGCGGTGCGCGCTGGACCAGTCGACGACCAGCCGGGCGGTCAGCGCCGCCTCGCAGGCCGGTCTCGTCCGGCGGGTCGCCGACCCGAACGACGGGCGGGCGTCGCTGCTCGAGCTCACCGAGTCCGGCCGCCGGACCCTCGCCGAGGCCGAGGCCTGGTACGACGCCCTGCTCGCCGGCGCGCTCCAGGACTGGAGCGCCGCCGACATCGAACAGTTCGGCGCCCACCTCCGCCGTTTCACGAACGCATTGAGCGTTTCGCCGTTGTCGCCTTTGGAGGCATCCCGATGAGTCAGGTCAAAACCGAGGAGCCGATGAGCCATCGGCAGATCCTCGAGGCGTTGAGCGGGCTGCTGCTCGTGCTGTTCGTGGCGCTGGTGAGCTCCACGATCGTCTCCACGGCCCTGCCGAAGATCATCGGGGCGCTCAACGGCACGCAGGGGCAGTACACCTGGGTCGTCACCGCGACCCTGCTCACCGCGACCGCCACCACGCCGATCTGGGGCAAGCTGTCCGACCTGTACAGCAAGAAGCTCCTCGTCCAGATCTCCATCGTCATCTTCGTGGTCGGCTCGATCCTGGCCGGTCTCTCGCAGAACGCCGGAGAGCTGATCGCCGCCCGCGCCTTCCAGGGCATCGGCGTCGGCGGCCTGCAGGCCCTCGTCCAGGTCGTCATCGCGGCCATGATCCCGCCGCGGGAGCGTGGCCGGTACAACGGCTATCTCGGCGGCGTGATGGCGGTCGCCACCGTCGGCGGCCCGCTGCTCGGCGGCGTCATCGTGGACACCTCGTGGCTCGGCTGGCGCTGGTGCTTCTTCGTCGGCGTCCCGGTCGCCATCATCGCGCTGTTCGTCCTGCAGAAGACCCTGCACCTCGTCACCGTCAAGCGCCCGGCCAAGATCGACTACCTCGGTGCGTCACTGATCGCCGCCGGCGTCAGCGTCCTGCTCATCTGGGTGTCGTTCGTGGACGGCTCGTTCGCGTGGCTGTCGTGGCAGACCTTCGCGATGGTCCTCGGCGGGCTCGCGCTGCTCGCGATCGCCGTCTGGGTCGAGTCCCGCGCCGCCGAGCCCGTCGTCCCGCTGGACATCGTCCGGCAGCGGACCACCGCCCTGTCGATCATCGCCAGCCTCGCGGTCGGCATGGCCATGTTCGGCGGCGCCGTCTTCCTCGGCCAGTACTTCCAGATCGGCCGCGGCTACACCCCGACCGAGGCGGGCCTGCTCACCATCCCGCTCATGGCCGGCGTCCTCGTCGCGTCCATCGTCGTCGGCCGGCTCATCACCCGCTCCGGCAACATCAAGCCGTACATCGTCGCCGGCACCGTCGTGCTCGTGCTCGGCTTCGCCGCCCTGGCCACCATCGACCACGAGACGTCGCTCGTCTTCGTCGGCGCGGCCATGCTCCTGGTCGGCATCGGCGTCGGCTCCTCCATGCAGAACCTCGTCCTCGCCGTCCAGAACACCGTGCCGCTGCGCGACATCGGCGCGGCGAGCTCGACGATCGCCTTCTTTCGCTCCCTCGGCGGCACCATCGGCGTCTCGGTCCTCGGCGCCGTCCTCGCCCGCCGTGTCACCGACAACATCACGCACTCCCTCGCAGCGGCTGGTGTCCCGGCCGGCTCCGGCGGCACCACCAGCAACCTCAACCTGGGCGCCCTCCCGCCCGCCCTGCAACACATCGTCCGCGCCGCTTACGGCGACGCGACCGGCCACATCTTCCTCATCTCGGCCGGCATCGCGGTCATCGGCGTCGTCGCCGCGGCCCTGATGCGCCCCACCAAACTCCGCAGCACCCTCGACCTGGCCACCCCCGACCCGGTGCCGACGGAGAAGGTCCCGGCCACCCGCTGAGCCGCCCCGGTCGACAACCCGGTGAATCCTGGGGCTCTGACACCAGCGATCCACCGGGTTGTCGCGGTCCACAGCGGAACGCCGGCCGGCCCGAAGGCCGACCGGCGTTCCTAGCGCAGTCGAGACGCACCCGAGCCGGGTGGTCAGGCGCTGCTGTCGGAGATCTCGTAGTTCGGGCCGTCCATGACGTTGCCGAGGAAGCTCTCGAAGCGCTCCGTGAGCGACATGACCTGCGAGTCCGACGCCTCGGCACCCTCGATCTCGGCGGCGCCGAAGCCGGCGGAACCCTCCTGGCCGTACGCGGCGAAGGTGTGCTCCGACTCGATCTCGGTGTGCTCGTAGCGCGTGTACTCGGTCACCTCGTAGTGGTTGCCCGCGGCGTCCGTGTACTCGATGTGCTTGACGTTCTCGTACTCGGTGTGCTCGATGCTCTGGTGGTCGGTCTCGAGGATCCCGTACTGCGAGTTGTAGTCCTGCTCGCTGCCGCTCTCCGCGTGGGCCTCCGCGAGGCCGCTGTGGGACTCGCCGGTCTCGATCTCGCCGTACTCGCTCATGGGGGTGGTCCTCTCGGATGTCATCTCGGTGTCGCGCTGTTGGACCTAACGGTACGGGCGTCCGCCAGACCCAAAATCCCGGAAACGTGCCACCCGCGCATCAGCGAATCGGGCCGTTCTCGCCCCTCCCGGGATCGCTCATCGACTTCTTGCGATCTTCCCGCCATTTCTTGCATGTGCGGGTCCGGCGCCCCTTTGGCACACTGCTGCCGATGATGACGCTTGACGAACGGGTGCGGCCGAACGAGACCACCGTGCCGCTGATGGGGTGCGTCGCGCCCGAGGAGACCACCGCGTTCTGGCGGTCGCTCGGGTTCGCCGTGACGTACGAGCAGCGCAGGCCCTACCTGTATCTGGCGTTCGAGTGGCGCGGGATCGCGCTGCACTACAAGCAGGCGCCGGGCGGCATCGAGGACGCGCGGGAGGACCTCGGCGGGTGCCTGGTCATGGTCGACTCGGTCGCGCCGTACCACGCCGCTTTCACGGAGGCGATGCGCCGCTCGTACGGCAAGGTGCTGGCCAAGGGGCTGCCGCGCATCACGAGGTTCCGCCCCGGCGCCTCCCGGTTCACGGTCATGGACCCGTCCGGGAACTCGGTCATCTTCATCCAGCGCGATGAGCCGGTCGAGGTGGAGTACGGCGGATCCAAACGGCTTGAAGGGCTGGCGAAGGTCCTGGACAACGCGCGGATCCTGCGGGAGTTCAAGCAGGACGACAAGGCCGCGTTCCGGGCGTTGAACTCGGGCCTGCGCCGCCACGGCGACACCGCGACGACCGTCGAGCGGGCCCTCGCCCTGGCGGCGCTCATCGAACTGTCCACGGCCCTGGAGGAGCCCGAGCGGGTCGCCGAGTGGGGCGATCGGCTCGGGCGGCTCGAACTCACCGCCGACGAGCGGGCCCTCGTCGAGGCCGCCGTCGCGGACCCGGGACTGCTTCAGCCGTTCATGAAGTCCTGACCGGCGGCGGTGAGACGCTCCAGGAAGCCGAGCAGGAGTCCGCACGCCAGGTGCACGAGGCGAGAGGCCCCCGGATGATACCGGTCGGAGGTGTCGGGTGGGTGACAGGGCGGCGCAAGTGTTCGCCAAGTCCACGCCAAGTCCGGGACGGCACGCTCTTCCCAGCAGCAACTGAAAGGGTCTTCCTCGAGGCCCTCGCAAGGACTAGCTCGAAGGACCCCCCTTCGATACACATATATCGCTGGACCGGTAGAGCGGCGCTCCTCCCTCGCGCCGCTCTACCAAGCGTTACGGGCGCCTCAGCCGGTGAAGAGCAGGAGCAGGCCGGCGACCGTGTACGCCACCATCAGGCCCAGCAGCGGCACCTGGCCGGTCATGGCCTGGGCGCGGGGGAAGAGTTTCAGGGCGCGGTCGTGGGCGAGGACGGTGCCGACGAGGTGGCCGAGGATGATGGCGGTGATCTGGACGTTGGCGACGCCCGTCGGGGTGATCACGCCGGTCCACGGGTCGAAGTCCGGTTTGTCCAGCAGCAGGGCGACGGTGCGCTGGCCCTCCAGGACGAACAGCGAGTAGTAGTGCGCCACGACGTAGCCGACGACGATCGGCACGATCGAGTGGGCCAGCTCGCCGGGCGTCCGCTCCGCCGACGTGTGGCCGCGCCGACCGGCCGTGCGGGTCGCCACGGTGTACGCCAGTGCCACCGCGCCGATGACGGCGAGCAGCCCGAGGGTGCCGGTCACGGGTGCCGGCAGCCCGTTCTCCTGGGTGAACCGCAGCCAGAACAGGGCGCCGGACATCGCGTCGTAGAAGGTGGCGCCGAGCAGCACCACGACGACGGCGACGAGCCCGGGTGCGGGGCGCAGGCCGGCGATCCCGTCGAGGGGGTTGCGCAGCACGCGGGTGCCGTCGGGGCGGCGGCCGATGATCGCGAGCCGCCCGGCGAGGTCGCTGAGCACCTCGAACGCGTCACCGCGCGTGTGCCAGTCGGGGCCGTAGACGAAGGCGCCGATCAGCATGGCGGCGGCGTACACGAGCAGCCAGGCGCCGAGGACCGGCAGGGTGGCCCGGTCCGGCGCGACGAGCTCCAGCCACGCGAACGCGAACAGCCCGGCCGCGGCGGGCCAGTAGCCGAACCCCTCGGGCAGCGGACGGCGGGCCGTGAAGCCCATCGACAGCGTCCGCAGCGGGTTCAGGGAACGCCAGACCGGGCCGAGCAGCAGCGACAGCGGCACCAGTCCGACCCAGAACAGCACGTACACGATGCCGGCCGCGGGATTCTCGGCCGTGTCGGGCCGCGTGAACGCCCACGCCAGGACGGCGAGGAGCGCGATGCCCACCAGGCGCGGCACGACTGCGGGCACGGTCCGTGCAAGGACGGGCCGGCCCGCGGACGGGTCCAGGCGGGGGGTGCGCCACGCGACGCCGAGCACGAGGAACGACACGATCAGCGCGGCGGCCGCGCCGGCGAGCAGCTGCCCCAGGGTGAGCGGCAGGTCCTGGCGGCCGCCGACCCCGTGGGCCAGGATCGTGTTCAACGGACCACGAGCTGGAAGAGCACCAGGTGCGACGAGTGCGTCTCCACCTCGAACAGCCCGGTCCGGTCGACCCGCAGCTCGATCGACGCGGGCGTCCCGGCCGGCAGGGCCAGGCTCTTGTCGTAGCCGTGGACGTGCAGCTCGTCGGCGACGTCGGAGGTCACGGTGATCCGCACCAGGTTGCCCTTGGCGACCTCGACCCGCCCGGTCGGCGGTGTCACCTTCCGTTTCGCGACGGAGACGACGATCTCCTTGTCGAAGGTCGGAACCGGCGACGGCGGCATGGAAGCGGCCCCCGCGGTCGGTGATGCCGCGTCGGTGCCGGTGGCGGTCGCGGTCGTCACCGAGGGTGCGGGAGCCGGCGCCGAGGCGGACGTCGAGGGGGACGAGGAGCACCCGGCCAGGGCGAGGATGACCGTGGCGGTGAGGACGGCGGCACGAACTGCAGGCACGAAGAGGCTCCCGGAGCGGCGGGGGTTTGTCAGGGCTGTGAATTTAGCGTCTTGTCGCTCATGGGGGAACCCGGCATCATGTGCCGATGCGATGGGTCCGCGTCAGTTTGATCAGAATCGCGGCGCTGACGCTCGTCGCCGCACTCGGCCTCGTGCTGCCGGCGTCGCCCGCATGGGCCCACGGGCAGCTCGCCATGTCAGACCCGGTCCAGGACAGCACCGTGGACAAGCCGCGGGCCGACGTGACGCTCTACTTCACGGAGCAGCCCGCGTCGTTCGCCTGGTTCACGGTCACCGCGCCGTCCGGGCTGCGGGTCGACGGCGGGTGGCGCGGCGGGGAGCCGAAGCGCCTCGACAAGCCGGTCCAGGAGTATTTCCTCGTCGACGGGAAGTTCGAGCCCAGGTCGTACAACACCGGCTTCCCGGCGATCGTGCCGGTGTCGCACTGGCCTGAGCAGGGGCTCTACACGGTCGCCTACCAGTCGGTCGCCTCCGACGGCGAGGCGGTCAAGGGGCAGCTGCGGTTCACCTACAGCGGGGCGGTGACACCGGCCCCGGCGGGCTGGACCGCCCCGACCGCCGGCCCGCCCGAGGCGCTGGCCCGCGCCGGCGACAAGGAGAGCGCCCCGGCGGTGCCGCAGCAGACGCGGGCCGCCGTCCCCGAGGCACAGCCGACGGTGCCGAAGACGCCGTTCGTGCTCACCGACTGGCTCATCCCGGCCCTGATCATCGCGGGCGTCGGCGCCATGGTGTGGCTCGCCGCCAGACGGGCACCAGTGCAGCCGGAGAAGAAGCGCCGCAAGGCCGCCCTCCGGTAGGAGGACGGCCGGTGCGGTCGTGCGTCACCTGGTGGCGGCAGGGGTGGCTCCGCAGGTCTTCTGGATCTGCCCGGTGAGCCGGCCGGCGAAGTCCTTGTCGCTGATGGTCCGCTTCTGGTATTGCTCGACCTGCGCGTCCGTCAGCCCGCTGTAGATGGGCTTGCTGGCGTACGCGTCGGCCATCGCGCCCGGATCCGTGTAGACCCTCGACTGGACCGAGCACAGGTGCGCGGCCGTCGTGTCCAGGTAGATCGTCTCCATCCGTTCGGGCGTCAACGACCCGCTGACGGTCGGGCCGGCCGTCGCCGTCGGCGCGGACGGGGCGGAGATCTTGGCCGGGGTTCTCGCCGGCTCGTCACCGCAGCCGGCGGTCAGACCGGCCGTGAGGGCGACGGTGGCGAGCGTGAGCAGCGCTCTGGAGCGGATCATGACGATGTCCTTTCCTTGCGCGGGGAAGGATCTGACTAGACGACGACGAGCGTCAGGGTGTTGGTGTCGACGTTGGTGCCGTAGGCGAGCTTCACGGTGAGCGTGTAGGTGCCGGCGGCGACGTTCGTGGCGTCGAACTTCACCGACGCGTAGTCGTCGGCGCCGACGGGCAGCCCCGCCGCGTCGTTGAGCTGCGTGTACGTCCGGTCGCCGGGGTAGCTGACGCCCAGGCCGGTCGGGCCGCCGGAGACGGTGATCTTCAGGTCGTCGACGCCGGCGCGGCGCGCCTGGAACACCAGCTGGCTCCAGACCGGGGTCTTCTTCGGCACGGTCACCGTGCTGGTCTTCTGCGTGAGGCCGGCGCCGCTGACCAGGACGATCGGCAGGGTCGCGGTCGAGGTGCCGGTGCGGGCCGTGCCGACGCAGGTCGTCGCCCCGGCGGTCTTCTCGGTGTACGTGTAGTTCAGCGTGATCGGCGTGAGCGAGACGAGCGTGTTCGAGGTGACGGTCATGTTGAACGCGGCGTAGTCGATGCTGCCGGCCGAGAGCGAGTCGCCCTTCGACAGCGACGAGTAGGTGCTCGTGTTCGTGGGGTAGTTGACGGTGACGCCGGGGCCCGAGGCGGTGACCTTGACGTTGCAGATGTCGGTGGCCGCGCCCCACAGCGTGCTCACCCAGCCGGTCTGGCCCAGCACCATCGGCGCGAGCAGCGGGATGGTCAGCCCGAGGCCGGGGGCCGCGGCGCTGGCCGGCGCGGCGGCGGGCAGGACGGCGGCCGCACCGGCGGCGCAGGCGATGGCGATGGAGGCTGAGCGGCGCATCGGAGAGGTCCTTCTCTGTCGGGACTTGGTGACGTCTGCCAGATCGGCGGCGCGGGGAGCGTGTTGAGCTACCCGGTGAGCGCCATCCAGGTGACGTACTGGTGCACCGCGATTCCCTCGAACGCGGCGTAGCGCTGCGCCGCGCGGTCGACGTCGCTGAGCGTGGCCCGCATGGCGCTGCCGGTGCCGCCGTGGAAGGTGCAGTAGGCGCAGTCGCCGAGCGCCTGCGTCTCCGCGCCGAGCCGGGCCGGTTTCGCCGCTTTCCCGGCGCGTCGCAGCAGGTCGTCGGCGACGCCGAGCATGGAGTTGCCGCCGGTGGCGGTGTTGCGGTAGCTCATCACCGTGACGCCGTCGACCCGGGCGAGCACGGCGTCGGCGAGATTCTCCCCGCCGACCTGCACGGTGGGCAGCCAGAACGGCACGTCCAGCTCGAGGGGCGGCCCGATCCGCGCCAGCTCGTCGAGCAGCCGCAGCAGCTGCGGTACGAGCACCGCCTGCTCCTGCTGCCAGGCGGGCAGCAGGTAGGGCTCGACGTCGACGTGCAGCCCCCGGAACAGGCCGGTGGCGGCGGCGGCACGGGCCCAGGCGAGCGCGGCCGCGTGGTCGGTCGTCCAGGCCGGCTCGCCGCCGAGCGCGTCGAGCGTGATCCCGGCGTCGTCGCACAGCGCGCGGAGCCGGGTCAGCTCCGTGACGTCGGCGCGCGGGTCGTAGTACGCGAAGATCGTCGACACCGAGTGGGCGGTCGCCCAGGCGACGACGGTCTCCGGCGGCTCCCGCTCCCACAGCCACATGGCCCTGGTCCCGGGCGGGGCGACGCTGGTCTCCGGCGCGAGCGGCGGCAGCACCCGGTGCACCGACGCCACCAGCAGTCCCACGCTCAGGACGAGACACAGGACGGGCCGCAGGACGGCGTCCATCACGCCGCGCACGCGTGTCAGGACGCCACGCGGGTCCGCCGGCGCCCGGTGCGATGAGCCCGCCCCCACGTCATCTGTTCGGCCGGTCGCGCCCGGCCCGAAGGATTTGGGTCACGTTGACGTCACTGGGAGCCGTGGGACACGATGAACCCCGAGCGGCCACAGGGAGGAACCCAGTGCGAGTCTGGGACGGTCCCGCCACTGTGACCGGGGAGTCACGGTCCAATGCACGGGCCACGGCGGCGCTCCGGGAGTCAGACACTCCAGCCGCTCGTGCTTGTTGACCCAGTGGGCGCGGACCCGCTCGATAAGGAAGTGCCCGTGACGTCGCCGTATCCGTTCTCGGCCGTGGTCGGCCTGCCAGACCTGCGCCTCGCCCTGCTGCTCACCGCCGTGTCGCCGGCGATCGGCGGGGTCCTCGTGCGGGGTGAGAAGGGCACCGCCAAGTCGACCGTCGTGCGGGGCCTCGCCACCCTCCTGCCCGAGGTCGACGTCGTCGCCGGCTGCCGCTTCGCCTGCGACCCCGCCGCCCCCGACCCGTCCTGCCCGGACGGCCCGCACTCCCTGGACGCGCCCGCCGCCAGGCGCCGGTCCGCGCTGGTCGAGCTGCCCGTCGGCGCCACCGAGGACCGGGTCGTCGGCACCCTCGACCTGCAGCGCGCCCTCGGCGACGGGGTCAAGGCCTACGAGCCCGGCCTGCTCGCCGCCGCGCACCGCGGCGTCCTCTACGTCGACGAGGTCAACCTCCTGCCCGACCACCTCGTCGATCTGCTCCTCGACGCGGCGGCGATGGGCCGCGCCCACGTCGAACGCGACGGCGTCTCCGTCAAGCACGCCGCCCGCTTCCTCCTCGTCGGCACCATGAACCCGGAGGAGGGCGAGCCCCGCCCACAGCTCCTCGACCGGTTCGGCCTGGTCGTCGGCGTCGCCGCGCCCTCCACCGCGGCGCCCAGGGCCGAGGTCGTGCGGCGGCGGCTGGCGTACGAGCTGGACCCCGGCACCTTCGCGGCGCGGTACACGGAGGAGGACGCGGCCCTGGCCGCCCGGATCGCCGGCGCGCGGCGGGTGCTGCCGGCGGTGACATTGCCCGACCGGCAGCTGGACCGGATCGCGCGGATCTGCCTGGCGTACCGGGTGGACGGCCTGCGCGCCGACATCGTCGTGGCCCGCACCGCGGTGGCCCTGGCGGCCTGGCACGGCCGGACGGTCGTGACGAAGGACGACCTGCGGGACGCCGCCCGGCTCGCGCTGCCGCACCGGCGCCGCCGCGACCCTCTGGACCCGCCGGGCGCCGACCAGGAGCGCCTGGAGGAGATCCTCAACCATGAGCTCGACGACCTGGACGACGACCAGGACGGCGACGACGGTCCGGACGACGGCGGCCCTGACGACGACGGCCCGGATGGCGGCGACCCGCTCCCGCCCGGCGCTCCCGACGACCCGAGCGCTTCGCCCGGCAGTTCGGATCTGTCGGAAGGGAGGGGGAGCGGCAACCGCAACCCGGCCGGCAGTGGCCCACCCCCGCCCGGCGCTTCAGCCGACCCGAAGCCCGACAATTCGGATTTGTCGGGAATTGGGGAGGACGGGGATGGTGACCCGGGCGATCGCGCCGCCGGATCACCGGGCACGCAGCCTCCGGGTGAGCTGGCGTTCGCGCAGGCGCCGTACAAGACGCGGCTGCTGCAGATCGGCGGCCGGGCGAACCGGCAGCAGGGCGCCCACGCCGGCCGGCGCTCGCCCGCCCACGGACGGCACGGCCGGGTCGTCCGGTCGCGGCAGCCCAGCGGCGGCAAACTCGTCAGCCTCCACCTGCCTGACAGTGTCCGCGCCGCCGCGCTGCGCGGGTCCCGCAGCGTCGACGCCCGCGACCTCCGCGAGGCCGTCAAAGTGGGCCGCGAGGCGAACCTGGTCCTGTTCGTCGTCGACGCGTCCGGGTCCATGGCGGCCCGCCGGCGGATGACCGTCGTGAAGACCGCGGTGCTGTCGCTGCTGCGCGACGCGTACCAGCGCAGGGACAAGGTCGGCATGATCACCTTCCGCGGCGCGGAGGCCACCACCGTCCTCGAGCCGACCGCCAGCCACGAGGTCGGCGTCCTGCGCCTGGCCGAGCTGCGCACCGGCGGCCGCACGCCGCTCGCCGCGGGGCTGCGCCAGGCCGCGCGCACGCTGCACGGCGAGCAGCGCCGCGACGCCCGCCGCCGCCCGCTGCTCGTCGTCGTCACCGACGGCCGGGCGACCAGCGGCCCCGACCCGCTGACCGTCGTGCCCGCGCTCGCCGGGATCCCCGCCGTCGTCGTGGACTGCGAGTCCGGACCCGTGCGGCTCGGCCTCGCCCAGCGCCTCGCCCGTGCCCTGTCCGCCGACTGTCTTCCGCTGTCGGCACTGTCCACAGTGGGGAGCTGAGCCATGCCGCAGGGCAAGGTCGAGAGCGTGCCGGACGACGGGCTCACCACCCGCCAGCGCCGCCGGCAGCACATCCTGGCCGTCCACACAGGACAGGGCAAGGGCAAGTCGACGGCGGCGTTCGGGATGGCGCTGCGCGCGTGGAGCGCCGGCTGGCCGATCGCCGTGTACCAGTTCGTGAAGAGCCCGAAGTGGCGCGTCGGCGAGGAGACCGCCCTGAAGGCGCTCGGCGAGACCGGCAAGGGCGGCCCCGTCGTGTGGCAGAAGATGGGGGAGGGCTGGTCCTGGATCCAGCGTCCCGGCACCGACCGCGACCACGCCGCCGAGGCCGCCGAGGGCTGGGAGCAGATCAAACGCGACCTCGCCGCCGAGGCGCACCGGTTCTATGTGCTCGACGAGTTCACGTATCCGATGAAGTGGGGCTGGGTCGACGTCGCCGACGTCGTCGCCACCCTGCGGGACCGGCCCGGCAACCAGCACGTCGTCATCACCGGCCGGGACGCGCACCCCGACCTCATGGAGCTCGCCGACCTGGTCACCGAGATGACGAAGGTCAAGCACCCGATGGACGCGGGACGCAAGGGCCAGCAGGGCATCGAGTGGTAGCCAGGCTCGTCATCGCGGCACCGGCCTCCGGCCAGGGCAAGACCACCGTGGCGACGGGGCTCCTCGCCGCGTTCGCGGCGCGCGGCCTTCGCGTGGCGCCGTTCAAGGTAGGGCCCGACTACATCGACCCCGGCTACCACGCCCTCGCCGCCGGCCGCCCCGGCCGCAACCTCGACCCGGTCCTCGTCGGCGAGGAGCGGATCGGGCCGCTGTTCGCGCACGGCGCCCGTGACGCCGACATCGCCGTGGTCGAGGGCGTCATGGGGCTGTTCGACGGGCGCACCGGCGCGGGCGAGTTCGGCTCGACCGCGCACGTGGCGAAGCTCCTCGACGCGCCTGTCGTCCTCGTCGTCGACGCCACCGCGCAGGCCCGGTCGATCGCCGCGGTCGTGCACGGCTTCCGGTCGTTCGGGTCCGGCGTACGCATCGCCGGCGTCGTGCTCAACCGGGTCGGCTCGGACCGGCACGAGCAGATCCTCCGCGACGCGTGCGCCGAGGTCGGCACCCCCGTCCTCGGAGTGCTGCGCCGGCACGACGCGGTCGCCGCCCCGTCCCGCCACCTCGGCCTGGTCCCCGTGGTGGAGCGGCACGCCGAGGCCCTGGAGTCGGTGCGCGCCCTGGCATCCGTGGTGACCGCGGGCGTCGACCTCGACGCGGTCCTCGCCGTCGCCCGGTCCGCGCCGCCGTCGACGTGCGAGCCGTGGTCGCCCGCGTCCGCCGAACCGGTCGCCGGGCGGCCCGTCGTCGCGGTCGCCGGTGGTCCCGCGTTCTCGTTCAGCTACGCCGAGACGGTCGAGCTGCTCACCGCCGCCGGCGCCGAGGTGTCCACAGTGGACCCGTTGCGGGACGAGGCGCTGCCGCCCGGAACGCGCGGACTCGTCGTCGGCGGTGGCTTCCCCGAGGTGTACGCCCAGCAGCTGTCCGACAACACGCCGCTGCGCGCGGCGGTGGCGGCGCTCGCGGCCCGCGGCGGCCCGGTCGCGGCGGAGTGCGCCGGGCTTCTGTGGCTGGCCCGCACCCTCGACGGCAGACCGATGTGCGGCATCCTGCCGGTCGACGCTGCCATGACCCCGAAGCTGACCCTCGGCTACCGCGACGCCGTCGCCGTCGCCGACAACGTCCTCGCCGCGGCCGGCACCAGGGTCAGCGGCCACGAGTTCCACCGCACCGCCGTCACCCCGGCGTTCGGCGTCGATCCCGCGTGGGCATGGCGGGGCGAGGGCGGCGCGGTGCGGGAAGGGTTCACCGTCGGGTCGGTGCACGCGTCATACCTGCACCTGCACTGGGCCGGCGCCCCGGAACTGGCCCACCGGCTGGTCGCCGCATGCGCGTAGTCATAGGGTTCGGCGCCCGTTCCACCGCCACGGCGGACGACGTCGAGGCGCTCCTGCCGCCGTTCGACGGTGACGTCGTCGTCGCGCTGTCCACGGTGGACGGACGAGCGGACCTCGCCGAGGAGGTCGCGGCGCGGCACGGCTGGGACGTCGTCACCCACCCGGCCGGGGTCCTCGCCGGGGTCGCCGTTCCGAATCCGTCCACAGTGGTCGCCTCCCACGCCGGGACGCCGAGCGTCGCCGAGGCCGCGGCGCTGCTGACCGCCCGCGCGGTCGCCTCCGACGCCGGGTCGCCGAGCGTCGCCGAAGCCGCGGCGTCGCTGACCGCCGGGTCGCCGAGCGTCGCCGAAGCCGCGGCGCTGCTGACCGCCGGGTCACCGGTCCCGCCGGCGGCGGTCCTCGTGGCCGCCAAGCGGTCGTCGGACGTCGCCACCGTGGCCGTCGCCGCGATCGCGCCCGGGGTGACCGTGGTCGGGATCGGCGCCGACGGCCTGGCATCCGTGTCCGCCGAGGGCCACGCCGCCATCGCCGCCGCCACCGTCGTGTTCGGCGGCGCCCGGCAGCTCGACCTCGTCACCGCCGTGCGCAAGGTCGCCTGGCCGTCGCCGCTCGTACCGGCGCTGCCGCGGCTCCTTGCCGAACACCACGCCGACCGGGTCGTGGTCCTCGCCAGCGGCGACCCCATGTACCACGGCATCGGCACCACGCTCGTGCGGCTCCTCGGCGCGGGACACGTGCACGTCGTGCCGCACCCGTCGTCGGTGTCCCTCGCCTGCGCGCGGCTCGGCTGGGCGCTCGACGACGTCGAGGTGGTCAGCGCCGTCGGCCGGTCCGTCGACGCGCTGCGCCGGGTCCTCCACGACGGACGGAAGGTGCTCGTCCTCAGTTCCGGCGCCGCCACCCCGCCCCAGGTCGCCGCGATCCTTGCCGAGACCGGGTTCGGCGGCAGCGCCGTCACCGTCCTCGAGTCCCTCGGCGGACCGGACGAGCGCGTCCACCGGGACGTCACCGCCGCCGGGCCGCTCAACGTCGTCGCCGTCGACTGCCGCGGCACCACGGGGACCCCGGTCGTCGCCGGGCTCGCCGACGACTCGTACGCCAGCGACGGCCAGATCACGAAGCGCGAGATCCGCGCCGTCACCCTCGCCGCGCTCGGACCGCGCCCGGGCGAGCTGCTGTGGGACGTCGGCGCCGGATCCGGCAGCATCGCGATCGAATGGCTCCGCGCGCACCGCTCGTGCCGTGCCGTCGCCGTCGAACGCGACCCCGTCCGCGCCGGCCGCGTCACCGCCAACGCCCGCACCCTCGGCGTCCCGCAACTGTCCACAGTGCTCGGTGCGGCGCCCGATGCCCTCGACGGCCTGGAGACCCCCGACGCCGTTTTCATCGGCGGCGGCTTCACCGCGGCGGGGGTGTTCGAGCGCTGCTGGTCGGCGCTGCGCCCCGGCGGGAGGCTCGTCGTCAACGCGGTCACCGTCGAGTCGGAGCGGCTCGTCGCCGACCTCCACGCGACGCACGGCGGCTCCCTGGTCCGGATCGCGGTCCAGCGCGCCGCGCCCGTCGGCGGGTTCCTCGCCTGGCGGCCGATGATGCCGGTGACGCAATGGGTGGTGTGGAAATGACGGTGTACTTCGTCGGTGCCGGACCGGGCGCCGCGGACCTCATCACGGTCCGGGGCCGCGACGTGCTCGCCCGCACGCCGGTCTGCCTGTACGCGGGCAGCCTCGTGCCGGTCGAGCTGCTCGACGTGTGCCCGCCGGGCGCGCGGCTCGTCGACACCGCGAACCTCGACCTCGACCAGATCCTCGCGGAACTGACCGCCGCGCATGCCGCCGGCCACGACGTCGCCCGCCTGCACTCCGGCGACCCGTCCTTGTTCAGCGCCATGGCCGAGCAGCTGCGCCGCCTCGACGCCGCGGACATTCCCTACGAGATCGTGCCGGGCGTGCCCGCGTTCGCCGCCGCGGCCGCGTCGCTGGGCCGCGAGCTGACCGTGCCGGGCGTCGCGCAGACCCTGATCCTGACCCGCACCGCGGCCCGCGCGACCCCGATGCCGCCCGGCGAGGAACTGTCCACCCTGGCCGCCGGCCGCGCCACGATCGTGCTGCACCTGGCCGTGCAACGCATCGCCGTCGTCGTCGAGGAGCTCATCCCCTGGTACGGCGAGGACTGCCCGGTCGCCGTCGTCGCCCGCGCCAGCCGCCCCGATGAGGTCATCCTGCGTGGCACCCTCGCCGGCATCGCCGAGCAGGTCCGCGAGGCCGGCATCCTGCGTACCGCCGTCATCGTCGTCGGCCGCGTCCTCACCGCCGAGGAGTTCCCCGACAGCCACCTCTACTCCACCACCCGCCCCCGCTAGCCCGTTCGGCCCTGTCGGGCGGCGTCCGCGTCCGTATCATCCTCGATGATCATCGGGGAGGATGTCTTGTCGTTCGCACTCTCGCGGCGCGCCGCCATGCGCGGTGCCGTCGCCGCGGCCACCGCGGCGGTCGTCGCGCCCACCGTCCTGGGCCGGCCGCGACCGGCGCGGGCGGCGATGCCGGGCCTGGCCGGGAAGATCACCTTCCGGAAGGTCAGCTCGGTCTGGATCGCGAACGCCGACGGCTCCGACGCGCGCGAGCTGATCCCGAGCGCCTGGGCCGGCTCCGGCGACTGGGCACCCGACGGCAGCAGGTTCGTCTTCCCGCACAGCCCTGACGGTCCCCAGTCGGTCCGGCCCGACGGCACCGGGCGCTATGCGCTGACCCCCGGCTACACCGGACACGGCGACGAACCGGTCTACACGTCCGGCGGCCGGTACGTGATCTACTCGAACTCAGGGCGGATCCACATCGCCAGCACCAGCGGAACCTGGTCGTCCGGTGTCCCGCTGTTCGACGCGCCCGGTGACTACGGGACGTGGGACACCCAGCCCGCGGTCGCCGGCGACGGCACGGTCGTCTTCCAGCGCCACTTCGCGAACACCTCGGACGCCTATGAGGCCGGCGACATCTACCGGGTCGACAGCGACACCGCCGTCACGAAGATCATCACGAATGCCTGGGGCGCCGACTTCGCTCCCGACAGCACCCGGATCGCGTTCGTCCGCACGTACGGGCGGAACCGTCAGATCTGGATCGCCGACGCCGACGGCGGCAACCAGGCGCAGCTGACCACCGAGGAGAACACCGGCGGCAGCATCCGCAACCAGGAGCCGGCCTGGTCCCCGGACGGCGGCTTCATGCTGTTCACCAGCTACGGCCCCGGGGGCGCCGGCGACCCGAAGATCCTGCGGATGAACCTCGCGACCAAGGAGGTCGTCACGGTCGCCGAGTACGGCACGCTGCCGACCTGGCAGCCGGTCACCACCAACGTCGTCGAACGGGTGTGGGGCGCCACCGCGCTGGACACCGCGGTCGCCACCTCCCGCTACAACTGGGCCGACCATGACGCGGGGGGCGTCGACGAGAGCTTCCGCCCGCCCGCGAAGGTCGTCGTGCTGTCCCGCGACGACGTGTACCTCGACGCGCTCGGCGGGTCCGCGCTCGCCGTGCGCAAGCAGGGCCCGCTGCTCATCACCCCGCCCGGCGGTCTGCACGGCAGTACCAGGGCCGAGATCCAGCGCATCCTCGCTCCCGGCGGCAAGGTGTACCTGCTCGGCGGCACCGTCGCGCTGTCGGCGAAGGTCGAGAGCCAGGTCAAGGCCCTCGGCTACCAGACCGTCCGGCTGTGGGGCGCCACGGAGTACGACACCGCCATCGCCATCGCCAAGGAGATCGAGCCCAGGCCGAGAGCGGTCATCCTGGCGACCTCGCTGAAGTACTACGACGCGCTCGCCGCCGGTGCCGCGGCCGGCGCGAACCCCCGCACCGTCATCGTCCTCACCGCCGGCGACACGATGCCCGCCGCGACCGCCGCCTACCTCGACTCGCTCGACCCGGACCCGGACACCGGCACCCGGATGATCGGCGTCGGCGGCCCCGGGGTCAGGGCACTGCTCGGCGGTTACCGGGCCGGGCAGATGCCGTCCTGGCCCGACCCGCTGTGGTACTGGCCCGTCTTCGGCGCGACGGAGTTCGAGACCGCGGTCGCCGTCGCCGACTTCTTCTTCGACGCTCCCCGCACCGCGGGCGTGGCGACCGCGACGACCTGGTTCGACGCGCTGACCGGCGGCGCGATGGTCGGGGCCGTCGCCGCGCCGCTGCTGCTGTCCGCGCCCGGCGTCCTCAGCCCGGCGAGCCGCGACTACCTGGCCCGTAACGCCGCCTCGATCAAGTACGCGACGATGCTCGGCGGTGTGCTCGCGCTGAAGGACACGCTCATCCCCGCGCTCGGCGACGCGATCTCGGTGCCCGACGCCTACCGGTACGTCCAGTACACCGAGTCCTACGTCCCGCAGACCGCGCAGGCCCGGTCCCTGACCGGCACCACGCGCGAGCAGCGGCGGGTGCAGACCGGCGGCGGGATCCCGGGGGTCGAGCGGCGGAAGCCGTCGCGGGCCTGAGCGCTACTCGTGGGCGACCACCGTGATCCGCGGCTCGGTGCCGGCGGGGTGGGCGTGCAGCCGGTGGTGCTCGGCCCGGGCGGCGTCGATCGCGCCGGACGCGGGGAAGCGGGCGGCCGTGTAGCGCAGGCCGTGCGCGGGGCCGCCGTCCAGCCAGGGTGCGGGATCCAGGCCGAGCGCGGCCAGGGCGGCGGACACGCCGCCGAAGCGCTCGAGCGGGTGGTCGCGCTCGGACGGCAGCGGGTCGCCCATCGCCATGCCGCGGGTCTGGGTGCTGTGCTGCACGTACACCGCGCGCAGGAGCTCGCCGTCGCGCGCGGCGGTCAGCCAGAAGGAGCCGGAGACGGTCTCCGCGCCGGCTCCGGCGACCAGGCCGAGCCGCTGCGACATCGCCACCAGCATGTCCGGCTCGTTGGACAGCATCAGCGACGTGTCGAGCAGGAACGCGCGGCCGTCGCGCTCGCCGGCGGCGAGGACCCAGCCCTCGTCGTCGGGGCCGAGGTCCAGGTCATACGGGGACGGCTCCTCGGCGCCGACGACGAAGTCGCCCGTGTGCCGCTCCAGCTCGGCGATCAGCTCCCGGCGGGTCGCGGTGGCGGCGATGTATCCGTGACGCATGCCCATGGGTCCGGGAGAGTACACCGGTACAGTGCCGCCATGGGGGCACCGTTTCTCGCCGCGGACGACGTCGTGCAGGCGGACCATCCCGGCATCCGGGCGGCCGCGGGCGGGTTGCGCGGGCGGCATCCGGACGACGCAGGGTTCGCGCGGGCCGCGTACGAGTTCGTGCGCGACGAGGTCCGGCACTCCTTCGACGCCGGCGACCCGCGGGTCACCGTCACCGCCTCGGAGGTCCTGGAGCACCGCGTCGGGCTGTGCTACGCCAAGTCGCACCTCCTGGCCGCGCTGCTGCGCGCCGAGGGCGTCCCGGCGGGCCTGTGCTACCAGCGGCTGGCGACCGGCGGCGGCGGGTTCGTGCTGCACGGCCTCGTCGCCGTGCACCTCGGCGGCGCCTGGCACCGGCAGGACCCGCGCGGCAACAAGCCCGGCGTCGACGCGCGGTTCTCCCTCGACGGGCCGCGGCTGGCGTTCAGCATCGACCCGGCGGCCGGGGAGCGCGACTACGAGACCGTGTTCGACTCCCCGGATCCGGGTGTACTGGCCGCGCTGCGCGCCACGACCGACGTGCTCGACCTGCGCTCCTCGGGGCTGCCGGAGTCGCTGACCACGTCGTGAGACGGCTCGCGGAGCGCGGCGGACAGGGCGGCCGCCACGACGGGCACGACCGCCAGGGCGACGAATGCGCCGCGCGGCCCGTGGTGCTCCGCGATGAGGCCCAGCAGCGGCATCCCGAGGCCGCCGGCGCTGACGGCCAGGCCCAGGGTGACGCCCGCCGCGGTGCCCGGGCGGGACGGCAGGTAGTCCTGGCCGAGCTTCACCAGCACCGCGAAGGGGATGTTGGTGACCAGCCCGACCAGCAGCACCAGGGGCAGCGCGAGGTAGGGGTCCGGGCACAGCAGCAGGAGCACGATCGCGGGACCGAGCAGGAGGTTGCCGAGGCGCACGGTGCGCACCAGGCCGATCCGGTCGGCGATCCGCCCGCCGGCGAGGGTGCCCAGGACGCCGCCGCCGAGCTGGAGAGCGAGGGCGGCGCCACCGAGCGCGCTCGACGCACCCAGCGCATCGATCCAGTACAGGGCGACGAACGTGTTGACCCCGAACGACACCGCCGACCGGACGATCTCCACGGACGTCAGCACCGCGAACTGCCCCGGCCGGTCCCGGCCCGTCACCGGAGCCTTGGCGGCGGCCCGGCCCGTGACGCGGCGCTGGTGGCGGAGCAGGACGAACCCCATGAGCACGGCCGGCGGGATGAACAGCGCCGTCGCGCCCACGCCCCACGCGTCCAGCGCCGGGGTGGCGAGGGCCGGCGCGACGAAGAACCCGACGCTGCCGCCGGCGGCGAAGTAGCTCATCGCGGTGGCGCTGGACCCCGCGGCGAGCCGGGCGTCGCGCCCCGCGGCCGGGTGGAACATCGCCACCCCCAGGCCGGACAGCAGCAGCAGCGCCCACACCAGGGGATACGTCGGCGCGACCCCGGCGAGACCCGCGCCGGTGCCGGCCAGGGCCACCCCGACCGGTGACATCCACGGCATGCGCCGCCGGTCGGCGAGGACCCCGAACATCAGCTGCGGCAGGGAGCTGCCGAGCGCGGCGGCCATGGCGAGCCCGGCCCCGGCGACGTAGCCGTAGTGGCGGTCCAGCACGAAGTAGGGCACCGCGGCGGGCACGAGGCCCTGGTAGAAGTCGTCGACGGCGTGCGCGGTCGCCCACACGCGCATGCGGCGCCACGGTGGGGCGGTCGGTTCGGCGATGCTCACCCGTTCAAGATCGCAGCAGGTGTACGGTGCGGACTTCCGGTATTCTGCCGATCGATGTCGAACATCCGCCACATGCCGGTCGCGCCGACGACGGCCGTCGAGCACGGGTCCGGGACACACATCGACCGGCACCGTCACGACCAGCATCAGCTGGTGTATGTCAGCCGTGGCGTCATCGCCGTGCAGACCGAGGCCGGCGGGTGGGTCGCGGCGGCGGACCGGGCCGTGTGGATTCCCGCGGGCTGCTGGCACGAGCACCGGTTCCACGGCGCGAGCGCGTTCCACACCGTCGGCTTCCCGGCCGCCGACCCGCCGCTGCCGGCGGTCGCGCCGACCGTGGTCGCCGTCGGCCCGCTGCTGCGGGAGCTGCTCGTCGCCTGCACCGACGCGGAACTGCCGATCGAAGAGGAGCGGCGGATCCGGGCGGTGATCCGGGACCGCCTGCACCGGGCGCCGCAGGAACCCGTCGCGCTGCCCACCGCCCGCGACGCGCGCCTCGCCGCGGCGTGCGCCGTAGCGGCGGACCGCCTGGAGGAGCCGCGGACCCTGTCGTCCCTGGCGCGGCAGGCGGGCGCGAGCGAGCGGACCCTCGCCCGGCTGTTCCGCGCCGAGTTCGGGATGACGTATCCGCAGTGGCGCACCAACGTCCGCGTGCACCGGGCGATGATCCTGCTCGCCGGGGGCCTGCCGGTGACGACGGTCGCGCACCGGTGCGGGTTCGCGACGCCGAGCAGCTTCGTCGACACGTTCCGCCGCGCGACCGGCCGGACCCCGGGCGTCTACCGTGCCCGCGAACAGGCCCGCGAACAGGCCGGCTGACCGCCGGCCCGTTCGTCTGCCGGACGGTCTGTCAGGTGCAGTGCTTGAGCTTCGGGCGGATCGAGGCCGGCACGTTGTTCTGGCAGACGTTGTCGGTGCCGCCGATGAGCGCCGCCCACGCCTTCTTCGTGCCGTCGTACTTGAACACGACGACGGCGGTGTCCATCGCCTCCGGCTGCGTCAGGGCCGTCGCGTACCCCTGGTAGCAGCTGATGTCCTTGAACCCCTTGCCGAGGATGATCGCACCGGCGACCTCCGCGTTGGCCTGGAACGCCTTCTGCAGCGTGGCCGCGTCGACGGGGCAGCCCCCGCCGGTCGCGCCCCCGGCGGAGCTGGCCGCCGCGCTGGTCGGTGCCGCCGCGCTGGACGTGGCGGCGGCCGGGGCGGTGGTGGACGCCCCGGTGGCGGCTGGCGCCGCGGTGTCGGCCGGGTCCTGCGAGGAACAGCCGGCGAGGGCGATCGCCGCGACGGCGATCGGGAGCAAAGCTCGTGTCATCACACGCGGAATAGTGACGTGTTCCGGCCCGGCGTGGTTGTCGGCTAGCGGACATCTACATTGGACAGACGGCGGATGTCAGACCCTCTGCCGCAACAGATTCCGGAAGTCGTACTCGTCGCCGTGCCGGAGGGCCCTGAGCCGCTCGTCGGCGGCGCGGACGGCGTCGGCGGGCACGGCCCGGCGGATCTGCGCGCGCAGCACGATCCGCGCCAGGCAGTCGCCGGTCAGGTCGAGGAAGCCCGGGCCGCCCACGGGCTCCTCGACGGCCGGGAACCACGGCTCGTCGCGCAGCGCGTGCCACCATCGTTCGGGCACGAACTCCTGCAGCATGTCCCCCGCCGGGGCGACCCATCCGTCGGGGGCGTAGCCGGTGCCGTCGACCCAGACCTCGCCCTCGTGGGGGCCGTTGAGGACCAGCCATGCGTAGAGCTGGCTGCGGGTGCCGCCGAGGTGCAGCATCCCGTCCCTGGGCCCGCCGGCGATGTCGTAGAAGTCGTCAGGATCCAAATGGTCCGCGTCCTCGCCGAGCTCTTCGCGGTACTGCTCCAGCTCCTCCGGCGTGCCCGCCCAGGCGCGGGTCAGCGGGAACGGCGCGGTGCTGCACCGGAAGTAACCCTCGGCCTCGTCCTGCCCGGCCAGCGGCGTGCCGTACGCGGCCAGGGCCAGCAGCCCGGTGTCCGCGTCGCCGAACTCCAGCAGATAGCGGCGGTACCCCTCCGGCAGCCGCAGCCCGTTGCGGGCCTCGAATCCCTCCACTGTGGACGCTTCCAGGGGCGCCGGCCGCGCCTCGGGCCGGCCCAGCTCGTCGAGGCGGGTGAACAGCCGCCGGATACGGGCAAGCCCCGGCTCGATGTCGGTCACGGCGCCGACCCTAGCCGACGAGGATCGCCGCGGCGGTGGTGCGCACGTACCACCGCTGGAAGTCCGCCTCGGACCAGCCGCACCGCCGGACGAGCCAGTCGTGGTTGTGCCAGTCCATCGCGAGCCACAGCACGTCGGTGACCTGTTCGGCGGTGAGGGCCGGGTCGGTGCCGCCGGTCGCGACGAGCTCGGCGGCGAAGCGCCGCATGCCCTGCCTGCGCTCGGTCTCGTTCTTGGCGAGGATGGCCGCGGCGTCCGGGTCGGCGGTGGCGGCGCCGGCGAGGGCGCGCATGATCTCCGCCTGTCGTGCGTGGGTCTCGGCGAGGTGGCGGGCGTAGCGCTCCAGCTTCGCCCGCGGGTCGCTCAGCGCCTGGATGTCGGCGACGAACTGCCGGTCGGCGAGGGCGACGGGCTCGTCGTCGCCGGCGATGGTGCGGTCCACGAGGTCCGACAGCAGCTGTCGTTTGGTGCCGAACACCGCGTAGACGGTCTGGATCGCGACACCTGCCTCGGCGGCGACGGCGGTCAGGGGTGTCGCGGCGTAGCCGTCGCGGACGAAGAGCAGGCCGGCCGCGTCGAGGATCGCCGCCCTGGTCCGCAGCGCCTGCCGCTGCCGTCCGGACGCGTCGTACCGCCGCTTGACAGCCATCCGGTCAGCGTAGTGTTCTATTCGATAGAGGGTCACACTATTCAAAGGAGCGCGTGATGTACGGAGTCGTGCAGCAGATGCCCGGAGTGTCCGAACGCGAGTACCGGATGGTCGAGCGTCATCTCGGCCCGGACCGCCCGGCGGGCCTGGTGGCGCACGTCTCGGGTCCGTACGAGGACGGCTGGCGGGTGCTGAACATCTGGACCGAGGAGGCCGCGTTCCGCCGGTTCCAGTCGGAGCGGCTGATGAAGGCGGCCGGGCTCGCCGCTCAGGAGGAGGGGTTCGACCCGGGGAAGGCGGCCGGGTTCAGCTCGTTCACGGTGGTCGGCGACGAGATGCCGTTCTGATGCCGGGCGGGGCGGCGTTCTGGGCCGCGGCGGCTCCCGGCTGGATCCGGCACGCGGACCGGCACGACGCCCGCGGCCGGCCGCTCGGCGAGGCCGCGCTGCGGGCCCTGGCGGTCCGTCCGGGGGAGCGGGTCCTGGACGTCGGGTGCGGTTGCGGCGGCACCACCGCCGAACTGGCCGCGGCCACCCGCAAAGCGCCCACCGTCACGACGGCGGCGGTCGGAGAAGCGGCGGCCGGCGGTGGAGCGGTCGGCGTCGACCTCTCGGCGGCGATGATCGAGGCGGCCCGGTCCCGGTTCCCGGCCGCGGACCACCCGGGCCTGACCTTCGAGACCGGCGACGTCGAACGCCTGCCCGAGATCCCCGGCGGGCCGTTCGACGCCGCGTACTCGCGGATGGTCCTGATGCTGTTCGCCGACCCCGTCGCCGGGTGCGCCGCCGTCCGCCGGTCCCTGCGTCCCGGCGGCCGCTTCGCGGCGACGGTCTTCCGGTCGGGTGCCGGCAACGCCTGGCTCCCCGCCGCGGTGCTCGGCGCCGCCCCGTTCGTCGGCGCGCTGCCCCCGCTGCCGGTCGGCGCCGAGCCGGGCCCCTTCGCGCTCGCCGACCCCGGCCGCATCCAGCGCGTCCTGACCGCCGCGGGCTTCGCCGACGTCGCCACCGAGGCGCACGACGTGCACCTCACCGCGCCCGACGACCCCGGCGACGTCGCCGAATGGCTGATCGACCTCGGCCCGGCCGGCGCGCCCTTCCGGCAGTCCTCGTCGCAGGCGCAGGCGGCCGCCCGTACCGGAGCGGCGAACCTGCTCGAACGATTCCGCGAGCCGGGTGTCGGCTACCGGATCCCGGCCGCGCTGTGGCTGGTCACCGCCCGTGCCCCGGGGGTCAGTGCCGCTTGAGACCGTCCAGGGCGACCTGCAGGATCCGGTCGCGCTGGGCCTCGTCGCGGTAGCCGGCGGACATGAGGCCGCTGATCATCCGGACGGTGTCGTCGAAGGTGACGTCGGTGCGGACGGCGCCGGCCTGCTGGGCGCGGGCCATGAGGGGCTCGCCGACGCGGTAGATCTCCTCGCGGCAGGTGCGGAACATCGCCGAGTCGCGGTTCAGCGCCTCGTAGATGGCGCGTTTCGTCGCCACGTACGCCACGAACCGGTGCAGCCACGATGCGAGCGCGTCCCACGGGGGCAGGCCGGCGACGTCCTCGGCGGTCTGGCACAGCTGCTCGATCTCGCCGATGTACACGGTCTCGAACAGGTCCTGCCGGGTGGGGAAGTTGCGGTACAGCGTCCCGATCCCGACGCCGGCGCGCCGCGCGATGTCCTCCAGGGACGCGTCGGTGCCCTGCTCCGCGAAGGACTCACGGGCGGCGGCCAGCAGGGCGTCGAAGTTGCGCCTGGCGTCGGCGCGCTGCGGACGGCGGACGGCGACGGGGGACTCGGCGGACATGTGTTCTCCAGCACAGCGGTCAGATACAGGCGAACGTTTGAAGCGGAGGCACCCCTCCGTTAATGTGGAGGCGTACCTCCACTAATGTACCGCGTCCGAGGGAATCCGATGACACGCGCACTCACCCTCAGCCCGCCACCCGTCGCCACCACACCACCGGTGCGCGCGGGGCGGTTCACCTTCGCCGCCCTCGCGGCCGCGGCGGCCTCGTTCTCCATGCTCCAGTCGCTGGTCAGCCCGGTGCTGCCGACGATCCAGCACGACCTGCGCACCAGCCAGAGCACCGTCACGTGGGTGCTGACCGCGTGGCTGCTCTCCGCCGCCGTGGCGACCCCGATCATGGGGCGGATCGGCGACATGTACGGCAAACGCCGCACCCTCCTCGTCGCGCTCGCCGCCATCGTGGTCGGCTGCGTGATCGCCGCCGTGGCGCCCAACATCGGCGTCCTGATCGTGGGGCGGATCGTGCAGGGCCTCGGCGGGGCGGTGTTCCCCGTCTCGTTCGGCATCATCCGCGACGAGCTGCCGCCGGCCAGGGTGCCGTCCGCGATCGGCGGGCTGTCCGCGCTGATCGCCGTCGGCGGCGGCCTGGGCGTGGTCCTCGCCGGCCCGGTCGTCGCCGCGCTGGACTGGCGGGCGCTGTTCTGGATCCCGGCGCTGGTCGTGGCGGGCACGTTCGCGCTGGCGCTGCGGTTCGTCCGCGAGTCCCCGGCCTCGGAGCACCGGGCCCGGATCAACTGGCTCGCCGGGGTGCTGCTGTCCGGGTGGCTGGTCGCTCTGATCCTGCCACTGAGCAAGGCCCCGGCCTGGGGATGGACGTCGGGGCGGGTCATCGTCGCGCTGCTGCTGTCCGGACTGCTCATCGCCGCGTGGGTACTGGTCGAGCTCCGCTCCGCGGAGCCGCTGATCGACATGCAGATGATGCGCCTGCCGGCGGTGTGGACGACCAACGCGGTGGCGCTGTTGTTCGGCGCCGGGATGTTCGCCACCTACGCGTTCCTGCCGCAGTTCCTGCAGACGCCGCGGTCCACCGGCTACGGCTTCGGCACGACCGTCACCGGCGCGGGGCTGGCGATGCTGCCGATGCTGGTCACGATGGCCGTCGCGGGATTCGTGAGCGGGCCGCTGACCGCGTACGTGCCGAAGAAGGTCCAGCTGCTGCTCGGCACGGCGATCGCCGCGGTGTCGTGCGGCGGGCTGACCCTGTTCCACGGCGCCTACTGGCAGATCTTCGTGGCGACGGGTGCGTTCGGTGTGGGCCTCGGCCTGACCTTCACCGCGATGATCAACCTGATCGTGGCGACCGTCCCGGCCGGGCAGACGGCCGTGGCCAGCGGGATGAACGCCAACATCCGCACCATCGGCGGCTCCATCGGCGCGGCGGTCGCCAGCGCCGTGATCACCGCCCACGCGACCCCGTCCGGCCTGCCGTCGGAGTCCGGGTACACGGCGGCGTTCGCGGTGCTGACCGGGATGCTCGCCCTCGCCGCGGTGATCGCCGTCTTCGTCCCCCGGACCCGCAGCGCCTGAGCCCGGGGGACGGACGGCGGGGGCTCAGCCCCGGGCGACCCAGACGTCGTCGAGGCTGCCGTGGAACTGGTCGTTGTCCAGGCCGGTGCCCTTGCCGCCGATGCTGAGCGGCACGGTGTTGACCACCGACAGCGTCGCCGGCAGGGTCGCCGTGCCGTGCTCCACGTCGTCGACGAGCACGGTCAGCGAGGTGCCCGCCCGGCGGCATTCCAGGCGGTGCCAGGCGCCGTCGGACACCGACACGTCCGACATCGCCACGTGGATCGCGCGGACGGCCGCGTCGGCGAACACGCAGCTCGGGCGGCCGGCCGCGCCGTCGATCTGCAGCTTGTACTGGGTGCCGGACGCCGAGTACCCCTTCTGCACGATGTTCTGGCCGGAGCCGGTCTCCTTCTTCGTCAGGCGGACCGTCGCGCCGTAGCGGACCGGGCCGGTGCCGGGATTGAGCTCCGGGGCGTCGGGCGTCTGCAGCACCGCGTGCGGGCACTTCTTGCCCGTGCAGCGGGCCGGGAAGTCCGCCGCCCGGCCGGCGAGGCGCTCGGCGAGCCGGACCCGGCCGCCGTGCCCCGCCGACGAGGTGAGTGTGTGACCGTGGCCGGAGTCGTCGGTGACGGTCGCGCCGTTCGCCGCGGCGTCGAAGGTGTACCGGGCGACGATCACCGGCGCGGCGGGTGCGGCCGGCGCGGCGGCCTCGGCGGGCTCGGCCGCGGGCCGGGCAGCCAGATCG
>NZ_JBEXDG010000031.1:0-84452 GCF_040605635.1 Dactylosporangium sp. NPDC005555
TGGTCGACAGCATGTGTAACGGGAGCTTCGTTGCTGCGCAAGCCGCCACGCGGCATCGACAACCCTCGACGCAAATCCTTAACTCACCGGCATTGTGCTATGACGACACAATGTCTTCCGGATCATGAGGTTTGAGCTCAGCCACGACGGCGGCCGGCGGGTTAGTGCGCCCCGACGAGGTAGAAAAGGGCGGCTACCCAGGCGGCGGCCAGGAAGAATCCAATGGGCGCGATGAAGCGGCTCATGACGTGCTCCCAAACGGTGTGTCTCGACGGAACGGAGAACAGACACGCGGAGCCGTGACCGGGGAAAGGACTACACCCTGTCACGACTGGAAGGATCGCTACTTCGCACAGCGATCACCTCCAGGGAGCAGCAGCCGCACCGGGCGGTCAGCATTTGCACGTGCAGACGCCCGCCATGTTACCGCCACGCCACATGGCCCACATCAGCCGACCGGCGAGTTGGCGGGTACCCGTCAGTAACACCTAATCTCCGTACAGCTAATCGCAGGAATCGCAGAAGGGCGGCAACGTGGCGAGGACCGTGCTGGTCACCGGCGGTAACCGTGGCATCGGGCTGGCAATCGCGCAGGCCTTCGCCGCGCAGGGCGACAAGGTCGCGGTGACCCACCGGGGCTCCGGCGCCCCCGACGGGCTGTTCGGCGTGCAGTGTGACATCACCGACAGCGCGGCCGTCGACGCCGCGTTCACGACCGTGGAGGCCGAGCTCGGCCCCGTCGAGGTGCTCGTCGCCAACGCCGGCATCACCGACGACACACTGCTGCTGCGGATGAGCGAGGACCAGTTCACCCGCGTGGTGGACACGAACCTGACCGGCTCGTTCCGCTGCGCGAAGCGCGCGTCCAGCAAGATGCTGCGCGCCAGGTGGGGCAGGATCATCTTCATCTCCTCGGTCGTCGGCCTGTACGGCGGACCCGGCCAGGTCAACTACGCGGCGAGCAAGGCCGGCCTGGTCGGCATGGCCCGGTCGATCACCCGCGAGCTGGGCAGCCGCAACATCACCGCCAACGTGGTGGCGCCCGGGTTCATCGAGACGGACATGACCGCCGTGCTGCCCGAGGCGACCCAGGCCGAGTACAAGAAGGCCATCCCGCTCGGCCGGATGGCGAAGCCCGAGGAGGTCGCCGGCGCGGTGACCTGGCTCGCGAGCGACGCGGCGGGATACATCAGCGGCGCCGTCATCCCCGTCGACGGCGGCCTGGGCATGGGCCATTAATCACCAGAGGAGAACCATGAGCGGACTGCTCGAAGGCAAGCGGCTGCTGATCACCGGGATCATCACAGACCAGTCGATCGCCTTCTCCGTCGCCAAGCTCGCCCAGGAGCAGGGCGCGACCGTCGTGCTGACCGGGTTCGGCCGGCTGTCGCTCGTCGAGCGGATCGCGAAGCGGCTGCCGAAGGAGGCGCCGGTCATCGAGCTCGACGTGACCAACCCCGAGCACCTGGCCGGCCTCGCCGACAAGGTGCGCGAGCACGTCGACGGCCTCGACGGCGTCCTGCACTCGATCGGGTTCGCCCCGGCCAGCTGCCTGGGCGGCGGGTTCCTCGACGCGCCGTGGGAGGACGTCGCGACCGCCCTGCACGTGTCGACGTTCTCCTACAAGTCCCTCGCGGTGGCCTGCCTGCCGCTGATGGGTCAGGGCGGCTCGATCGTCGGTCTCGACTTCGACGCGACGAAGGCCTGGCCGGTGTACGACTGGATGGGCGTGGCCAAGGCGGGCCTGGAGTCCGCTTCGCGGTACCTGGCAAGGGATCTCGGCCCCCGCGGCATCCGGGTGAACCTGGTGGCGGCCGGCCCGCTGCGCACCATGGCGGCCAAGTCCATCCCGGGTTTCGCCGTGTTCGAGGACTCATGGGCGAAGACGGCCCCGCTGGGCTGGGACCTCAACGACCAGGTCGCGGCCGCGAAGGCGTGCTGCGCGCTGCTGTCGGACTGGTTCCCCGCCACGACCGGCGAGATCGTGCACGTCGACGGCGGGTACCACGCGGTCGGATCGTCCTGACCGTGTTGTAACAATGGGACGCGTGGATTATGACGCGTTCCTGCTCGTCTCGTTCGGCGGTCCGGAAGGGCAGGAGGACGTCCTGCCCTTCCTGGAGAACGTGACACGGGGGCGCGGCGTCCCGCGTGAGCGCCTCGAAGCCGTCGCCGGGCACTACCGGCACTTCGGCGGTGTGTCGCCGATCAACGCGCAGAACCGGGCCCTGCTGGCGGCCCTGCAGGACGAGATCGACCTGCCGCTGTACTGGGGCAACCGGAACTGGCACCCGTTCCTCGAGGACACCGTCCGGCGGATGCGCGACGACGGCGTGCGGCACGCGCTCGCCTTCGTGACCAGCCCGTTCGGCTCCAACTCGTCCTGCCGGCAGTATCAGGACGACATCGCGCGGGCCCGGGAGGCCGTCGGCCCCGGCGCCCCGGTCATCGACAAGATCCGCCACTTCCACGACCACCCGCTCTACATCGAGTCGCACGCCTCTGCGGTGCGGGCTGCGCTGGAAACACTGCCGTCGCGCCTGGCCGCGCGGCTCGTCTTCACCGCCCACTCGATCCCGGCGGCGATGAACGACGCGTCCGGCCCCGGCGGCGTCGGGCGGTACCGTGCGCAGCTGCTGGAGACGGCCGGCCTGGTCGCCGCCGCGGCCGCCCCCGAGCTGGCGTGGGACCTGGTCTGGCAGAGCAGGTCCGGCCCGCCGCAGGTGCCGTGGCTCGAGCCCGACGTCAACGACCATCTCGCCGACCTCGCCGCGGCAGGTGTACGGGAGGTCGTCGTCAGCCCGATCGGGTTCATCTCCGACCACCTGGAAGTGATCTGGGACCTCGACAACGAGGCCCGCGACACCGCGGCGAAGCTCGGCCTGGCCTTCGCCCGCGCCGCCACGCCGGGCACCGACCCCCGCTTCGTGACGATGATCGGACAGCTCGTCGACGAGCGCGTGCTTGCTCACAGTAACGTTCGTCACGCCCTTGGAACCGTCCCGACCTGGGATTTCTGCTCGGACGACTGCTGCGTGTCACCAAAACGCGTATAGGACCGAAACGTTTCTGAGGGAGCATGTACGCGTGAGAGAACGCAAGCCCATCGAGTCCTGGCTCACCGACATGGACGGGGTCCTCGTGCACGAGGGCGAGCCCGTGCCCGGCGCACCGGAGTTCGTCAACCGGCTGCGCTCGTCCGGCAAGCCGTTTCTGATCCTGACCAACAACTCCATCTACACCGCCCGTGACCTGCAGGCCCGCCTGCGGCGCATCGGCTTCGACGTGCCCGAGTCGGCGATCTGGACCTCGGCCCTGGCGACCGCCCAGTTCCTGGACACGCAGCGCCCCGGCGGCACCGCCTACGTCATCGGCGAGGCCGGCCTGACCACCGCGATGCACGAGGTCGGCTACATCCTCACCGACACCGAGCCCGACTACGTGGTGCTGGGGGAGACCCGCACCTACAGCTTCGAGGCGATAACACAGGCGATCCGCCTCATCAACGACGGTGCCCGCTTCATCTGCACCAACCCCGACGCCACCGGCCCCTCCAACGAGGGCGCCCTGCCCGCCTGCGGTGCCGTGGCCGCCCTCATCTCGAAGGCGACGGGCATCGAGCCGTACTTCATCGGCAAACCGAATCCGATGATGATGCGCTCCGCGCTCAACAGCATCGACGCGCACTCGGAGACGACCGCGATGATCGGCGACCGGATGGACACCGACGTCCTGTGCGGCCTCGAGGCGGGCCTGGAGACGATCCTGGTCCTGAGCGGCATCTCGACGGTCACGGACGTGGAGCGCTACCCCTACCGCCCGTCCCGCATCATCCCGTCGGTGGCCCACCTCATCGACGAGGTCTGACCGGCGGTCCTTCGGTGAGGGCGCGGAGGCGCTCCGCGTCCCCACTGAGGTTGCGGCGCAGCGTCGCGCGGAACAGGGGCGCGGCGAGGCGCTGGGCGCCGTGCAGGCGGACGTTGAGCTCCAGGCGCACCAGGCACGCGGTTGCGGCCGTCGGGGTGACCGTGCGGGAGCCGTCGGCGTCCGCGCCGGTGGTGGTGCGCCAGGTGAAGCGCAGCCCCGGCTCGACCGCCGTGACCACGCCGAGGTTGTGGTACCGGCCGCCGGCCACCCGCATGTGCTCGTCGGTGGTCGTGCCGGTGCGGACCGGCCCGAGCGGCGCCGGCACCATCGACGTGACCCCGTGCCGCCACAGGTGGTCGAGCTCGTAGTCGGCGAGCACGTCCCAGACGTCGTGCGCGGGCCGGTCGATCACGGTCTCGGCGGACAACACCAAAGTAGTCATGCGTCTGATAATACGGCGTCGAACTATTCGGAGATCCATAGAATGTCGGCATGGCGACGCCCGGCGACCCCGACGATGTGGACCGGATCATCGCGCAGTGGCGCCGTGAGCGCCCCGAGCTCGACCTCGACGCGATGGCGACGTTCGGCCGCCTGGGCCGGCTCTTCGCGCACCTGGGACGGGCCGTCGACGAGACGTTCACCCGCTTCGGCCTGCAGCGCGGCGAATACGACGTGCTCGCCGCGCTCCGCCGCTCCGGCGCGCCCCACGTCCTGACCCCGTCGGCCCTGTCGGACGTGCTGATGCTGTCCCGCGCCGGGATGACGAACCGCCTCGATCGCCTGGAGACGGCCGGGCTGGTCGAGCGCCGCGCCAACCGGGAGGACCGGCGCAGCATGCTGATCGCCCTCACCGACCGGGGTGTCGCCCTGGTCGACGAGGTCACGACCGTCCACGTCGCCAACGAGTCGGCGCTCCTGGCGGACCTCACCCCGGACGAGCGGCACCACCTGGACGCCGTCGCCCGGAAGCTCCTCACCCGCTTCGAGGGAACCCGGCCGCGGTGAGCCCGGCAAGGGTGAGGTCGGCAGGGGTGAGGCCGGCCGCGGTGAGCCCGGCAGGGGTGAGGCCGACAGCTGCTAGATCAGCGGCGCGTTGCAGGCGGCGACCAGGGCGCGGCGGCAGGCCGTGGTGAGCGGGCGCAGGGCGGCGTCGCGCTGCTGGACCTCGTAGCCGTTGACGGCGCCGCCGGGAGCCGCGTGCTCGGCCAGGGCCAGGACGCGGTCGAGGATCGAGGCCCGCGCGTAGAGGCGGCGGGCCCGCGGGTCGTAGCCCGGCGGGAGATCCGTCGCGCCGTCGGGCTTGCGCAGCGCCTCGATGGCGCCGGCGAGCTCCGGGCGCCACTGGGCGATGTCGAGCTTCGCCAGGGTGCGGGTCGCGGTCGCCAGCTCCGCGGACAGCTCCGCCTCGGCCTCGGCCGTCGAGGGGGCGTCGAGCGGGGCGGCGGCGGTCACCGGCAGGACGAACACCTGCCAGCGGACCGTCTCGAACTCGTCCCCCGAGCCGGACGTGTGCAGGCGGACCTCCGGCACGAAGCCGAGCCCACCCGCGACCACCCCCTCACCGGCGAGCAGGGCCGCGCCGCTGAACGGGCCGGGCCCGGGCAGGCCGCGAGGATCGCCGGGCGCCGGAAGCACCAGGCGGACCTCGTCCGGGTGGAGCTTGGACAGCGCGGCGATCGCGTCCGTCAGGGACACGTCGGTCCACGTGCCGGGGACGTCGGAGACCATGTGCTCCTCGTCGCCGGAGATCTCGGCGGCGGCGTCGTCGCACGGCACGAGGCCGGCGCGCCACGCCCGGACCCATGCCACGAAACGCGCCGAGCGGCGCGCCTGCAGGGTCGCCGCGCGTGCTGCGGGGGACATGGGAGCAAGGGTACGTGCTGACGTGCCGGTATGTCTCGCAGGCGACGGAGGCGTCAGCCGATACGCTTGCCGTCCATGGACGTCCTGGCGACCAACGACTGGCGGCGGCGGCGCGCGGTCCCCACGGTGGACGCTGAACCGGACCTGGTCGTCGAGGACGCCGACTCAGGATTCTGCGGCGCCGTGGTCGGCTTCGAGTTCGGCGCGGTCGTGCTGGAGGACCGGCACGGCAAGCGCCGCAACTTCCCCTTGGAGCCCGCCGCTTTCCTGCTCGACGGGCAACCCGTCACCCTGGTGCGGCCGGCGCCGGTCGTACACCAGCAGCAGCGGAACATCACCAGCTCAGGGTCGATCGCCGTCGCCGGGCTCGCCGCCCGGGTCGCGCGCCGCAGCCGGATCTGGGTCGAAGGCATCCACGACGCCGCGCTCGTCGAGCGGATCTGGGGCCACGACCTGCGCGTCGAGGGCGTCGTCGTCGAGCCGCTCGACGGGATCGACGAGCTGAGCGCCGCCGTCGCCGAGTTCCGCCCCGGGCCCGTCGCCCGGCTCGGGGTGCTCGTCGACCACCTTGTCCCCAATTCGAAAGAAAGCCGGATTGTCGGAAATATCCGGTCACCGTACGTGCTGATCACCGGGCACCCGTATGTCGACGTCTGGCAGGCGGTCAAGCCCGCCGCCGTCGGCATCCGGGAATGGCCCGCGGTCCCGATCGGGGAGAACTGGAAGGACGGCGTCTGCGCCCGGCTCGGTGTGAGCGAGCCCGCCGACATGTGGCGCCGCATCCTCGCCTCCGTGTCCAGTTACAAGGACGTCGAGACGCCCCTGATCAACGCGGTGGAGCGCCTCATCGACTTCGTCACCGAGCCCGACGAGGACGTCTAGGGCGCGGGCCTAAGTTGCGGGCCAAGGGCCGCGGGCCAAGGGTCGCGGGTGAGGACGAACGTGGCGATGTCCAGGGCCACCACCGCGCCGGCGCCGTCGCGCACCACCCGCAGCAGCTCCCCGTCGCAGTCCCCGGACAGCCCGCGCCACAGGTCCGGTGTCGGCCCGTCCGGCACGAAGCGCCACTGCTCCCGCGGCGCCGTCAGCGGCGTCACGACCAGCTCGCCGTCCGCCCAGCCGGCCTCGTGCTCGCGCCCCATCCACCACCAGCGGCCGGTCAGCGGCACGATCTGCGCGGGCGGCTCGGTGCGCGGCCGCCACGGCGCCACCCGCACCGGCTCCCGGTCGAGCACCGCGCCGAGCAGGTCGAGCCCGAACGCGCTCAGCCCGCCGCCGCGCATGGTGTACGCGTTGGCGAACGCCACGACGCCGGTGCGCGTCGGCCGGTGCACGGCCAGCACCGCGAGGTAGCCGGGCATCGAGCCGCTGTGCCCGACGAACACCCGCTCGCCGCGCCGCCACAGCTGCAGACCCAGCCCGTGCCCGGCGGACCAGCCGTCCAGATCGCTGAGCACGACCGGCGCGCACATCTCCTCGACCGTCGCGGGCGCCAGCACCGCGGGGTCGGGCTCGGCGAGGAACGCCGCCCAGCGCGCCATGTCCTGCACCGTCGACCACAACTGGCCGGCCGGCGCCATCGCGGCCGCGTCGTGCCGGGGCTCCTCCCGCAGTTCGTCCAGCCACGGGTGTACGACGTAACCACGCGCGAACGGCTCGGCCTCGGCGTACGTCGTATGGTCGAGGTGCAGCGGGCCGAGGAACCGCTTCGCGAGCATCGACTGCCAGTCCTCACCGCCGAGGCGGGCGACCATCGCGCCCAGGAGACCGTAGGCGAGGTTCGAGTAGTGATAACCGTGCAGCGGCGGGTAGGCGACCTTGTCCGCGGTCAGCGTCGACAGGAACGTGTCGACGTCCACCCCGGCCGCGCGCTCCCACCAGTCGCCGTCCGGCTCGCGCTGCACCCCGCCCGCGTGGCCGAGCAGCTGCCGCAGGGTGACCGCGCCCACGGGCGTCCCGGGCAGGTGCCGGTAGAGCAGGTCGTCGAGGGCCAGCCTGCCCTCGTCGCGCAGGGCGAGGACGAGCGCCGCCGTCATCGTCTTCGTGATCGACCCGATCCGGAACTGCAGTCCGGTCACCGGCCCGTCCAGCCCGCCGGCGGCGACGTGCTGCAGGACACCGTCGCGGACGACGCCGGCGACGAGGGCGGGGACCCGCCCGCCGGCGTGGGCCCGGGCGACGCGGTCGTCGACGCAGGAGACGGTCTCAGGCAGCAGCGGCACGGCTGATCTCCAAGGGGGTCGCTGAGGGGGTGCTCTGTCACCCCAACTGTGCGCCGGCCCGGGGCGCACTGCGTAGGGGCAAGGATTCGGCAAGACGGGTGATCAGCGACGAGCGCCACGAGCATCGGCGTGACACGATCGAAGCGTGGACCTGTGGCTGATCGTCTGGATCGTTGTCGGTGCCGCGCTCGTCGCGGCGGAGATCTTCACGACCACGTTCGTCCTGCTGATGTTCAGCCTCGGCGCGTTCGCCGCGGCCGGCGCCGCCGCGCTCGGCGCCGGGGTGCCGGTGCAGGCGGCGGTGTTCGCGGCCGTCTCGGCGGCGTCGTTCCTCGCCGTGCGGCCGACGCTGACGCGGTACATGCGCCGCGACGTGCGCGACACGCAGATGGGGGTCGAGGCCCTCGAAGGCGCCACGGCGCTGGTCATCGAGGCCGTCGACAACGACAGCGGACAGATCAAGATCGACGGAGAGATGTGGCGGGCCCGGCCCTACGACGCGACGCAGACGTTCGCGATCGGGGAGCGGGTCCGGGTGATCGAGATCAAAGGTGCCACCGCAATGGTGTGGAAGGACTGAGTCACGTGGATCCGAGTGTGTTCCTGGCGGTCATCGTCATCGCTGCCGCCCTCCTGGCGATCGTCACGGTCGTCAAGATGGTCAAGGTCGTGCCGCAGCAGGTCGAATACGTCGTCGAGAGGCTCGGCAAGTACAGCCGGACCCTGACGCCCGGCCTCAACATCCTGGTGCCGTTCATCGACTCGGTGCGCAACAAGGTCGACAAGCGCGAGGTGGTCGTCAGCTTCCCGCCGCAGCCCGTCATCACCTCGGACAACCTCGTCGTGTCGATCGACACCGTCCTGTACTTCAAGGTGGTCGACTCGGTCCGCGCCACCTACGAGATCTTCAGCTACCTGCAGGGCATAGAGCAGCTCACCGTCACCACGCTGCGCAACGTCATCGGCTCCCTCGACCTGGAGAAGGCCCTCACCAGCCGCGACGAGATCAACCGCCACCTGTCCGGCGTCCTGGACGAGACCACCGGCCGCTGGGGCATCAAGGTCACCCGCGTCGAGCTGAAGGCCATCGAGCCCCCGCCGAGCATCCGCGACTCGATGGAGAAGCAGATGCGCGCCGAACGCGACCGCCGCGCCGCCATCCTGCACGCCGAAGGCCTCAAGCAGTCCCAGATCCTCACCGCCGAGGGCGAGAAGCAGGCCGCCGTCCTGCGCGCCGAGGGCGACCGCCAGTCCCGCATCCTCACCGCCGAAGGCCAGGCGAAGGCCATCCGCACCGTCGTCGACTCGATCCACGCCGCGAACCCTGACTCGAAGGTCATGGCGTACCAGTACCTGCAGTCCCTGCCCCAGATCGCCGCCGGCCAGTCCAACAAGCTGTGGATCCTGCCCGTCGAGCTGACCAAGGCCCTGGAGGGCATCGGCGGCGCTCTGGGCGGCATGTCCCAGATGTCCGATGCCGCCCGCGCCACCCTCGTCGAAGCCAACGCGAACCACGACGAGTCCGCCGAGGTCATCGAGGCCCGCCGCTCCGCTGAGGACGCGGCCGCCGCCGCCAACGCCGAGGCCGCCGCAGCCTCCGCCCAGGTCTCCGGCCACCCGAAGGCGACCGTCGGCGAGCTCATCGCCGACCTCGACGCCGTCACCGCCCACGACCCTTCCCACGACCCTTCCCACGAGGCGTCCCGTGACGCTTCCCGCGAACTGGAGCGCTAGCGGCAGAGCTCCCAGAACGCGACCGCCGCGGCGGCGGCGACGTTGAGCGAGTCGACGCCGTTGCGCATGGGAATGACGACCCGCACATCGCTGGCGTCGAGGGCCTTGGCCGACAGGCCGGGGCCCTCCGCGCCGAGCAGCAGCGCGGTGCGTTCCCGCTGGGCCGCGGTCAGCGTCTGGATCGGCACCGCATCCGGCGCGGGCGTCAGCGCCAGGAGCGTGAGCCCGGCTTCACGGATCGCGGCAAGCCCACCCGGCCACGGTTCGATCCTGGCGTACGGGATCGCGAACACCTCACCCATACTGACCCGCACACTGCGCCGGTACAGCGGGTCCGCACACGACGGCGACAACAGCACCGCGTCCATGCCCAGCGCCGCCGCCCCGCGGAAGATCGCCCCGACGTTCGTGTGGTTGTTGACGTCTTCGAGCACCGCGACCCGCCGCGCGCTCGCGAGGACCTCCTCCGCCGTCAGGTCGGGCTTGCGGTGGAAGCTGGCGAGGACCCCCCGGTGCACGTGGAACCCGGTGATCGCCTCGAGCGTCGTCTGGTCCCCGGCGTAGACGGGCACGCCGTCGAGCGGCAGGTCGTCGAGCTGCCCGACCCGCTTGGCGTCGATCAGGACGGACCGCGCCCGGTACCCGGCCCGCAGCGCACGCCGGATGACCAGCTCCCCTTCGGCGATGAACAGCCCGTTCGGCGGCTCCCACCGGGTCCGCAGCTCCACGTCGGTCAGCGCCCGGTAGTCGGCGATCCGGTCGTCGTCCTGGTCGGTGATCGTTGTCGCGCTCGGCACCCGGTCGATTCTGCCCTGTGCCGGGATCCGCAGGACGACTCGCACCCCCGGCACGGCATCGTCACTCGCGGGCAGCTCCACCGGCACCGACGCTCACCGCCCGATCAGGTCTACAGTTGGCCGGTGCCGGCTGAGCTCCTCGTCTGCGACCTGCGGCACAGGCGGCCGCTGGCGTACGTCACCGTGCGCGGCCGCCTGGACCTGCACACCGCGCCGGGGCTGCGCCGGACCGTGCTCAAGGCCCTCGCCGCGGAGCCCCGCGCGGTGCTCGTCGACCTCGGCGGCGTCAGCGCCGTCGACCCGGTCGCGCTGACGGTCTTCCTGGCGCTGTCCCGGGCCGCGGCCGCCTGGCCCGGCGCCCAGCTCATCAACCACTCGGCCGGGCCGTCACTCGCCCGGGAGCTGGACGGCCTCGCGATCGGCCGGCACGCGCCGCTGACCGCCGGTCTCGCGGAGGCGGAGGCCCTCGCCGCCCGCCGCGCCGGTCCTGTGCGGGTGAGCTGGGATGTCGCCGGCGGTGCGGGCGGGCTCGCCGAGGCCCGCGCGGTCGTGCGGGCGTTCTGCGCGCGGCACGGCCGGGAGGCGGTGAGCGCCAACGCCGAGCTGGTCGTCACCGAGCTGGCGGTCAACGCGTTCCTGCACGGCGCCGCGCCGGTCACCGCGTGGGTGTCGGCCCGCGACCGGTATCTGCACCTGGCGGTCCAGGACAGATCCCCGGCGGTGCCGCGACTGACCGGGCCCACCGGCCCGATCGCCGCCGGCGGCCGTGGCCTGCTGATCGTCGAGGCGCTGACGGTGGCGTGGGGTGCCACCGCCATCCCGGCCGGCAAGATCGTCTGGGCGACGCTGCGACCCTAGTTCCGTCCGTCGGCCTCGGGCTGGGCGTCGGGCTGGGTCTCGGGCTGGGCCGGCTCGTCGCCGTTCGGGGACGCCGGGTCCATGACGAGGATTGCGCCGGCGGGGGCGTCGTGGCCGTCGACGAGCAGGTTCGCGGCGATGCGCAGCGATGTCGGGCGCCCGCGCCGGTTGATCGCGCTGAGCGTGACGTTGTCCTGGGCCGGGCCGGGGCCGAGGACCGAGCGGATCAGCGGCCGGAGCTGGTCGGTGGGCAGGCCGATGTCGAGGTTGAGGAAGTGCTGGCCGATCGCCTCCTCCGACCGGAGGCCCCACAGGTCGTCCATCCGCCGGTTCCACACCACGACCCGCAGCTCCGGGTCCAGCACGACCACCCCGGAGCGCAGGCTGCTGAGGATCGCCTGGAGGAAGACGTTCGACTCGTGCACCTCGCCGGTGCGGTCCTGCAGTTCCTCGTTGATCGCCTGGAGCTCGTCGTTGGTCGACTGGAGCTCCTCGTTCATCGTCTCCAGCTCCTCGTTCGTGGACTGGAGCTCCTCGTTGGTGGTCTCCAGCTCCTCGACCGTGGACTGCAGCTCCTCGTTGGTGGTCTCCAGCTCCTCGTTGGTCGACTGCAGCTCCTCGTACGCCGCCTCCAGCTGATGGTTACTGTGCTCCAGCTCCTCCTGCAGCCGCCGCGCGGTGGTGACGTCCTGGAAGACGATCGCCGCGCCGAGCAGCTCGCCCGTCGACTCGGTGAGCGGGTGGATCTGCACGTCGAGGTGCACCTTCTCACCTTGCGCGCTGGTGTACTGCACGTCGGCGACCCGGACCACCCGCCGCTCGCTCTTCGCCTTCTCGATGTGCCCGCGCAGCTCGACCGGCCGGTAGGACAGGTCCAGGTCGCGGAACGGCCGCCCGCAGTCCGTGGACGACAGCCCGAACAGCTTCTCCGCCTGATGGTTGACGAACGCGACCAGCCCGGAGTCGGTGATCACGATCTGCGCGACGGGGCCGGCGACGAACGCCTCGTGCCGCAGCCGGTCCAGGCCGCTGAGCCGGGAGACGTCGAGCGCTGGCGTCGGCACGGCGAGGACCGGGTCGCCGAGGAACGTCGGCCGGGCCGCCCGGCGGAACACCCGCCGCTTCAGGTCGACCGGCGCGAACAGGCTGCCGTGGCTGAGCAGCATCTCGGCCTTGCCCAGGAACAGCAGCCCGGACGGCGCCAGCGCGAAGTGGAACCTGGCGAGGATCCGCGCCTGCGTCTCGGCGTTGAAGTACATCAGGGTGTTGCGGCACACGAGCATGTCGATGCGGGAGATGGGGGCGTCCTGGACCAGGTCGTTCCGGCCGAAGATCACCGACCGGCGCAGGTCCTTGCGGAAGGTGTACCGGTTGCCGGAGATGTCGAAGTAGCGCTCCAGCATCCCGTCCGGCAGCGACTGCACGTCGCGTTCGGTGTACACGGCCTGCCGTGCCTGGGCGAGGCCCTCCTCGTCGACGTCGGTCGCGTAGATCTTGACCCGGCGCCGGAACTCGTCGGGGCCGAGCACCTCGCAGAGCAGTATGGCGAGGGTGTACGCCTCCTCGCCGGACGCGCAGCCGGCGCTCCAGATCCGCAGCGGCGCCTCCGGCTTCGAGTCCGCCAGCAGCTGCGGGATCAGCTCGGTGCGCAGGTACTCCCACGGCTCGGCGTCGCGGAAGAAGCTGGTGACGTTGATCAGGATCGTGTTGAACAGCGTCGTGAACTCGTCGGGGTGCACCTGGAGCTGATCGAGGTATTCGCTGTAGCCGTGCATGCCGAGCTGGGAGATCCGCCGGTCGACCCGGCGCATCAGGCTGGAGCGCTTGTAGCCGGTGAAGTCGAAGCCGCGCGCTTCCTTCAGGTAGGTCAGCAGCGCCTCGAACGCGTAGTTCGGCTCGGTCATCGTCGCCCCTTCCGGTCCGGCACCCCGCTGCACGGCCTGTGAGGGTCCCAGGCCCTCAGGAACGGTACCGCCACGGACCGCTGCCGCAGCGGTCGCACCGCATGTGCGTCACGCCGCCGGCGATGGTCCGGCCACGGGGTTGTCCGCCTCCGGTGCGGCGCCGGGTCGGTGGGTCGCGGCGGCCGTGACGAAGGCGACCAGGGCCGGGCCGAGCTCCGCCACCGGCAGGACCAGGCAGCCGGGGATCCGCTGCGCGGCGCCGCGCGGCATGCTGGGGAACAGCGCCTCCGCCGGGTCCTGCGCGAACGCCCCGCCGCCCAGAGCGGTGATCGCCGCCAGCCCGGCGGTGCCGTCGTGGCCGCTGCCGGACAGCACCACCCCGGCGGCCCGCGGACCCCACTGCAGGGCCGCCGAGCGGAAGAGCGGGTCGATCGCCGGGCGGAGCCCGTGCTCCAGCGCCCCCGGCGACAGGCGGACCAGACCGTCCTGGAGCAGCAGGTGCAGGTCGACGGGCGCCACGTGGACGTGACCGGCTCGCAGCGGGGTGCCGTCGTGCGGGTGGGTCGCGGGGAGCGCGCCCGCTCTGGACAGGATCTGCGGCAGGACGCTGATGCCCGTCCGCGGGATGTGCAGGGTCACGCAGACGGCGGCCGGAAAGCCCGCGGGAAACGCCGCGACCAGGGTCCGCAGCGCCTCGACGCCGCCGGCGGACGCGCCGATCACGACGACGGCCCTCGGTGCGGTCACCTCACCCTGTGCGGGCGTGCCCATGCCTCACAACGGTACGCCCGCAGCCCCGCCGACCGCCTGACCGTGAGCGCCGTCAGGGGCGCCCCTGATGTGGTCGCCGGGGGCGTGACCGTCGGCGGTCGCCTGGCCGGCGGTGGTGGACCGTCGGTGTCCGTCGTCGGCTGGGCGGTGGCCGTCGGGGGCAGCCTGGCCGTGGCCGGTGGTGGCCTGATCGGGACGGCCGGGGCGGCGCCGGAGCAGAGGCCTGCGGAGGCGCAGCGTGGCCCAGACGACCTTGCCGGGGGCGGCGGACCTGCTGCCCCAGCCGGCGGCGAGGGCCTCGACGAGCAGCAGCCCGCGGCCGCCGATGCTGATCTCCGCGCCGGGCTCCTGGCTGGGGAACCTCCGCGCCGGCGGGTAGGGGTTGCCGTCGCGCACCGACAGGTAGAGGAAGTACCGCCCCTGGACCAGGGCGAGCGCGACAGGTGCGCCGCCGTAGCGGACCGCGTTGCCGACCAGCTCGCTGGCCACGAGCTCGGCGTCGTCGACGACGTGCGGCAGCTCCCAGGTGGCGCAGGCGTCGCGCACCGTCCGGCGGGCGGCGGTGACCGCCTCCGAGCCCGGCGGCAGCGACAGGGCGAAGCGGTGCGGGGCGGGCAGGGACGCGGCGGCGAGCACCGCCGCCGGCGAGTCCGGGTAGACGGGCAGCAGCCGGCTGATCGAGACGCGGTGCAGCGCCGCGCGCAGCCCCGTGTCCGGCGCGGCCAGCAGCACCGCGCACCCCGGCCAGGTCACGGCCGTGCGGGCGAAGGCGGCGAAGACCGTCAGCAGCACGTCGTCCTCGACGGTGAGCGCGTCGAGGTCCACGACGATCGCCGCAGGCTGGTCGGCGAGGGTCTTGTGCAGTGCGGTGCGCACCTGCGCCACCCCGGCCAGGTCCAGCAGGCCGGTGAGGCGCAGCACCACCGCGGCGGTCGCGGGCTGCGCGGTCCAGGTCAGCACGGCCCGGCCGGGCAGCGCGTCGTGGTGGCACCCGCCCGATGACCGTGGCTCATTCCGTCAGCCTACGGCGGAGGAGGCTCAGTGTCTGTTGCAGCAGCCGGGCGACGTGCATCTGCGACAGCCCGACCTCGCGGGCGATCTCCGCCTGGGTCAGGTTGCCGTAGAAGCGCAGGCTGATGATCCGCTGCGCACGCTCCGACACCCCGGCCATGATCACCTCGATCGACCGGCGGTACTCCACCAGGCCGAACGCCGGGTCGTCACCGCCGACGACATCCATGAGCGTCGCGTTGTCATGATCGGAGCCGGGCCCCGGGGCGTTCAGCGACAGCGGCCGGTGCGCGGACGAGGCGCTGAGCATCTCCACGATCTCGTCCTCGCCGACGTCGAGGTGCCCCGCGACGTCGGCGGTCGTCGGCGACCGGCCCAGGCGCTGGGTGAGCAGTTCGTGGGCGTGCCCGGCGGCGAGCCGCAGCTCCTGGAGCCGGCGGGGCATCCGGATGCCGGCGCTCTGGTCGCGGAAGTACCGCCGCAGCTCGCCGAGGATGGTCGGCGTCGCGTACGCGCCGAACTCGACGCCGCGGGTGACGTCGAAGCCGTCGACGGCCTTGACCAGCGCCAGCGACGCGACCTGGGTGAGCTCCTCCTTGATCTCCCCGCGCCCGGCGTAGCGGCGGGCCAGGCGGTGCGCGGCCGGCAGGCACAGCTCGATGATCGTGTCGCGGACCCGGTCCCGGCCCGGCCCACCGGCGCGCATCGTGTGCAGCCGGTCGAGCAGGTCGTCGACCTGGGCGGGCCACTGGTCGTGACCGACGCGCATGCTGCCGAGGTCGACGACCTGCCGGTCGCGCTGCGACTGCGGCCAGCTGACCTGGTCGTAGGCGTGGAACTGCTTCGCGACGCCCGTGATCTCCAGCGCGGTGAGGACGGTGCCGGTCGCGCCCCACAGGCGCAGGTCGCCGCCGGCCTGCCCGGCCCGGTCGCGCAGCCACAGCAGGACCCTGATCGACGCCGCGTCGAGGATCCGCAGCCCGGACATCTCGACGGTGATCCGGCACCGCCCGGCGTCGAGCAGCCCGAACAGCACTTCCCGCAGGTGGCGCACGGTGGCATGGTCGAGCGCGCCGCTGACCTCCATGAGGTCCTCGTCCTGCCGGGAGGACAAGGTGATCGTCAGGTCCATCTGACTACTCCCTGTGGCGGCCTGATGGGCGGTCCCCGCCGCGCCGCTCACTCCCAGTTTCCTCCCGTTCCCGCCGGCCGTGGTGGGCCCTTCCGGCCGTTCGTGACGAGGTTGATGCCAAATCGGTGGTCGTCAGTCCCCCGCGGCGCCCTCGGGCAGCCGGGTACGGTCGGCGAAGGCCCTGGCCCGCCGGGCGTGAGCGAGTCGCCGCACCGACTGCTCCAGCAGCGTCTGGAGCCGGGTCTGGGCCGCTGCGACGTGCTGCTGCCGCCGCAGCAGCGTCTCCTGCGCCTGCCGCGACTGCAGCGCCGCCGTCCGGCTCGACTCGCGGGCCCGCACGGTCTCCCGCCGCGCCGCCGCCGTCATCCGCAGTCGGGCTCCCGCCAGTGTGTCGTCCCCCGGATCAGCCCCCGGGGCGTCGGCTCGTGGGGCGTCGGCTCGCGCTTCGACCCGTAGGGCGGCGGCTCGGGTGGCGGCCATCGTGACGGCACCGGTGTCGCTGCGTGCGCCGGTCGGGGAGTCGGGTCGATCCGCGGACATGAGGAGCATCCTCGCAGCTCGCGGGCCTTGGCACCGGCCCTTGCACGAGAGTGGGCACCGACGCGCCCGCGGCTCATGTCCGAACCGGAATCCATCGTACCGCCGGGGGGCCGCCAGGGATCGCGACGCCATCGCCGTCGATCACCGCGTTAATCGTAAGGATTGTTGACAGTTTACGTATCGACTCGTACCTTACCGATGGTCACGCCGACGAGAGGGGGAACTCGTGTCGGGAGCTTTGTCTTTTGGGCAGGAACGGCTCTGGTTCCTGGACCAGCTCGACCCCGGTGACGCCTCCTGGAACATCCCACTGGTCCTGCGGCTCACCGGCGACCTCGACGCGGGCAGGCTGCGCGCCGCCCTCGCCGGCCTCGCGGAGCGGCACGAGACGCTGCGCACCAGGTTCCCGGCCGTCGACGGCCGCCCGCACGCGACCGCCGGCCCGGCCCCGGTCCTGGACGAGGTGACCAGCACCGAGGAAGGTCTCGGCGCGCTGCTCGCCGGGCGCAGCAACGCCCCGTTCGACCTCGCCGAGGGCCCGCTGCTGCGCGCCACCCTGGTCACGGTCGGCGACGAACACGTCCTGAGCCTCGTCGTGCACCACATCGTCGCCGACGGCTGGTCACTCAACGTGCTGCGCGACGAGCTGGCCCGCCGCTACGCCGGCACCTTCGACGAGCCGCCGCTGCCGACCACGTACGCCGCCTACGCGCAGGCGCAACGCAACGCCGGCGCGGACCGACGTCACGTGCGTGCCGAGGAAGACGGCGACGGCGGTCATGGGAAACGCGAGGACACCACGTTCTGGCGGGACCAGCTCACCGGTGCCGCACCCCTGGAGCTGCAGCCGGACCTGCGCCGTCCCGCCTCGAAGACCTCCGACGGCGCCTTCCACACCCGCCGGATCGCCCTCGCCGCGGCCGTCGACGGTGTCGCCCGCGAGCAGCGGGTCAGCCAGTTCATGGTCCTCCTCGCCGCGTACCAGCTGCTGCTGCAACGGCACACGGGCCAGGACGACATCAGCGTCGGCGTGCCCGTCGCCGGCCGCGACGACCCCGACCTGGAGCCGCTCGTCGGCTACTTCTCCAACACCCTCGTGCTGCGCGCCGACCTGAGCGGCGGCACGTTCCGGGAGCTGCTGAAGGCCACCCGCCGCACCGCGCTCGGCGCCTTCTCCCACCAGGACCTGCCGTTCGAGCGGCTCCTCGACGAGCTGCACGTCGAGCGGGACCTGTCGCGCAACCCGCTCTTCCAGACCCTGCTCACCGTGCACAGCCAGGACGGCGACCGGCACGGCGTGCCGCACGCGTTCGGCCCGCTGACCGCGGTCGAGGTCGACGGCGGGCACAGCCGGACCAAGGTCGACGTCATGCTCGACGTCTGGCGCTCCGGCGACGACCTCGTCTGCGTCTTCGGCTACCGCAGCGACCTGTTCCGCCCCGGGACGGTCGAGGCGCTCGCCGAGCGCTTCGAGGTGCTGCTGCGGGCCGCGCTCGCCGCCCCCGACACGCCGCTGCGCGACCTGCCGGTCCTCACGGACGCGGACGTCGCCCTGCTCGCCGCGTGGAACACGACCGCCGGCCCGGCCGCCGGCACCCTCGACGCCGCCGGGAGCGTCTTCGACGAGCTGGCGGCGCGGGTGGTGGCGCACCCCGACCGGCCCGCCCTCGACGACCTGACCTACGGCGAGCTCTGGGAGCGGTCCGGCCGGCTCGCCGGCGCCCTGCTGGCGGACGCGCCGCGGATCGTCGGCGTGTGCCTGCCCCGCGGCCCGGAGGCCGTCGTCGCCATGCTCGCCGCGTGGCGGGCCGGCGCCGCCTACCTACCGCTCGACCCGGCGTACCCGGCGCCCCGGCTCGCGTTCATGGTCGCCGACAGCGGCGCCGGCGTCGTCGTCACCGACGGCGGGCACACCTTCGACGGCGTCCGCACGGTGCCGGTGACCGCGACCGGCGACGCGACCCCGGTGACCCCGGACGCCGAGGACGCCGCGTACGTCATCTACACGTCCGGCTCCACCGGCACGCCGAAGGGTGTGCTGGTGCCGCACCGCGCCCTGGCCGCCCGCGCCGCCTGGATGCGGGACGGCTACGGGATCACCGCCGCCGACACCGTCGCCCAGTTCGCGGCGCTGAGCTTCGACACGCACGCCGAGGAGCTGTGGCCGGCGCTGACCGCGGGCGGCACGGTCGTCTTCGCCGACGCCGACCTGCCCGGGTTCCTCGCCACCCCGGCCGGCGCCGCCGTCACCGTCCTGGACCTGCCGACGCCCTACTGGCACCGCCTCGTCGACGATCTCGGCGGGGTCCGCTGGCCCGCCGGGCTGCGCCTGGTCGTCCTCGGCGCCGACCAGGTCGAGGCGGCCGCGGTCGCGCAGTGGACGGCGGTCTTCGGCGACCGGGTCCGCCTGGTCAACTCCTACGGCCCGACCGAGACCACCATCATCGCCACCGTCGCCGACCTCACCGGCGACGGCTCCGGCGAGCGGCCGCCGATCGGGCGTCCACTGTGGAGCACCACGGTCGCCGTCACCGACCGGCACGGCCGCCCGGTGCCGCCCGGCGTCCCGGGGGAGCTGCGCATCGGCGGCGCCGGCGTCGCCCACGGCTACCTGGGCCGCCCCGGCCGCACCGCGGAGGCGTTCGAACCCGACCCCGGCGGTCCCGCCGGCGCGCGGCGGTACCGCAGCGGCGACCTCGTCCGATGGCGCCCCGACGGGCAGCTGGAGTTCCTCGGCCGCCTCGACGAGCAGGTGAAGGTCCGCGGCTACCGGATCGAGCCCGGCGAGGTCACCGCCGCGCTCCTCGCGCTTCCCGGCGTGGGCCAGGCCGCCGTCGTCGCCCGCACCGACGCGCTCATCGGCTACGTGGTGCCGCGGACCCTTGAGCCGTCGGTGCTCAAGCAGGCCCTCGCCGGGTCGCTGCCGGCGCACCTCGTCCCGACGGCGATCGTGGCGATCGAAGCGCTGCCGCTCACCGTCAACGGCAAGCTCGACCGGTCCGCCCTGCCCGACCCCGAGGTCCGCTCCGCGGCCGGCTACGTCGCGCCCCGCACCGACGCCGAGGACCTCGTCGCCGGCGTCTGGGCCGAGGTCCTCGGCGTGGAGAAGGTCGGCGCGCACGACGACTTCTTCGAGCTCGGCGGCCACTCGCTGCTCGCCACCCGCATGGTGGCCCGCATCAGGGCCGCCGTCGACCTGACGGTGCCGATCCGCACCCTGTTCACCCACCGCACGGTCGAAGGGTTCGCCGCGGCCGTCGAGGCGCTGCTCATCGCCGAGATCGAGGCGATGGACGAGGAAACGGCACACCACATGCTCACGGGGGACCAATGACCGGGCCGAAGCGAAGCGCCGGAGCCGGGCGTCATCAGCGCAGTTTCAGGTCAGGGCGGCGCCGTAGCGCAGCGAAGGTGACGTCATGACCGTCGACGACCTGTCCGCGACCAAGCGGGCGCTGCTCACCGCACGGCTCCGCAACAGACCCAAGGCCGCCGCCACCGTCCCGGTCCGCCCCGAAGGCACCGTCCCGCCGCTGTCGTTCGCTCAGGAACGACTCTGGTTCATGGAGCAGTTCGCGCCCGGGACCGCCGCCTACCACATCCCGGTCGCCCGCCGGCTGCGCGGCGCCCTCGACGAGGCCGCCCTCGCCCGCTCCCTCGACGACGTCGTCGCCCGGCACGAGTCGCTGCGCACCCGCTACCCGGTCACCGACGACGGCCGCCCCGTCCTCGAACTCGCCGCGCCGGGCAGCCCGGACGCCCAGGTCACCCTGACCGTGGTCGACGCCGCCGACAGCCACGCCGCGGAGCGGATCGTCGACGAGGCCGTCGGCCGGCTCTTCGACCTCGTCCACGGCCCGCTGCTGCACGCGCTCCTCGTCCGGCTGGCCGACGACGACCACGTGCTGCTCCTCGTCACCCACCACAGCATCAGCGACGGCTGGTCCAGCGAGGTGCTCGTCGGCGAGGTCCTCGCCGGCTACGACGCGCACGCCGCCGGGGTCCCGTCACCGGTCCAGCCGCTGCCCGTGCAGTACGGCGACTTCGCCGCCTGGCAACGGCGACGGCTCACCGGCGACGCCCTCGCCCGCGAGGTCGGCTACTGGCGCGCCGAGCTCGCCGGCGTCGAACCCCTCGCCCTGCCCACCGACCGGCCCCGCCCGAGGCAGCAGACGTTCGACGGCGCCGGCTACGGGTTCGACATCGACCGCGAGCTGCTCGACGGGCTCACCGGCCTGGCCCGTTCGCACGGCGCCACCGTCTACATGGTGCTCCTCGCGGCGTTCCAGGTCGTGCTGTCCCGGCACAGCGGCCAGCGGGACTTCGCCGTCGGATCACCGATCGCCGGGCGCCCCGAGCCGGAGCTCGAACGGCTCATCGGCATGTTCGTCAACGTCCTGGCGATGCGGGCCCGGCTCGACGGCGACCCGACGTTCACGGAGCTGATCGAGCGGACCCGCGAGACGTGCCTGTCCGCCTACGCGCACCAGGAGCTGCCGTTCGCGCAGCTGGTGTCGGAGCTCAACGTGCCCCGCGACGTCAGCCGCTCGCCGGTGTTCCAGGCCGTCCTCGCCGTGCAGAACTACGCGGCCGCCGGGGGACCCACCGGCCCGCTCGACGTGACGCCGTTCGGGCTGCGGGCCACCGGCACCCGCTTCGACCTCGAACTGTTCGTCATGGAGGACCCCACCGGGCTGCGCGGCGCCTTCAACTACAACGTCGACCTGTTCGACGAGGCGACGATCGCCCGCCTCGGCCGGCACCTCGACAAGCTCCTGCGCGCGGTCGTCGCCCGCCCGGACGCACCGGTGTCCACCGTGGACCTCCTCGAACCCGCCGAACGTGACCAGGTGCTGCACGGCTGGAACGACACCGCCACCGACTTCCCCGCCGACGCCACCCTGCCGGGGCTGATCGCCGCGCAGGCCGCCCGGACCCCCGACGCCGTCGCCGTGCGGTTCCAGGACAAGCGGCTCACCTACCGCGAGCTCGAGGCCGCCGCCGACCGCGTCGCCCGCCGGCTGCGCGTCGAGGGCGCCGGGCCCGGCACCCTTGTCGCGGTCAGCGCCGAACGCTCCACCGACCTCGTCGTCGGGCTGCTCGGCGTCCTCAAGTCCGGCGCCGCCTACGTGCCGCTCGACCCCGACTACCCCGCGGACCGGCTCGCGTTCATGCTCGCCGACGCCGCCGCACCGGTCCTGCTGACCCAGTCGCGGCTGCCGGTGCCGGACACGAGCGCCACCGTCGTCTTCCTCGACGACCCGTCGGCGTTCGCCCGGAAACTGCCGCCGGTGCCCGACCGTCCGGAGGCCGGCGACGTCGCGTACATGATCTACACGTCCGGCTCGACGGGAAAGCCCAAGGGCGTGCCGAACACGCACCGCGGCATCGTCAACCGCCTCGACTGGATGCAGCGCACGTACCGCCTCGACGGCACCGACGTCGTGCTGCAGAAGACCCCGGCCAGCTTCGACGTGTCGGTGTGGGAGTTCTTCTGGCCGCTCATCACCGGCGCCCGCCTCGTCCTGGCGAAGCCCGGCGGGCACAAGGACGCCGCGTACCTGCGCGACCTGATCGTCCGTGAGGGCGTCACCACCACGCACTTCGTGCCGTCGATGCTCGCCATGTTCCTCGCCGAGGACGGCGTCGCCGCCTGCACGAGCCTGCGCCGCGTCGTGTGCAGCGGCGAGGAGCTGCCCGTCGACGCCGTCCGCGCGTTCGCCGCCGCGCTGCCCGCGACCGCGCTGTGGAACCTCTACGGGCCGACCGAGGCCGCCGTCGACGTGTCCGCCTTCGAGTGCGCGGGCGACCTGGACACCGTGCCGATCGGCGCGCCCATCCAGAACATCCGCCTGTACGTCCTGGACCCCGCCGGCCAGCCGGTGCCGCCCGGCGTCCCGGGTGAGCTGCACATCGGCGGCGTCGGCCTGGCGCTGGGCTACCACGACCGGCCCGGGCTCACCGCGACCCGCTTCGTCCCGGACCCGTTCGGGCCGCCGGGGGGCCGCCTGTACCGCACCGGCGACCTCACCCGCTGGCGCACCGACGGCACGATCGAGTTCCTCGGCCGCATCGACCACCAGGTGAAGCTGCGCGGGCTGCGGATCGAGCTCGGCGAGATCGAGGCCGCGCTGCGCGCCCGGCCGGGCGTCACCGAGGCCGCCGTCACCGTCCGCGAGGACCGCCCCGGCGACAAGCGCCTCGTCGGCTACCTCGTCGGCGGCGGCGAACCCGACCCGGCGGCGCTGAAGGCGGCGCTGAAGAAGGCCCTGCCCGACTACATGGTGCCGTCGGCGTTCGTCGGGCTGGCGAAGCTCCCGCTCGGCCCCAGCGGCAAGCTCGACAGGCGGGCCCTGCCTGCACCCGTCGCGACCGCCGGCGGCGCCGGCTCGGCACCCCCGAGCACCCCGGCCGAGCTGGTCTTCGCCGCCATCTGGGCCGACGTCCTCGGCCTGCCGTCCGTCGGCATCGACGACGACTTCTTCGACCTCGGTGGGCACTCGCTGCTCGCCACCCAGGTCGTCGCCCGCGCCCGCAAGCAGCTCGACGGGATCGGCCAGCCGGTCAGCGTCATGGACGTGTTCACCCTCAAGACCATCCGCGAGCTCGCCGCGTTCGCGTCGACGTCGGAGGAGGACCGCGGGCCGCGGCAGCTGCTGCACCGGCTCACCAAGGCGTCGGAGGCGCCCGGGCTCTCGCTGGTCTGCGTCCCGTACGGCGGCGGCAGCGCGGTGGTCTACCAGCCCCTCGCCGACGCGCTCCCCACCGGCCACGCGCTGTGGTCCGTGGCGATCCCCGGCCACGACGTCGGCCTCACCGAGGAACGGCTGCCGTTCGAGGAACTCGCCGACCGCGTCGCCGCCGAGATCCAGGACCGCGTCAGCGGCCCCATTGCCCTCTACGGGCACTGCGGCGTCGGCAGCGCCCTCATCGTGGCCGTCGCCCACCGCCTCGAGGACGCCGGCCGGGACCTCGAAGCCGTCTACATCGGCGCCCAGTTCCCGTTCGCCCGCCCCCGCAGCAGGGTGCTGAGCGCCCTGAGCCGGTTCGCGGCCCTCGAGCCGCTGCTCGGCAACCGCGTCTACGAGAACTGGCTCACGTCGATGGGCGCCGACGTCGCCGACCTCGACGACACCCAGAAACAGTTCATCATCGGCAACATGCGCCGCGACTCCGTCGCCGCCGAGGAGTACTTCACCGCCACCCTCGACGGCGGCGCCGGTGCGAAGGCAGGGCGGCTGCGCGCCCCGATCGTCTCCGTCATGGGCACCCGCGACCCCGCCGCCGACTTCTACCAGGAGCGGTACAAGGAATGGCTCCTCGTCTCCGACCGGGTCGCCCTCGTCCTGCTCGACGAGGCCGGGCACTTCTTCCTCAAGTACCGCGCCAAGGAGCTCGCGGACATCGTCAGCCGGGCCCACCCGACGCTCGCCCCCGGCGGGCCCTCCCCCGAGGAGGCGCTGCCGTCGACGGCGGGGGAGACGTCGTGGTGGCTGCACGGGACCGGCGCCGCCGCGCCCGCCACCGCCGACCCGGCCGAGGCGGAGCCGATCGCGCAGCCGGGCATGGCGCGGTTCCTCATCGTCGCGCTCAGCCAGCTCGTGTCGATCACTGGCTCCGCGCTGACCGAGTTCGCCCTCCCGATCTGGATCTACCTCGAAACCGGGTCCGTCGCCAGGTACGCGCTGTACGCCGTCATCGGCATGCTCCCCGGCATCCTCGCCGGGCCCGTCGCCGGCGCCATCGTCGACCGCTTCGACCGGCGCAAGGTGATGCTCGCCGGTGACGTCGCCGCCGGCGCCACCCAGGCGGCGCTGCTCGCCCTGCTGCTCAGCGGCGCCCTCGTGCCGTGGCACATCTATCCGCTGCTCGCCGCGCTGTCGATCGCGCTGACGTTCCAGCGGCTCGCGTACGCCTCGGCCGTGCCGCAACTGGTGCCGAAGCAGTACCTCGGCCACGCCAACGGCATCGTCCAGCTCGCCGGCGGCGTCAGCGCGTTCGTCGTGCCGCTCATCGCCGTCGGGCTCATGGCCGGCATCGGCCTCAAGGGCATCCTCATCCTCGACGTGGCCAGCTACACCGTCGCGATCGCGGTCCTCGCCGTCGTGAAGTTCCCGCGGACCCTGCCGTGGCGGCGGCGCGAGACGCTCCTGCAGGAGATCAGGCACGGCTTCGCCTACTCGTGGCACCACCGCGGCTTCCGGGCGATGCTGCTGTGGTTCGCCGGGCTCAACGTCTTTCTCGCCCCGCTGTTCCTGCTCATGACCCCGCTCGTGCTGTCCTTCGCCGACCTCGGCACCGCCGCGCGGGTCGCCATGTGCGGCGGCGCCGGCGTCATCGTCGGCGGCGTCGCGATGGGCTTCTGGGGCGGGCCGCGCCGGCAGCGGCTGCGCGGCATGCTCGGCCTCGCCGCGCTCCTCGCCGCCGCCGCGGTCCTCGGCGGCACCCACCCCAGCGTGTGGGTCGTCGGCGCGTGCGCGTTCGGCCTGTCGGCGGCCCTGTCGCTGGTCAACGGCGTCTACACCACGATCGTGCAGGTGAAGGTGCCGCAGCGGTACCACGGCCGGGTCTTCGCCCTGAACACCATGGTCGCCTGGTCGACGCTGCCGATCGGGCACGGCATCGTCGCGCCGCTCGGCACCAGGTTCTTCGAGCCGCTCCTGGCCCCCGGTGGCGCGCTCGCCGGGACCGTCGGCGCCGTCATCGGCACCGGGCCGGGCCGCGGGATCGCGCTCATGTACATCGTGTTCGGCCTCGCCATGGCCGGCATGGTCGCGATCGGTCTGCGGATCCCGGTGCTGCGGCGCTTCGACCGGGACGTGCCCGACGCCCTGCCCGACGACCTCGTCGGCATCCAGGAGCTCCGCGGCCGGGTCCGCGCCGGCGACGAACCCACCGGCGGCTCCGGCGGCTCCGGTGGTTCCGGGGGCTCCGGTGGCGAGGACGTGCGGCCGCTGGAGCCGGTCCGATGACCACGACCCCGGCCGCCGCGTCACGGTCCACCGCGTCGCCGTCCGTTCCGGCGCCTCGCGCGGCGGGGCCGGGGCGGCCCGCGGTGCCGGCGACGCTGGTGGAGCTCCTCGCACACCGGGCCGCGAGCGAACCGGACCGGGTCGCGCTCGTCGCCGGGGACGACGAGGTCACGTTCGGCGCGTGGCACGCCCGCGCCGAGGCCGTCGCCGCCGGGCTCCGCGCCCTGGGACTCGCGCCCGGCGACCGGGTGGCGCTGCACTACGGCACCGCGGGCTGGAACGACTACGCCGTCGCGTTCGCCGGGGTCGTGCGCGCCGGGCTCGTCGCCGTGCCGATATCGGACCGGCTCGCCCCGGCCGAGGTCCGCCACGTGCTCACCCACAGCGGCGCCACCGCGGTCCTGCACCCCGCCGGACGCCCGGACCTCGACGGCGTCCGGTCCTCGACCCTCGCCGAGGTCGAGAGGACCGGCGGCCCGGCCCCCGAGCCGCCGGCGCCGCGGGACCTGGCGCAGATCCTCTACACGTCCGGCACCACCGGCGTCCCCAAGGGCGTCGGCGCGACCCACGCCAACCTCGCCCACGGCTGCACCCTCGACCCGCGCCGCCGCCCGCTCGCGCACTCCACGCACTTCGTGCACGCGTTCCCGGTCGGCAGCAACGCCGGGCAGACGATGCTCGTCAACGCGTTCAACGCCCGCGCCGCCGCGCTCACCCTCGGCGCGTTCACCCCCGGCCGCTTCGCCAGACTCGTCGAACGGCACGCCGCCGGCACCGTCTTCCTCGTCCCCGCGATGGCCATCGAGCTGCTGCACGCGAAGGTGCACACCACCCACGACCTGTCGGGCGTGCGGCTCATCGGCTCCACCGCCGCCGCCCTGCCGCCGTCGGTCGCGCTGCAGCTCACCGAGGCGTTCCCGGAAGCGACGGTCGTCAACTACTACACGTCGACGGAGGCCGCCCCGGCGCAGACGTCGATGGTGTTCGACCCCGAACGACCCGCGGCGCTCGGCCGCCCCACCGTCGCCGCGGACCTGATGATCGCCGGGCCCGACGGGCGGCCGCTGCCCGCCGGCGAGACCGGCGACGTGTGGCTGCGCTCGCCGACGGCGGCCCGCTCGTACTACCGCGACGGTGACGCGTCCGCCGAGGTGTTCCGCGGCCGGTGGGTGCGGATGGGCGACGTCGGCCGGCTCGACGACGACGGCTACCTGTTCCTCGTCGACCGCGACCGCGACGTCATCAAGTCCGGCGCGCACAAGGTGTCGACGCTGCAGATCGAGCACGCCCTGCACGAGCACCCCGACGTGCGGGAGGCCGCCGCGTTCGGCGTCCCGCACCCCGTCCTCGGCGCCGCCGTCGCCGCGGCCGTCGTCACCGACGCCCCCCTCACCGCGCAGCGGCTGCGCGCGTTCCTCCTCGAACGGCTCGCCGGGCACGAGATCCCCGGCCGGATGCTGTTCCTGGACCGGCTGCCCCGCAACGAGAACGGCAAGATCCTCAAACGTGAGCTGCGCCAGCTCCTCGACGACGACAGGCCGGGCCGATGACCACCGTGACCGCCGCAGACCCGTTGACGCCCGCCCAGCACGGTGTCTGGATCACCGAACAGGCCCTGCCGGCCGGGGCCGCCTACCACCTCGCGGTGACCGTGCGCTTCACCGGCGTCCTCGACGTCGAGCGGCTCGGCGCCGCCGTCGCCGCCGTCGTCGCCCGGCACCCGGTCCTGGCCGCCGCCGTCGACGACGACCTCCTGTCGCTGGTGCCCGCCGCCGACCCGGTCGTCCTCGCCGTCCGGCCGGGCGACGGGACGGAGGTCGCGGCCCTCGTCGCGGCGCCGTTCGACCTGCGCCGCGGCCCCCTCGCCAGGTTCACGCTGCTGCACACGGGACCGGGCGGGCACCTCCTGTGCGTCGTCGTGCACCACCTCGTCTTCGACGGCGTGTCCAAGCAGGTCCTCGTCGCCGACCTCGCCGCGGCGTACAACGGCGACCCACCGGCCACAGTGGACAGGCCGGTGGAGGAGTCCACCGTGGACGTCGCCGGGGCCGCCGGATACTGGGCCACGCGATGGCAGGAGCCGCCCGCGCCGCAGCTGCCCGGCCTGCGGCACACCCCGCCCGGCACCGCGGCCGTCGCGGTGCCGTTCACCGTCGGCACCGCCGCCCTCGCCGAGACGGCCGCCGCGCTCGGCGTCACCCGCTTCGAGCTGCTGCTCGCCGCCTGGCACGCGCTGCTGCGCCGGTACGGCAACGACACCGTCACCACCGCCGTCGAGCTGTCCACAGCGGACCGGGCCGCGCCCCGGATCGGGTTGCACGTCAACGAGCTGCCCGTGACCACCGCGCCGGCGGCCGCGCAGCCGTTCGCCGAGTTCGCCCGCGCGCTGCGCGCACAGCTGCGCGAGATCTACGCGCACCGGGCCGTCCCGCTCAGCCACGCCGTCCGGCTCACGCCCCGGGCGTCGCTCGCGCCGCTGACCGTCAGCTACCGGCGGCGCGCCGACCCGCCCGCGTTCGCCGGGGTGGACAGCACCGTCGACTGGCTGGTGTTCCCCGGCGCCGTCCGGGGCACCGCCAACCTCCAGCTCGTCGAGGGGCCGTCGGCCGTCGAGGGCAGCCTGCACCTGGTCGCCGGATCGTTCGAGGCCGGACAGGTCGCCGCGCAGTACCAGGCGCTGCTCGCCGCCGCGCTCGCCGCCCCGGACACGCGCATCGGCGACCTGCCCGTGCCGTCCACGGCGTGCACCGCCGCGGTCGGTGCCGGGCCGCGGGACACCGTCGTCGACCGGTTCCTCGCTCGTACCGCCGCCGACGCCGGCGCCGACGCGGTCGTCTGCGGGGACCGGCGGATCAGCTACGGCCAGCTCCGCGCCGCCGCCGGTGGGCTCGCCGGACGGCTGCGGGCGCGGGGGATCGGGCCGGGGTCCCTCGTCGGGATCGCCGTGCCGCGGACCGCGGAGCTGCTCGTCGCGGTGCTCGGCGTCCTGGAGACGGGCGCGGCGTATCTGCCGCTCGACCCGTCCTACCCGGCGGAGCGCATCGCCTTCATCCGCGACGACGCCGGCGCCGCCCTGGTCCTCACCGCCGCGGACGCACCCGTCGGCGAGGTGCCCTTCGAAGCCGGCGGCAGGCCGGACGTCGACGACGTCGCCTACGTCATCTACACCTCCGGCTCGACCGGCCGGCCGAAGGGCGTCGCCGTCCCGCACGGGGCGCTGAGCAACCTCGTCGACTCGATGCGCGACCACCTCGGCTGCACGGCCGGCGACACCTGGCTCGGCCTGACGTCGCTGTCGTTCGACATCTCCACCGTCGAGCTGCTGCTGCCCCTCACCCTCGGCGCCCGCGTCGTGCTCGTCCCGCCGGACGGGCACCGCGACGCCGCCGGCCAGCTGCGGCTCATCGACCGGCACGCCGTCACGCACGTGCAGGCCACCCCGTCCGGCTGGCGGCTGCTCCTGGAGGCCGGCCTCACCCGCGGCGACCTGGTCGCCGTCACCGGCGGCGAGGCGCTGCCCGCCGACCTCGCCGAGCAGCTCGCCCCGCTCGTCGGGCGCCTGGTCAACGCGTACGGGCCGACCGAGACGACCGTCTGGTCCGCGCTCGCCGACATCGCGCCCGGCGCCCCCGTCACCATCGGCGGACCGGTCGCCAACACCACCCTGCACGTCCTCGACGACGCGCTGCGGCCCGTCCCCGACGGCATCGCGGGGGAGCTGTGGATCGGTGGCCTCGGCGTCGCCCACGGCTACCGCGGCCGTGGCGGGCTCACCGCCGACCGCTTCCGCCCCGACCCGTCCGGCGCTCCCGGCACCCGCATCTACGGCACCGGCGACCGGGTCCGGCGCGGGCCCGGCGGCCTCGAGTTCCTCGGCCGGGCCGACAACCAGGTGAAGCTGCGCGGCCACCGGATCGAACCCGGCGAGATCGAGGCCCGGCTCGCCGCCCACCCGGCGGTGGCGCAGGCCGCCGTCACCCTCGCCGACCCGCACGGCCCCCGCGCCCGGCTCGTCGCCTACGTCGTGCCCACGCCCGGCGCACCGGTCGACGCGGCCGCGCTGCGCGACCACGTGGCGCACACGCTGCCCGGCTACATGGTGCCGGCCGCCGTCGTCGCCCTCGACAGCTTCCCGCTCACACCGAACGGCAAGCTCGACCGGGCCGCGCTGCCCGCACCCAACGAAGTCCCCGCCGCCGCGGCTGTCCCCGTCGCCGCCGGTACCGGCGACGACACCACCGCGACCGTGACCGCCATCTGGCAGGAGGTGCTGCGCATCGACGACATCGGCCCCGACGAGGACCTGTTCGATCTCGGCGGGCACTCCCTCACCATCACCCAGATCGCGGTCCGCATCCGCAAGCGCCTCGGCGTCGACGTGCCGCTCGACGTCTTCTTCGACACCCCCACGATCGACGGCGTCGCCGCCGCGATCGCCGACCTGCGGGAGGCCAGATGAGCACGCCGGACACGTTCGCCGTCGTCGTCAACGACGAGGAGCAGCACTCGCTGTGGAGCGCGGCCGAGGAGCCGCCCGCCGGCTGGCGGCGCACCGGGTTCACCGGCGGCAAGGACGAATGCGTCGCCCACATCGACGAGGTGTGGACCGACATCCGCCCGCTGAGCCTGCGCCAGCGGCTGGCCGCGCGATGAGCCCGGCCGATCTGCGCGACCGGGTCGCGACGATCCTCAGCTCCGCCACCGACGGCGAGGTCACCACCGGGGAGATCCTCGGCGGCGGCTCCCTGGCCGCGCTCGGCGTCGGCTCCCTGGCGGTGCTGCGGCTCGTCGACGCCCTCGACGACGAGCTCGGCGTCCAGCTCGACCTGGACGCGCCCGGCACCTTCGACGACTTCGACGACCTGGTCCGCACCGTTGCGGAGCGGGCGGTCCGCGATGACTGAGGTCGTGACCGAGGTCCGGGTGCCGTTCACCGGTGACCGTGCCGGGACGGGCCCGCTGACGTGGGGGCAACGGGCGATCTGGCACGCGATCGGCCGTACGGTCCCCAACGACCACTACTTCAACCTGGACCGGATCGTCGACCTGGCCCCGCGGACCGTGCCGGTCGACGCGGCCCTGGCCGCCCTGGCCGCGCTCGTCGCCCGGCACGAGGCGCTGCGCACCAGGCTCGGTCCTGACGGTGGCCAGGTGCTCGTCGAGGACGGGGTCCTCGACGTGCGGGTCGTCGACGGCGGGGACGACCCGGCCGCCGCCGCGGCCCGCGCCCGGGACCTCCTCGCCGGGACCGCCTTCGACTACCGCGAGGAGTGGCCGCTGCGGGCCGCGCTCGTCACCCGCGACGGCGCCGTCAGCCACCTGGTCCTCGTGCTGTGCCACCTCGCCACCGACGGGCACGGCGCCGAGGTCCTCGCCCGCGACCTGCGGCTGCTCGCGCTGCGCGGCAACCGCGGCCTCCGCCCGCCGCAGACCGGCCCGCTCGACCTCGCCGCCGAGCAGCAGTCCCCGGAAGGGCACCGGCGCGGCACCGCCGCCCTGTCGTACTGGGCCGAACAGTTCGCCCGCATCCCCGCCACCATGTTCGGCGCCGAGGTCGCGCCGCCGCGGGCACCCCGCTACTGGACCGGGCGGATCGTCTCCACCGCGCTCGGCGGTGCCGTCGACGCCCTCGCCGCCCAGCACGGCGTCAGCGGCTCCACGGTCCTGCTCACCGCCGCCGGTGCGCTCGCCGCGGCCGCCGGTGGGCACGCGACGACCGCCGTCATGCCGATCGTCGGCAACCGCTTCACCACCGGGCACCGCGACCTCGTCAGCACCCTGTCGCAGGACGGCCTGTTCGTCCTCGACGTCGACCGGCCCACGTTCGGCGCGCTGCTGCGCCCCGGCTGGCAGGCGGCGCTGCGCGGCTACCGGGCCGCCGCCTACGACCCGGCCGGCTGGGACGCGATGCTCGCCGACGCGGCCGCCGCCCGCGGGCAGGAGGTCCACCCGTACTGCTGCTTCAACGACATGCGCCTGATCGAAGGCCGCCCGGTGCGGCCCGCGACGCAACTGCGGGCGCTGTGCCGCGACACCCGCTTCGACTTCCCCGCCACCCAGGAACGCGTCGCGTGCCGGTACTGCCTGCACGTCACCGTCGAAGGGCAGGCGCTCGTCGTGACGCTCACCGCCGACACCGCCTACCTGCCGCCGGCCGCCATCGAGGGACAGCTGCGGGCGATCGAGGAGCTGCTGGTGCGCGCCGCGGGGGAGGACGTGCCGATGTCCACGCTGACCGGGCTGCTGTGACTGCCCGGGCGTACAGCCGGGCCACCTCCTGCGTGGCCGGGACCCCGCTCCCGTTCGTGGTCACCGGTGCCGCGACGGTGGTCGTCACCGACGCGATCACCGGGCTCGTCATGTGCCGGGACACAGTGGACGGTCCGACGTGGACACTGCCGGTCCCCGGGTCGTGGCCGTCGTCGCTGTACCGCGCGACGTTCGCCGCCCCCGGTGCCCGGCCGGACATCGACGGCGCCGGCGACGACGAGGCCTGGTTCGTGGTCCGGCCGGCCGTCGCACGGGCGCCGATCCTGGTGTCGGTGCCGTTCTCGACGTGGCAGGCGTACAACCGCGCCGGCGTGCCCGGTGAAGGCCTGTATTACGCGGAGGAGCCCACCCGGGCCGCCGCCGTCACCTTCGACCGTCCCGGTGGCGGCCCACCGCCGCAGCGGTGGGAGGAGCCGCTGCTGCACTGGCTGCGGGCCGCGCGGTACCCGGTCGAGTTCTGCTCCAACCTCGACCTGCACCTCGACCCCGGGATCCTCGACGGGCACCGGATGCTCATCGTGTGCGCCCACGACGAGTACTGGACGTGGGAGCAGCGCGACGCCGTCGAGGGCTTCGTGCGCCGCGGCGGCAACCTCGCCGTCTTCGGCGCCAACACCGCCTGGTGGCAGATGCGGCTGGAGGACGGCGGCCGCACCATGGTCTGCCACCGCGACGCCACCACGGATCCCATGTCCACAGTGGACCCGGGACGGGTCACGGTGGAATGGTCCAGCGCCCCGGTCGACCGGCCCGAGAACGCGATGACCGGCGTCAGCTTCCGCCGCGGCGCCGGCGCCTGGGGCGACGGGATGGCCGTCATCGGCCGGGAGGCGTTCACCGCCCGCTTCGCCGACCACTGGGTCTTCGACGGCACCGGGCTCAGCGACGGCGACAAGTTCGGCCAGGGCACCCTCGGGTACGAGACCGACGCCGCCGACATCGTCGAGGTCGACGGCGTCCCGCGCGCCACGGGCCGCGACGGCACCCCGCCGTCGTTCGCCGTGCTCGCCACCGCGGACCTGCGGCACTGGCGCCGCTACGGCCAGGGCGGCGCCGCCACGATGGGCGTCTTCGACCTCGGCGCCGGCACGGTCTTCACCGCGGCGACCGTCAACTGGGGCAAGGGCCTGCACGACCCCGTCGTCGACCGCATCACCCGCAACGTCCTGGACCGCTTCTGCGCACCCGCGCCCGCGACCGGCTGGACCGTCATCGGCCCACCGGCGGACCTGCACGCCCTCACCGCGTGCGACGGCGCCCTCTACGCCGTCGCCGTCGACGGCGGCCTGCTGACCCGTGAGGCGTGCGCCCAGAACCTCCCGTGGCGCCGCATCGGCGACACCCCGGGCGCGCTGTGCCTCGCCTCTCCGCGCGAGGCCGCCGGCACGATGCGGCAGGGCCTGTGGGCGATCACCGGGGCGGGCCGCCTCACCTACCGCGACCCGGCCGCCGACGCCACCCTGTGGACCGACATGACCGCGGCCCCGCCGGGCGCCCGCTGCCTCGCCCTGTGCGACGCCGGCCTGTTCGCCGCCGCGGATGACGACACCCTGTGGTACCTGCCCGCGCTGGAGCTCGGCACCGGCGACTGGCGCCCGGCCGGCCCCGCCGGCGGCACCGTCGCCCTCGCCACGCTCGGCGGCCGCCTGTACGGCATCACCGCCGCCGGCCGCGTCGTCAGCCGCCCACCCGTGCCCCGCCCGCACCCCTTCACCGACGTGTGCGACGCCGCCGCCGGCCGTGCCCTCGCCGCCCACGCCGGTCGCCTCGTCGCCGCCGGCCCGGGCACCCTCCTGCGCCACCGCGTGCCGCCCCTGAGCTGACCTGAGCTGGCCTGAGCTGGCCTGAGCTGGCCTGAGCTGACCACGGGGGCCGACCGGGCCTGACCGGCCCGCACGTCGCCGCCGGGCGGTAGCATCCGCGCTGATGTTCCCGTCCGTCCGTGAGGTGCTCGAGCTCGACCCCGTGCGCAACGGTGCGCCGCGGGTCGTGGCGGGGGAGCGCGGGCTCGATCAGGCCGTGCAGTGGGTGCACAGCTCCGAGGTGCCGGACATCGCGACGCTGCTGCGCGGCGGTGAGCTGATCCTCATCACGGGGATCGGGCTGCCGTCCGACGACGCCGGGCTGCGCCGCTTCGTCACCGACATCGCCGACGTCGGCGCCTGCGGGCTCGCCGTGGAGATGGGCCGGCGGTTCACGTCCCGGCTGCCGGCGGTCATGGTGCGCACCGCGGAGGAGCTCGGGCTGCCGCTCGTCGAGCTGCACCGGGGCACCCCGTTCGTGCTGATCACGCAGGCGGTGCACGGGATGATCGTGGACGCGCAGCTGGCCGAGCTGCGGGCCACCGCCGAGATCCACCAGCGGTTCACGGACCTGTCGGTGGAGGGGGCGGCGCCGGCGGAGGTGGTCGCGCAGACCGCCGCGCTCGCCGGGGCGCCCGTCGTGCTGGAGAACCTGTCGCGGCAGGTCCTGGCGTACGACGCGGCAGGCGGCTCGGCGGAGCTGCTGCTGGCCAACTGGGAGGCGCACTCGCGGGCGGTGCGGCCGGCGGGGCGGACCGGGCACGACGCCGGCGCGGGCTGGCTCGTGACCGTCGTCGGGGCGCGCGGGCAGGACTGGGGGCGGCTGCTGATCCGGCTGCCGGCGGCCCGGGACCGCGACGTCACGCTCATCGAGCGGGCCGCGGCGACGCTCGCACTGGTCCGTCTCACCCATCGCGAGGAGCACGATCCCGAGCGGCAGGCGCAGTCGGCACTGCTGGCCGCCCTGCTCGGGCACACCGCACCGGTCGGGGACGTCGTCGTGCGGGCGAAGGCGCTGGGCGTACACCTGGAGCGACGACACCTCGTCGGGGTGGTGATCCGCGGCTGCACCGCGGGCGTCGCCGCGCGGGCGCTGCGGGACACGTCCCTCGCCGGGCTGGCCGGGGTGCTCGACGGCGAGGTCACCGCGGTCCTGCTGGCGTTGCGGGCCGTCGAGGATGAGCGGGAGGCGTTGCGGCGGCTCGCGGTGCGGGTGCGGGACCTCGTGGGCGGCGACGTGGTCGTGGCGGCGGGGGAGGGGGTGGCGACGCCGAGGGAGGCGCGCCGGTCGCTGCTGGAGGCGAGCCAGGTCGCGATGTCGGTCCGTCACCCGGCGGCCGGCCCTGGGGAGGTCGTCCGCCTCGCCGACGTCGGCCTGCCCGGCCTGCTGCACATGCTGCGCGACGAGCCGCGGCTGCAGACGTTCGTCGAGCGGGAGCTCGGGCCGCTGCTCGCGCACGACGCCCTGCATCCCCGCGAGCAACTGCTCGATGTGCTGCGGGTGTACCTCGAATGCGGGCGCAACAAGTCGGCGGCCGCCGAGCACAGCCACCTGTCACGGCCGGCGTTCTACGAGCGGCTGGCCAGGATCCGCCGGGTCCTCGGCACGGACCTCGACTCGGTGCAGGTGTGCCTGTCGCTGCACGTCGCGCTGCTGGCCCTCGAAGCGTTGCGCGACTAGGTCACTGCATCGACAGGTGGACGTGGTTGGTGTGGGTGGCCGCGGGTCCGCCGCTGCCGCTGTAGCTCCTCCAGCCGCTGCTGGGCTGCCAGATCTGCCGATACCAGATGACGTACTTGACGCCGAGGTTCTTCGCGTTGGCCACGCACCACGCGGCGAGGTTGTCGCCGTAGGCCTTGTCGGCGCCGCCCGCGTTCGCGTTGACGAAGCCGCTGGTGTTCGCGGAGAAGTCGCAGGCCCTACCGAGTGGATGCTCGCCGCTCCCGCCGCTGCGGAAGCAGGAGGTGTACCGCGTGAAGCCGGCCAGCCGTGCCTCGTTGTAGGCGTTGAGCATGCGCGGCGTGATGCAGCCGTCGGCCGGCGTCGGGTCGTTGATCGAGCAGCTCTCCTTCGGGAAGGACCCGTCGGAGTTGCGCGCGACCGGCTTGGTGGTGACCCGGCCGCCGCTCGGTGAGCTGCCGACCGCCCCGCCGCCACCGGCCTTGCGCAGGGCGTCCTCGGCGGCCTTCTTGTTCGCCTCCATGATCTTCAGCTGGGCCTGCTGGTTGGCGACGGCGGCGGCGATGTCCGCCTTCTGCTGCTCCAGCTTCTTGCGCGTCTCGGCCAGCTCGCGCAGGGCCTGGTCGTCGCGGGAGACCATGTATTCGATCCTCGACATGTCGTGCAGCAGTTCGTTCGGGTTGTCGCTGCCGACGATCACGTTGAACAGGCTGACCCGGCGTCCCCGGTAGGCGGCGGCGGCCACCGAGCCGGCCGCCACCTCCAGCTCCGCCAGGCGGGCCTGGGTCTTGCCGAGCTCGGCCTCGATCGCCGCCTGGTCGGCGGTCGACTTGTCGAGGCGGCCCTTCGCGTCGTTGTACTCGCCGAGCGCCTTGTCCAGGGCCTGACGGACAGTGAGATTCTGACCGTCGTCCTCGCCCGGCTCGGCGGCCGCGGGGTCGGCGAACGCGATCGCCAGCAGGCACGCTGTGACCAGGAAGGTGAGGATCCGTCTCGGCGCCGTCAACATCGCCGGACAGCATATCGAAGCGGCGTGAAATTACCAGCGCCCGATGTGCGCCACTGAACCGTCACGGAAAGTGACGTAGGCGGTTGGCCTCGAAGGGTTGGAAATTTTGACCAGGGCGCCGACCGCTGGTGGGAGCGCTTCCGGTTGACGGCGCTCACAAGGGGCTGAAGGGGCCGAATGGACCGAAACGGTCTGTTCGGCCCTTCTTCATGAAAACGGCCGTTCTCCTCGGGTGCTGCGGATGTAACAAAACGGGCTATATCTGCGGTTCACCCTGACAGTCACCCGGTCACGTCTGGTCTTCTTGGTCGGGTCGGCCGGTGCGCGGGAGCCGTGTCGCCGACGGGGTCATAGCGGCCATGAGCTGCGCTTTTAGCTCCCCTTAAGATCCACTTCTTAGGTAACAGTTTGAAAACTTCACCCAACTCCTTGACAAGAAGGGCCCCTCAGTAAGAACTTTTACCACTAACAGTTAAGGAACTTTGCTGAAAGGGAGCGACATGACATCTCGCGAGGAGCTCACGACGGCGGTGCACACCGCTGTCAGTGCCTCGCCCGTGTCTTCGATCCCTGCCGGTGTCACGGGCGGGTCGCTCGGCGCGATGGACGGCTTCCCGGCCATCGTCACCGGCGACAGCGTCCTGGCGAAAGTCCGGGCGCAGCTGCCGGAGCTCACCGGTGCCCTGCAGCGGGTCGCCGAGCTGATCCTCGCCGACCCCGCCGCCGCGGCCCGCTCGACGATCGTCGAGCTCGCCGAGCGCAGCGGCACCTCGCCCGCGACCGTGACCCGCTTCTGCCGGGCGCTGGGCTTCGTCGGATACGCGGAGCTGCGCCTCGCCATCGCCGGCGAGACGGGCCGCGCGTCGCGGACCGGCGGATGGACGATGGACATCGGCCGCGAGATCCAGCCGACCGACCCCCTGCAGCGCGTGCTGGGCCAGATCATGGCCGCCGACACGCAGGCGATGCACGACACGGCCTCGCTGCTGGACCTCTCCGAGGTCGAGCGCGCCGCCGAGGCCATCGCGCGGGCCGACCGGGTCGACATCTACGGCGCCAGCGGCAGCGCGCTCGTCGGCGGCGAGATGCAGTTCTGCCTGCACCGCATCGGCGTGGCGGCGTGGGCGTGGAACGACGTGCACAACGGTCTGGCCAGCGCATCGCTGCTGAAGCCGGGCGACGTGGCGCTGGGCGTGTCGCACAGTGGCCAGACCCGCGAGACCATCGAGATGATCGCCGAGGCGAGCAGCCGGGGCGCGACCACGATCGCGCTGACCAGCTTCCCGCGCTCGCCGCTGGCAGAGGTCGCCGACATCGTCATGCTCACCGCGACGCAGGCGACGACGTTCCGGCCCGATGCCCTTTCCGCTCGGCACCCCCAGCTGGTGGTGCTGGACCTGCTGTACATCGCGGTGGCGCAGCGCACGCACGAACGCGCGCACGCGTCCTTCAGCGTCACCGCACAGGCGGTCGCCGGTCACAAGTCGGCCAGTGGAAAAGAGGCGGCGTCATGACCGTAACCGCGCACGGCTACGTGTCGGCGATCCAGACGGTCATCGACCGGATCGCCACCACCCAGGTCGGCAACGTCAGCCAGGCGGCCGACCACATCGTCACCGCGCTGCGCGCCGGTGGCCTCCTCCAGGCGTTCGGCACCGGGCACTCCGAGGCGGTGGCGGTGGACTTCGCCGGCCGCGCCGGCGGGCTCGTGCCGACGAACAAGATCCTCCTGCGGGACCTGGTCGTCTACGGCGGCCAGGACCCGCAGATCCTCGAGGACGAGAAGCTGGAACGCGATCCCCGGATCGCCGCCCAGCTCTACGAGATCGCCGCGCCGCGTCCCGAGGACGTGTTCGTGATGGCCTCACAGTCCGGGATCAACGGGGGGATCGTCGAGATGGCGCTGCTGATCAAGCAGCGCGGACACAAGTTGATCGCAATCACGTCGGTCGAGCACACCGAGCGGGTGTCCCCCAGGCACCCCTCGGGCAAGCGACTCGCCGATATCGCCGACGTCGTGCTGGACAACGGCGCGCCGTACGGCGACGCACTGCTGTCGCTGGATAGCGGCGGCGCGGTCTGCCCGGTCTCATCGGTCACCAACGCGCTCATGGCGCAGCTGGTGGTCGCCGAGGTCGTGCGACGCATCGAGGCTGCGGGCGAGGTGGCTCCCGTCTACCTGTCCGCAAACGTCCCCGGCGGGGACGAGCACAACCACACCCTCGAGTCGCGGTACGCCGGACGTGTCCGGCGCACCGCCTGACCCGAACCGAGGAGACAGATCATGTCCGTTACCCCCGAGTCCCCGTCACAGCCAAACGCGCTCTCGCGGCGGACCGTCCTGCAGCGCGCTGCCGTTGCCGGCCTCGTCGCCACGCCCGCGGTGGGCTTCCTCGCCGCGTGCGCCGACAGCGGCAGCGACGAGGAGTCGCCGGGCACCGCGAACACGGGTGCCGTCAGCGCCACCAACCCGCTGGGTGCCCCCGAGGACCAGCCGATCAGCGTCGTCATCTTCAACGGTGGCTACGGCGACAAGTACGCCACGGACGTCCACGAGCCGATGTACAAGAAGGCTCACCCGAAGTCCGAGGTCAAGCACCAGTCCAGCCAGGCCATCTCCACCCTGGTGCAGCCCCTCATCGCGGGCGGCAACGCGCCGGAGTTCGTGAACAACTCCGGTGAGAAGTCGCTGGACTTCGGCGCGCTCGTCGCCGACGGTCAGCTGCAGGACCTGACCGCGCTGTTCGACGCGCCGTCGGTCGACGACCCGAGCAAGAAGGTCAAGGACACGCTGGTCCCCGGCACGGTGGACACCGGCTCGTTCAACGGCAAGCCGTACGTCCTGTACTACGTGTCGACCGTGTTCGGCATCTGGTACTCCGGCAAGCTTTTCACGGACAACGGCTGGGCGCCGGCCAAGACGTGGAGCGAGTTCACCGCGCTCTGCGACAAGATCAAGGCCAAGGGCATCGCCCCCTACGCATACGCCGGTGCCAACGCCGCGTACTACCAGTGGAACATCATCCTCACCAGCGCCGCGAAGATCGGTGGCGCGGACATCCTCAAGAACATCGACAACCTTGAGGACGGTGCCTGGAAGGTCGACGCGGTCAAGCAGGCCGCCGAGGCGTGGGCCGAGATCGGTGCCAAGTACAACCTGCAGGGCGCCGAGGGTCTCAAGCACACGGATGTCCAGCTCAAGCAGAACCAGTACCAGCTGGCGATGTACCCGTCCGGCGACTGGATCGAGAACGAGCAGAAGAAGGACACGCCCGAGGGCTTCAAGTACCAGATGCTGACCACCCCGAGCATCACCGGCTCGGACAAGCTCAAGTCGACGGCGCTGCGCGCGACCGCCGGCGAGGGCTACATGGTCCTGGCGAAGAGCAAGAACCCCAAGGGCGGCATGGAGTACATGCGCCAGATGCTGTCGAAGGCCGGCGGCAAGGGCTTCACCGAGGTCGTCAAGGCGCCTACGGTGGTCCTGGGCAGCACCGAGGGCCTGACCTTCACCCCGGGCACCCAGTCGTCGCAGGACGCGCTGAAGGCGGCCGGCTCCGAGGTCTTCAACCTGTTCTTCGACGGCTGGTACAAGGACCTCGACAAGGAGGCCCGCACCGCCACCAACGAGCTGATGTTCGGTCGCATCAAGGCCGACGCGTTCGTCGAGCGCATCCAGAAGAAGGCCGACGAGATCAAGAAGGACTCGTCGATCACCAAGTTCAAGCGCTGATCGGAGCCTGATCATGCGGCATGGGAGACTCCCCTTCATTCTGGGGTTCCTGGTTGCGCCGGTAACGCTCTACTCGTACTTCGTCCTGTGGCCGTACGTGCAGACGATCAATCTGTCGTTCTACCAGTGGCGCGGCTTCACCAAGAAGCGATGGGTCGGGCTGGAGAACTACGATCGGATGCTGCACGCCGACCGATTCTGGCAGGCATTGGAGCACCACGCAGTCATCCTCGTCTTCCTGCCGCTGGCCACGATCGCATTCGCCCTGTTCTTTGCCTTCCTCCTCAACGTGGGAGGCAAAGGCAGGGGTGGCAAGACGGCGGGGGTCTGGGGGTCGAGCTTCTACCGTGTGGTGTTCTTCCTCCCCCAGGTCCTCGCCGTGCCGGTCATCGGCGTGCTCTTCGCGACGGTGTACCGGCCCAACGAGTCCGGCCTGATCAACGGTGTGCTGTTGAAGGCCGGGCTCGAGAAGCCGATCGGCTTCCTGATCGAGAAGAACCTCGCGCTGCCCGCGCTCATCGCCGTGCTGGTCTGGCAGGCGGTCGGCTTCTACGTGGTGCTCTTCTCCGCCGGCATGGCCAACATCCCGGCCGAGATCTACGAGGCCGCCGAGCTCGACGGCGCGTCGAAGGTGTCGCTGTTCTTCCGCGTCACGCTGCCGCTGCTCTGGGACACCATCCAGACCGCCTGGGTCTACCTGGGCATCCTGGCCTTCGACGCGTTCGCCATCGTCTCGGTCCTCGCCCAGGACAACGGCGGCCCCGACGGCTCGACCACCGTGCTGGGCCTGGAGATCTACAACAACATGCAGCAGAGCCGCTACGGCGACGCTGCCACCTACGGCGTCGCGCTGTGCGTGCTGTCGCTGGTGTTCGCCGCGTTCACGCTGCGGCTCACCCGTCGTGAGTCCTACGAGTACTGAGAGGCCGAGACATGACTACCACCATCGGCCGTGACACGCCGGGTCAGCGCAGCGGCGGGCAGGGCGCCCGCGTGGTGCCGAAGGGCGAGCGCCCGCGCCGCAAGCTCAACGTGGCCGGCGGCCTGGGCCATGTGTTCCTCGCCGTCTGGGCCTTGATGATCATCGTCCCGCTGGCCTGGGTGTTCCTGGCGTCGTTCAAGAACACGACCGAGATCTTCAGCTCGCCGTGGACCGTCCCGGACCACCTGCGCTGGGAGAACTGGGGCCGGGCGTGGAACAAGGCCCACGTCGGCCGGTACGTCCTCAACAGCGTCCTCGTCGTGACGCTCGCGACGGCCGGCACGATGCTGCTGAGCTCGATGGCCGCCTACGTGCTCGCCCGGTACAAGTTCTTCGGTAACCGGATCATCTACTTCCTGTTCGTGGCCGGCATCGCATTCCCGCCGTTCCTCGCGGTCGTGCCGCTGTTCTTCCAGGTCAAGCAGCTCGGCCTGCTGAACACGTACACGGGCCTGATCATCGTGTACATCGCCTACTCGCTGCCGTTCACGATCTTCTTCCTGACGTCGTTCTTCCGCTCGCTGCCGAACTCGGTGGCAGAGGCGGCGACGATCGACGGGGCGTCGCACACCAGGCTGTTCTTCTCGGTCATGCTGCCCATGGCCAAGCCCGGCCTGATCAGCCTCACGATCTTCAACCTGATCGGCCAGTGGGGGCAGTTCCTGCTGCCGCTGGTGCTGATGGCCGGCGCGCAGAACAAGTGGGTGCTCACGCAGGGCATTCAGGAGATCTCCACCTCGGCGGGCTACGAGGCCGACTGGTCGGGGCTCTTCGCCGCCCTGACGATCTCGATCCTGCCGATGATCGTGATGTACATGGTCTTCCAGCGGCAGATCCAGGCCGGTCTGACGGCCGGAGCAGTGAAGTAACCCACCAAAGGCACGCGCACCCCCGGCGGTTTCTCGAAAACTGTCGGGGGTGTGCGATGTAATGCGGGCGTGCTTCTCGCGGTGATGCCCTCAGGTGCCGGTGGTCTGCTGCGACCGCTGGCCGACGACGGCGTTCCCGCCGGTCCCGAGCGCCGGGTCGACGACCTCGCCACCGCGGTCGCCACGATCGAGGCCCGCGACCGCCCCCGCTGGCTGTGGCCGTCGACCGCGGAGCTCTATCCACGCCTGCTCGCCGCCGGTGTCCGCGTCGAGCGCTGCCACGACCTGGAGCTCGCCGAGGCCCTCCTGCTCGGTGCCGAAGGCCAGTGGGGGCAGCCCCGCTCCCTCGCCGCCGCGCACGCCCGCCTCACCGGCGCGCCGGTGCCACTCGACCCGCCACCGCGCGCCGCGCTGCCGCCGGGTGGTGCTCAGGACTCGTTGTTCGACGTTGTCGCGGACTCTTCGTTGCCGCTCGACACGGTCCTTGCCGTCTTCGCCGCCCAGCGCGCCCGTGTCACGGCCGCGCCGTCGGTGGCACCCGGCGGCGGCGCGATGCGCACCCTGGTGGCCGCCGAGTCCGCCGCCGCCCTCGTCGCCGTGGAGATGAGTGCCGCGGGCCTGCCCTGGCGCGCAGACGTCCACGACGCGCTGCTGCGCGAGCTGCTCGGGGCGCCGTCACCGATCGAGGGCGCGCCGCCCGCCCGGCTCGTCGAGCTCAACGCCCGGCTGAACGACGCCTTCGGCGCGCGCATCCACCCCGACTCGCCCGCCGAGGTCCTGCGCGCCTTCGCCCGGCAGGGCATCACGCTGCGCAGCACCCGCCGCTGGGAGCTGCAGGGCGTCGAGCACCCCGCCGTGCCGATCCTTCTGGAATACAAGGAGCTGTATCGCCTCTGGGTCGCGCACGGCTGGTCCTGGCTCGACCAGTGGGTCAGCGGCGGCCGCTTCCGCGCCGAATACATCCCCGGCGGCGTCGTCTCCGGCCGCTGGGCCACCCGCGGCGGCGGCGCCCTGCAGATCCCCAAGGTCGTGCGCAAGGCCGTCGTCGCCGACCCCGGCTGGACCTTCGTCGTCGCCGACGCCGGCCAGCTCGAGCCCCGCATCCTCGCCGCCGTCTCCGCCGACCACCGCCTCGCCAGGGCCGGCGCCGCCGGCGACCTCTACGCCGCCCTCGCCGCCGACGCGTTCGACGGCGACCGGGCGAAGGCGAAGATCGCGCTCCTGGGCGCCATGTACGGGCAGACCGGTGGCATGGCCGCACCCGCCCTCGCCGCCCTGCGCCGCTTCTATCCGACCGCCTGGGACCTCGTCGAGGAGGCCGCCCGCACCGGTGAGGCCGGCGGGCTCGTGCGCACCTGGCTCGGCCGCACCTGCCCGCCGTCGTCGGTCAGCTGGCGGGAGGGCTTCGACGAGCCGGGCATGGAGGTCGACGCCCGCGGCGGTGCCAGGGGCCGGGCCCGCGGCCGGTTCACCCGCAACTTCGTCATCCAGGGCACCGCCGCCGAGTGGGCCCTGGTCCTGCTCGCCCGGCTCCGCTCGCACCTCACCGGTCTCGACGCCGAGCTCGTCTTCTTCCAGCACGACGAGTTCGTGGTCCACTGCCCGGCCGCGGAGGCCGACACGGTGGTGGCCGCCGTGCACACCGCCGGCGACGAGGCGCGGCGCCTGCTCTTCGGCGACACGCCGGTCAGGTTCCCCCTGGACGTCGCCGTGGTGCCCCGCTATTCCGACGCGAAGTGACCGCGCGGCGCGGCTCCCGGGCCTCTTCGCGCAGGCGTCGGTCGATGCCCGCGTTCGCGGCTCCGGTCAGTTGTTGCCGCGTGACCCTGTCCGGGTCCTCGTGGATCGAGGCGGATCGTCCGGCCGCTCCCGCCGTGGTGCGCCGCCCCGGCACGGTGCGGCGCCGGGGTCACCAGTCGGCGGAGGCGAGGTAGCTGGCCATGACCTCGGTGTGGGTGGGGAAGCACAGGGGCTGCGGGCCGACGCCGATCTCGAAGCCCAGGGACTCCTCCGTCGCCACCGACGAGGGGATCTCGGCCAGGGGCCGCGGGGGGAGGACGCCGAAGACGATCAGGTTGCCGTTGGCGGTGCTCCTGACGTCGAAGAGGCGGACGTCGGCGGGGTCGGCCGGCAGCGTGGTCTCCTCGAGCAGCTCCCGGACCATGCCCTCCTGCCAGGTCTCGCCGAGCTCGATGAAGCCGCCGGGCAGCGCCAGCTCGCCGCGCATCGGCTCGATGTCGCGGCGCACGAGGATCAGGCCCCGGCCGTCGTCGGTCTCCACCGGCAGGAGCGCGACCGCGACCGGCAGCGGATTCCGCCAGGTCGTCTCGCCGCAGGAGACACAGACGCGAGGCCAGAGGGCGTTCGACGCATAGGCGACGCCGCAATACGAGCAGTGATCGTGCAGGGCCATGAGCAAGGAGCCTACCGCCGGTATTACGCTGGGCCTCGCGCTGGTACTTAGAGGAGCACCGGAGGAGTTCCCGCTGAGCACGATCGTCGGACTGGTTCTCGCCGCAGGTGGCGGCCGTCGATATGGCGGGCCCAAGGCTCTCGTGCGCCACGACGACGGCCGGTTGCTGGTCGAGCGGGCCGTGGCGACCCTGCGCGACGGCGGCTGCACGCGGATCGTGGTGGTCCTCGGCGCGGAGTCCGCGCGGGTCCGCGACGAGGCCCAGCTCGGCGACGCCCGGCTGGTGGACAACCCGGTCTGGAAGAGCGGCATGGGTTCGTCGCTGCGGGTCGGCCTGGCGACGGTGGCCGAGGCCGAGACGGAGGCCGACGCGGCCGCGGTCGCGGTGCTGCTGGTCGACACGCCCGGCATCGGTCCCGACGCCGTGGCCCGCCTGCTCGCCGCGACCGATGGCGGGTCGAAGTCGCTTGTCACGGCGACGTACCACGGCAAACGCGGACACCCGGTGATCCTCGGCCGCGATCATTGGGCCGGGGTGACCAACCTCGCGACCGCCGACGTCGGCGCGCGGGCCTATCTGGTGGCCCACGCGGACATGGTCCTCACCGTGCCGTGCGAGGACATCGCCGACGACACCGACCTCGACGTCCCGGCGGAGCCGGATCAGTAGCCGCCGGGGCGGGTCCACGCGCATAGTGGAGCGGTGCCGGACTTCGAGTCTCCGGCCGCGCCGGTGACCGGCCTGGCAGACGCGGGCCACCTCGCCGACGAGGCCCTCGCGATGGCGGGCTGCCTCGCCCGGCACCGTCCACGGTGGACGGAGACCTCCACGCTCGGCACCCGGCTCACCCCGGCGCTGCGGATCCGTGCCGCCGGGGCGGCGCCGCGCGAGGCCGGGCGGCTCATCCCCGACCGGCGCGGCGGGACCCGTCCGGCCGGCGGTGTCGCCGTGCCCGCCCGCCGCGATGGTCACCGGGCCGCCGTCGTCTTCGGCGACGGATGGGAGTCCGGCGGCCCCGCCCGGCTCGGCGGCACCGTCGCCCACCTGCACCGCCTCGCCGCCCGCATCGTCCGGGTCGGCCCGCGTGCGGGGCGTCCGGGCCTCACCCCGGCCGCCGGTGGCCTCGCCGCCGTGCTCCCGCATGTCGGCGCGCTCGTGGCGGGGCATACGGTGGCGGCGCTATACGCCGTTCTTGAGGAGGTCCGCCGTGCGTGAGGTTCTCAGCGATCTGCTCGGCTGGTGGGAGTCCGGCCGAACCGTCGGCATGGCCACCGTCGTGCGGACCTGGCGCAGCTCGCCGCGCCCCGCGGGCGCCACGATGCTCGTCGGCCCGGACGGCACCGCGGTCGGCAGCGTCTCCGGCGGCTGCGTGGAAGGTGCGGTCTACGAGCTCTCCACTGAGGTCGCCGGCTCCGGTTCCGCCGTCGTCCAGCGGTACGGCGTGAGCGACGACGACGCCTTCGCGGTGGGCCTGACCTGCGGCGGGATCATCGAGCTGCTGGTCGAGCCGGTGTCGCGGGACACGTTCCCGGAGCTCGCCGCGGTCGCCGCCGCGATCACCGCGCGGGAGCCCGTCGCGGTGGTGTCCGTGGTCGAGGGCCCAGAGGACCGCATCGGCCGGCGGATGGTGATCTGGCCCGCGTCCGCGTCCGGGTCGTTGGGCTCCGAACGGCTCGACGCGGCCGCCGCCGACGACGCCAGGGGGCTGCTCGCGGCGGGACGGACGGACACCCTGCACTACGGTCTCGACGGGGAGCGGCGCGGCGAGGGCCTCACCCTGTTCGTCGCCTCCTACGCCCCACCCGCAAGGATGATCGTCTTCGGGGCGATCGACTTCGCCGCGTCGGTGGCCCGCATCGGCGACTTCCTCGGCTACCACGTCACCGTCTGCGACGCCCGGCCCGTGTTCGCCACGTCGAAGCGCTTCCCCGGCGCCGACGAGGTCGTCGTCGACTGGCCGCACCGTTACCTGCGGGCCGAGCTCGACGCCGGCCGCGTCGACCCCCGCACGGTGGTGTGCGTCCTGACCCACGACCCGAAGTTCGACGTGCCGGTCCTGCAGGTCGCGCTCCGCGAGGACCTGGCCTACATCGGTGCGATGGGATCCCGGCGTACGCACGACGACCGGCTCGCCCGGCTCCGCGAGGCGGGGATGACCGAGCGGGAGCTCGCCCGGCTGTCCTCGCCGATCGGGCTGGACCTCGGCGCCCGGACGCCGGAGGAGACCGCGGTCAGCATCGCCGCCGAGATCATCGCCGGGCGGTGGGGCGGGGGCGGCGCCCGCCTCACGACGATCGACGGCCGCATCCACCACGACGTGTCCTAGCGGTCCGGCGGCTGGCAGTCCGGCTGGTCGCGGCTGCGGCGGAGGTCGTCGAGGAGCTGCTGGCCGACGGGCAGGAGCGCCACCCGGCGGCTGGTCCGCTCGAACAGCCGCACGCCGACGCGCAGCTCCAGGGACCGGATCGCCTGACTGATCCGCGCCGTCGACACGTGCAGGCGCGCGCCGGTGCGCCCGAAGTGCAGTTCCTCCGCAAGGGTGAGGAACGCCTCCAGCTCATGCCGCATTGCACCGTGGGGGTCGATCCGTCGATCCTCACCTATGCCGGCGATGATCGACAATCGGGCAGGAGTCAGGAACACGACACTTCGCCGCCGCCGTCCGGGATACTCGTCCTGGTGGCCGACGATTCCCGCGCCGGTGCGGATCCATCGGTGCTGTCGCGGATGCCGGTGCGGCGGGTCGTGCCGATCCTGCGGATGTCGCTGGACGGCGGCCGCACCGCGCTGACCCTTGACGTGCTCGGTCGCGTGTCCGGGCGCAGCCGGCGCCGCATCTGCGGGGCGCTGAGCCGCACGGCGCCGTGGATCGCGGGGTTTCCGCGGGCCAGGGACGAGCTCCTGGCGGGCGGGACCCCGGCGCGGATCGACCGTGCGGCGACGTCGCCGTTCGGCACCGAAGGATTCGGGACGGCCCGTCCGGGCGGGGTGACGCTGTGGAGCGACCGCTTCGGCGCGCACGCCGTGACAGGTGCGCTGCTGCGGTACCACCGTGACGCGGGTGGCACCGGTGGACGGCTCGGGTTCCCCGCGGGCGACGCCTCCGGCACGGCGCAGGAGTTCGAGGGGGCGCCGGACACCGGACCGGTCACCGTGCGCACGTCGGCGCGCGGGACGTTCGCGATGCCGTCGCCGGTCGTCCGGCATCTGGGGTTGTACCGCGACCCGTACGACATCCTCGGCGGCACCTTGAGCGAGGCCGAGGCGGTGGGACCTTCGCCGTGGGGCACCACCGGCGTGGCGCAGCGGTTCGAGCGCGGCCTGGTCGTCGCCGTGCCCGGACGGCCGGCGCTGCTGGTCGCGGGGCGTCTGCTGCGGCTGCACGAGCGGCTCGGCGGGTTCGGCGGCGGGCTCGGGTTTCCGCTGACCGGGGCGCTGCGGACGGTCACCGCGCTCCCCGGCGGGCCGCTGCGGGGCAACTGGTATCAGGTCTTCGAAGGCGACCGGGAGACCGGCTGGGGCTCGGGGCTGCCCGGGGGTGGCGCGATGGGCGTCGCACCTGACGGCGCCGGGGCGGCGATCCCGGTCAGCGGCCCGATCTGGGACGCGTACTGCGACGCCGGCGGCTTCGACGGCCGGCTCGGCTTCCCGGTCGCCGCCGCGCGGGGCCTTTCCTCGCAGGACCTCGAGGGCGGAGCCGGTCGTTCGTCGCGGGTGGCGCAGGTCTTCCAGGGCGGGGCGGTGCTGTGGAGCGAGGAGCACGACGCCCGCACCGTCTCGAGGGTCGTCTGGGAGCGGATCGTCGGCGACGGCGGCCCGGACGCGGTCGGCTGGCCGGTCGCCGACCAGCGGCCGTCCCCGGACGACGACGATCCGTCGGCCTACCAGCAGGAGTTCGAGCACGGGACCGCCACGGTCCGCGACGGCATCGCGCGCATCTGGCGGAGCTGACGAAGCCGACACCCACGGAGGGTTGCGTCGGTCACCGCCTGTGCGTCGTGATCCGTCGCGTTCGACCACCTGGAACCATCCACAGTGGAGGAAGCGGTTGCGGCGCTCGGTTGCGGCGCGTGCCGCCCCTGGTGCGGCGGCACGCGCCGCTGCTCGCGGAAGCCGCTGCGAGCGTCATGTGCGGCACCGCGGGACGCTCGCGCACGCCGGCTTGGCCGGGTGCCGCAACTGCCTTGCAAGGGCCGGCGCCGCCGGTCGGACCCGGTGCTCCGCGACACCGTCGTCCCCGACGGTCGTGACGGGGTTTCGGGAGACCGCGCTGCGCGGTCCGGTGGGACGGGTCTATGGTCGGAACGTGGCCCGGGTCACCGTGCGGGCCACGCCGCCGAGCGCTGGGAGTCTGACGACCGTGCTGCTGGAACACAGTTTCACCGTGCCCGTCCCGGTCTCGCAGGCTTGGGCGGTGCTGCTGGACATCGAGCGGATCGCACCGTGCATGCCGGGCGCCGCGCTGGCCTCGTTCGAGGGTGACGACTTCGCCGGGACCGTCAAGGTCAAGCTCGGCCCGGTGAGCCTGACCTTCAAGGGCAAGGGCCGCTTCGTCGAGCGCGACGAGGCCGCCCACCGGGTCGTGATCACCGCGAACGGCGCCGACAGCCGGGGCGGTGGCACCGCCGCGGCGAAGGTGACCGCGACCCTGCACGACGAGGGCGACGCCACCCGCGTCGAGGTCGCCACCGACCTCGACGTCACCGGCAAGGCCGCCCAGTTCGGCCGCGGCCTCATCGGCGACGTGAGCGCCAAGCTGATCGGCCAGTTCGCCGACTGCCTGGCCGGCAAGCTCGCCGCCGGCGCGGCGCCGCAACCCCCGGAAGCGGCGCGGGAGCCGGCCGTCGCCGGCGCCGCCGCTGGGGAGACGTCGCAGGTGAGCGCGCGGCCGGCGCCCACGGCACTGTCCGAGGCCTCCGTCTCCATCGACCCCGGCGAAGGGGTGGAGCCGATCGACCTGCTCGCGGTGACCGGGGTCGGCTCGGTCGTGCGCCGAGCCGTCCCGTATGTCGTCACCGCCGCCGCCAGCTTCGCCGTCGTGTTCGGCATCATCTGGTGGATCAAGCGCCGCTGACATCCCGGCCGCTGACCAGCCGGACGGTCCAGGCGGTGCCGGCCCGGTCCAGGCGGCGGCCCGGTCCAGGCGGCGGCTCGGTCCAGGCGGCGGCCCGGATCAGGCGGCGGCGCGGCCTTCGGCGAAGAACGCGGCCACCGCGGCCGCGTCGCCGAGGGCGCTCAAGGGCCGGGCCGCACCGAACGGCACGTTCCAGAAATCACCCTCGCGCGGCGTCCACGGCCCGACGTACGCGTACGGCTCCGCGATCGCCGTGTCGCCCGTGGACACCCCGTAGTTCACCTCGTCGAGTGAGATGCCGACGTCGAAGTGCTCCGGCCACAGCACCGGCGTCGCGTCCGGGGCGAAGCTGCGCAGCGCCGCGTCCCCGGCCGCGAGGGCGCCGAGGATCGTGGCGGCGCCCGTCGGCACGAACCGGTCGCCGGGCTGAGCGCCGGAGTGGTCCTTGTAGACCCCCTCGGCCACGCCGGCGTCCAGACCGGCGGCGGCCGCCAGCTCGGCGTACGTCTGCCCCGCGTACGGGATGCGCCGCCCGTCGACGACGAGCGCGTCGGCCTCGGCCTGGACGTCGGGTGCGGCGACGGTGGCGAAACCGGCCGGGGTGACCCTGAGCCGGATGGTGCCGCTGCGCCGGTACTGAGGGCCGGCGAGCACCAGCTCCGCCAGGCCGTGGAAGGAGTTCGTCACCGCTCCATCATGCCCGCCGCGTTGCCCCAGCAGACCGCGCGCAGCCAGTCGTCGCCGAACCCGAGGCGCTGCAACGCGTCGAGCTGATGAGCGTACGGGTGAGGGATGTTCGGGAAGTCGCTGCCGAGCAGCACCCGGCCGGCGTGGCCGAGCTCCTCCACCCTGGGGAGGAGCTCCGGGGGGAAACCCGGGAAGAAGGTTGTGAAGACCATCGTCGTGTCGAGCACGACGCCCGCGTACCGGTCCGCGAGGTCCAGGAAACCCTCGTACTCGGGCGCGCCGAAGTGCGCGATGACCGCGACGAGCGACGGGTGGCGGCGTAGCACCTCGCCGAACGGGCCCGGGCCGGTGTACCCGTTGGCGACGGGACCGGAACCCGCGTGCACGACCACCGGCACGCGCTCCTCCGCGAGGCGGCCCCAGACGGGCTCCAGCAGCGGGTCGTTCGGGTCATAACCACCGACCTGCAGGTGCACCTTGAAGATCCGGGCGCCGCCGGCGAGTGCCGCGCCGACGATCCCGGGCACCCCCGGCTCGGGGTAGAACGTCGCGCTCGGCACGCAGCCGGGCGTCCGGGCCGCGAAATCGAGGGTCCAGGCGTTGAGGTCGGCGGCCATCGCCGGCCGGTGCGCGTACGCCAGGGCGGTGAAGTGCCGCACGCCCATGCCGCGCAGGTGCCCGGCGCGTTCGGCGTCGGAGCCGCGGTACCGGATGGGCCACGGCCTCCCGACGAGCGGCCCTCCGGCGTCGAAGTGCGCCCACACCTTGCGCATCATGCGGTCGGGCAGGAAATGCGTGTGCACGTCGAACAGGCCGGGCAGGCCCAGCGCCCGCCAGAACGCGGGGACCTCGTCGTCATCCTTCACACGGATATGTTGAACCTGTCGAGGAGGACCGGCGCGATCAGCATGGATCCGGCGAAGATGGCGACCGTGGTGAAGACGATGCGCAGCACGACCGTCTCGGTCTTGTCGCCGGCGGTCAGGGCCATCGAGTGCGGCAGGCCGATGTTGCGCCACAGCCGCCGGCCGGTCGGGATCGGCCAGAAGATCGGTGAGCCGTGCCGGGTGATCATGTCGCCGGCGAGGTGGATGAGACCGCCGACGCCGACCGCCATGCCGAGCAGGGGGTAGCCGCGGTCACCTGGCAGGCGCTCCCACACGAGGAAGGCGGCCGCGGCGGCGGCGAGGGTCACGACGAGCCAGCCGGCCCGCTCCGCCCAGCGCTCGAACAGGCCGCGCAGCGCCATCGCGAACGCGAAGAACAGCACGCCCATCACGGCCCACTTGCCGAACGCCTCGCACAGCGCCAGGGTGCCGTACCCGACGCCGACGTTGAAGATGATGGTGTGCGTCAGCGTGCGGTGCCCGTTGCGGCGGCGCGGGTCGTGCTTGAGCCGGGTGAGCCGGTAGACGCCGAGCGAGAACTTCTCGACCACCTCGGCGAGGAACAGCGTCAGCACCCCGAACGTGTGGGCCACCGTCGCGCCGCCCTGCCGGGTGGTGACCCGGCCGGACAGATCCAGGTCCGGCAGGAGCGCGCCGCCGGCGCAGATCGCCGTGCCGACCGCGAGCTGCAACGGCGTCTGGTGGAAGTCGGCGAGCTGGTCCAACGCCAGCGAGCCGGCCAGCCACACGGCCGCCCCGGAAAGCGCATGCGAAGAGCCCATCATGATCAGGACTATCCCATGTGGACCTGATACTCGTACATAGGAGCTACAGCCGCGAATACGTGCCCGCCACGTCGAAGGTCGTCGCCGTCATCGTCGCCGGCGCGTCCGAGGCCAGGTAGACGGCGGCGAAGGCCACATCATCGACCCGCTCGGCGTGCGGTGTCCAGGACACGACATTCGCTCGTACACCCGACGCCGCCACCTCTCGTGCGACATGCTGCGTCAGGGCGGTCACCCCGCCGCCGACGGCGCTCGTCGCCGCGTCCGTGCCGAACGGCGCGACGGTCACCACCGAACCGGTCCGGGCCTCGGCCATGCTGGGCACGAACGCCCGCAACGCCTCGTAGGTGCCCGTCAGTCCACTGTCGACACTCACGCGGAAGTCGGCACCGCCGGTCCCCGCGACGACGAACAGCAGATCGGGCGTGCCGACCTCATCGATGACCCCCGCGTGCACCGATGCGGTGTCGGTCCCGGTCGACAGGATGCCGACCGCGTCGGCACCCACCCACCGCAGCTCGTCGACCAGGTCCTGCAGCTCGGTCTCGTCGTCGCCGATGACCGCGATCCGGGCGCCGCGCGCGGCCAGCAGCCGGCACACCGCGGCACCGACCCCGCCGGCGCCGCCGAGGACCACCGCGACCCGGCCTTTGAGCTCGGTTCGGTACATGCCAGTCCAGCCTCTCGTCCTCGGCGGGGCGTCGCGCTGTCCGGCGGCGCCCCGCTGCTGCGGTGTGCTCAGCTCCAGCCCTGGCGGTCCGAGGCCGCCGCCCACGGCCCGTGGTGGTGTCCCCGGTGCCACCGCCCCCACGGCGCGCCCCCCGACGCCGCCGCCCAGCGCCGCCACCGGGCGTGCTTGAAGACGCTCAGCACCAGGAAGAACAGCGGGATCGCGGGCCAGAAGAAGTGCGCGCCGGACAGCGCCCACAACCCGGTCAGCGCCACCGCGACCACGGCCACGAACGCGCCGTGCCGGGCCAGGTGCCGCCTGCCCTGCCGGAGGAACTCCGCCTGCGTCTCCGGCAGCTCGAACAGCCCGCGCCGTCCCCCTTCCGGCAGGTCGGCGGTCAGCGGCGGCAGCTCGTCGCGGAACTTCGCCGCATAGACCTGCGTGAGCCGCTCCTCACCCTCCTCCAGCGTCAGCCGTCCCTCGGTCATCCCGGCCCGGATCATGCTGGCGTACTGCTCGCGCTCCTTGTCGGAGGCTCGCACCCGATCGCCGGCCATCTCGGCCCCCCTTCCTTGTTGACTTACAGCCTGCCGACCGGCGGCGGCGAGCGCGTCGCACCTGTGTCGTGTCGTGGTGTACTGCCCAGGTCGCACACCGGCGCCGCGTGTACGACCCAGGGAGTACACCCCCGTGGCACTTGAAGGCGACGCCGCAGGTCCCGGCCCTGCACTACCTTGGCGTCTGTGAGACGACGACCGCCCTGGGCCCGGGAGCTGCGCGAGGCGCGCGACGCCCGGCATGCCGCGCGCCTCGCGCACCGCATGCGGTCCATGCAGCGGCACGAACGCCGGCGGTGGAGCGGCCCGCACCCGGTCGGGATCGTCGTGATGATGGCGCTGGTGCAGGTCCTCGGCACCCGCGCCGCCGCCTATGGATCGATGGGCACCGAGGTCCTCGACCGCACCGGCTATCTGCTGCTGGTCGCCGGCCCGCTCGCCCTGCTCGTCCGCGAGCGCTGGCCGCTGGTGTCGCTGATCGGGGCGCTGGTGCCGACCGCGGCCTACTTCAGCCTCGGCTATCCCGACGGCCCGGGGTTCGTCGCCGCGATCGTGGCCATGTTCACCGCCCTCGCCTCGGGCTATCGCTGGCTGACCTGGGCGGCCGTCGCCGCCGCGTTCACCGTTTTCGCGGTGTTGGTCCGAGGCGAGGAATCCGCCTCACGCGTCGTCCTCATCGGTGTCTGGTGCCTCGTCATCGCGGGGTTCGGCGAGGCCGCCCGGGTCCGTGGCATGCGGTATTCGCAGATGGCCCGCGACTGGTCCGCACAGCAGCAGGTGGCCCGCGCCGAGGAGGAGAAGGCGCGCGTCGAGCAGGAGCGCCGCCAGGCCAGCGACGAGCGCCTGCTGATCGCCCGTGAGCTGCACGACGTCATCGGCCACCACCTGTCCCTCATCAACGTCCAGGCGGGCGTCGGGCTGCACCTCATGGACGAGCAGCCCGAGCAGGCCAGGGTGGCGCTCACCGCCATCAAGCACGCCAGCGCCGAGGCCCTGCGCGAGACCCGCTCCGTCCTCGCCGGCCTCAACCCCGGCGAGGCGGCCCCGCGGACCCCCACCCCGGGCCTGCGTGACCTGGACCGCCTCGTCGAGGAGGCCCGCGCCGTCGGCCTGCCCGTCACCGTCGACACCGCCGGCACCCCGGCGCCGCTGCCGCCCCAGGTGGACCGCGCCGCGTTCCGCATCGTGCAGGAGGCCCTCACCAACGTCCGCCGCCACGCAGGCCCGGGCGCCGCCGCGACGATCGTGGTCGGCCACGCCCCCGGCGAGCTCACCCTCCTCATCGCCGACGACGGCCACGGCCCCACCCCGGCACCCGGGGTGGACGGCGGGGCCGCCACAGACCTGGACGACACCCGGCCGCTCGCCCCGGGCCCGGGAATCTCCACTGAGGGACCGAAAGCTGGCACCACGGCGACATCCGGCGCCCCGCAGACGACCGCTACCGCGCCGGCGACTGGGCCCGGGCGGGACGGCGGCTCCGCGCCGATGCCCGGTGCCATGCATGCGGCCGGCACCGCGCCGATGTCCGGAGCTGGGCCGGGGCGGAAAGGCGGCCCCGCGCCGATGCCCGGAGCCGTGCCGAAGGCCGACCCGACGTCCGGAGCCGCGCCGAAGGCCGACCCGACGTCCGGAGCCGCGCCGACGACCGGCGGCTCGACGATCGGCTCCGAGCAGACGGCCGACGCATCGACGGCCGCCGCCGCTCCGAAAGGTGGCGCGGCACCGACGACCAGCGGCGGCAACGCGGGTGGCAACGGGATCGCCGGGATGCGGCACCGGGCGGCGGCATTCGGCGGCGTGGTCGAGGCAGGACCGCGCCCGGGCGGCGGTTTCGAGGTCCGCGCCAGGATCCCCGTTCGTCAGGACGGACACGACCGCCCCGAGCCGCACGGCCGCCCCACGCCCAGGGACGGCCGGGACCGTCACCCGCCGGGGGAGCGCCGGGATCGCAGGCTGCACCGGGACCGCTCCGAGGCAGAGGAATGATCAGAGCCGCCCCGGGTCGCGGGGTCGTCGTGGGCTGCGGGATCGCCGGGACAGTCGCGAGCGGCAGCGTCATCACGAGCAGCGGAAGTGCCCATGGCCGCGGTGACGCTGCCGGATGGTGGAGTGTGCCGGGCGGGCGGGAGGAGTGCGGGTGATCAGGGTCTTGCTGGCCGATGACCAGGCGTTGGTGCGGGCCGGGTTTCGGGCGTTGCTCGATGCGCAGGCTGACATCGAGGTCGTCGGGGAGGCTGCGGACGGGGTCGAGGCGGTGCGGCTCGCGGTGCAGACGCTGCCCGACGTGGTGTTGATGGACATCCGGATGCCGGTGCTCGACGGGCTGGAGGCGACGCGGCAGATCGTGGCCGACGCGCGGCTCGGGCAGGTGCGGATCGTGATTCTGACGACGTTCGACCTGGACGAGTACGTGTTCGAGTCGCTGCGGGTGGGAGCCAGCGGGTTCCTGGTGAAGGACACCGAGCCCGTCGATCTGCTGCGGGGGGTGCGGGCGGTCGCCGCGGGGGACGCGCTGCTGTCGCCGGGAGTGACGCGGCGGCTGATCGAGGAGTTCGCGAGCCGGTCGCGGGCGCCGCTCGCGCCGATGTCGCTGGCCGTGCTGACGGACCGGGAGCGGGAGGTGATGGCGCTCGTCGGGGCGGGGCTGTCCAACGAGGACATCGCGACGAAGCTGTTCGTGAGTCCGGCCACGGCGAAGACGCACGTCAGCCGGGCGATGATCAAGCTGGGGGCGCGGGACAGGGCGCAGCTGGTCGTGTTCGCCTACGAGGCGGGGCTGGTGAGGCCGGGGTGGCTGGGGTAGGCGAGTCAGATGCCGTTGCGGGCGATGACCTGCTGATACCAGTCGGCGCTGGCCTTGCGGCGGCGTTGCTGGGTGGCGTAGTCCACGTGGATGATGCCCCAGCGCTGGGAGTAGCCCTCGGCCCACTCGAAATTGTCCAGCAGTGACCACACGTGGTAGCCCTCCAGGCGGACGCCCTCGCTGATCGCGCGGTGGGCGGCGGTGAGGTGGTCCCGCAGGAGGGTGATCCGGTCCTGGTCGTCGACCGGTTCGAGGGAGGGCATGCCGTTCTCGGTGATGGTGAGCGGGACGTCGCCGTAGTCGCGCCTGATGCGGGTGAGCAGGTCGTAGAGGCCCTGCGGGTACACCTCCTGCCAGGTCGCCTGGGTCGTCGGGTGCTTCTGGACGCGGGCGCCCTTGGCGGTGACGTACGCCGGGTTGTAGTACTGCACGCCGAGCAGGTCGCTCTTCGAGCCGATGACGGCCAGGTCGCCGTCCTGGACGGCGGCGCGGAACGGCGACCCGTCGGCCTGCGTGGCCAGCCAGTCGTCGGGGTAGCGGCCGAGCAGGACGGGGTCGAGCCAGCGCCGGTTCTCCTCGGCGTCGGCGATGACGGCCTGGCGGCGGGCGGCGTCGGAGTCGTCCGCCGGGTATGCCGGGGACAGGTTGAGCGCGATCCCGATGCGCCCCTTGCGACCGGTGGCCCGGAACGCCTGCACGGCGAGGCCGTGGCCGAGGAGCAGGTGGTGGCCGGCGACGTTGGCGATCCGGCGGTCGCGGACGCCCGGCGCGTGGATGCCGGCGGTGTACCCGACCTCGACGACGGTCTTCGGCTCGTTGACGGTCAGCCAGGTCCGCACCTTGTCGCCGAGGGAGTAGCAGACGGCGGTGGCGTAGTCGGCGAACCATTTGGCGCAGTCGCGCCGCTCCCAGCCGCCGGCCTCCTGCAACGCCTGCGGGGTGTCCCAGTGGAACAGCGTGACGACCGGGGTGATGTCACGGGCGAGGAGGCCGTCGACGAGCCGGTGGTAGAAGTCGAGGCCCTTCGCGTTGACGGTGCCGCGACCGGTCGGCAGCACCCTCGGCCAGGAGATGGAGAAGCGGTAGCTCTTCAGGCCGAGGTCGCGCATGAGGTCGAGATCCTCGTAGCTGCGGTGGTAGTGGTCGGCGGCCACGTCGCCGGTGCCACCGTCGCGGGTGCGACCGGCGGTATGGCTGAACACGTCCCACACCGACGGTCCCCGGCCGTCCGCTGTCGCGCCGCCCTCCACCTGGTACGCCGACGTCGCCGCACCCCAGGCGAAACCCTTCGGGAAGGCGAGCCCGGCGGGCGGGACGGCCGCGGCGGACGCGGTGCCGGTGGGCGCGGGACGGCGCCGTGGCGAGCAGCCGGCGGTCACCGCGCCGGCGGCGGCCAGGGTGAGCACGTGACGCCGTCGCATCCCGCCAACGTAGCGCGCCCGCGCACGCCTCGACGGCACGGCGAAGGCCGCCCCCGCTGCGTGCGGAGCGAGGACGGCCGGAACGGAGCAGCGATCAGTCGGCGAGGGCGACGAGGCCCTGCGCCCAGCGGAAGTACTTGTTGGTGCCCAGGTCACGGACGGTCTTGATGCCGAAGGCGGCCTGCAGCTTCTCGGCGTCGCCCTCGGTGACGCCGGATATCGCGGTGACGGGAGCGTCGGCGATCTCCTGGGCGCTCTTGCCTTCCCATTCCTTCATGAGCTTCTTTTCCAGACCAAGCATGCGTTGCTCCTTCTCGATCGGTCGACCGCGGAATCGGTGTGGGAAACCTGCGGAATGCTACCCGGCCCTCTCGCTTGCCACACCAGCCGTGTCGCGGAGATGATCGGTTGATGACCAGCCAATGGGGGCTGACGGTGCCGCTCGCCGGTGTGCCGTTGCCCGAGCACGCGGGGTTGCTGCAGGCACTGCCCGATCTGGGGTTCACGGACGTCTGGACGAGCGAGGTCTCCGGCACGGACGCGTTCACGCCCCTGGCGCTGGCGTCGGTGTGGTCGCCGCGGCTGCGGCTGGGCACCGCGATCGTCCCCGTGTTCACGCGCGGCCCCGCGCTGATCGCCATGCAGGCCGCGGCCCTGGCGGAGGCGGCGCCGGGGCGGGTCGCGCTCGGCATCGGCGCGTCGTCGCCGGTCGTCGTCGGCGACTGGAACGCGGTGCCGTTCGAGCGGCCGTTCGAGCGCAGCCGTGACGTGCTGCGCTTCCTGCGCACCGCGCTGTCCGGCGAGGTCGTCGACGGTGCGTTCGACACGTTCCAGGTCAGGCGCTTCCGTCTCGAAAGGCCGCCGGCCCGGCCGCCGAAGCTCCTGCTCGCCGCACTCCGCGCGAAGATGCTCCGCCTGGCGGCGGCCGAGGCGGACGGGGCCGTGCTGAACTGGCTGTCCGTCGAGGACGTGGCGACGGTCAGGCACGAGCTGGCCGCGGCGGCGGACGGGTTCGAGGTGGCGGCCCGCATCTTCGTCTGCCCGACGGAGGACGAGGACGCGGCGCGGGAGACCGCCCGCCGGCTCATCGCCGCGTATCTGACCGTGCCCGCGTACGCCGCCTTCCACCGCTGGCTCGGCCGCGGCGAGGTGCTCAAGCCGATGTGGGACGCGTGGGCCGCCAAGGACCGCAAGGGGGCGCTCGCCGCGATCCCCGACGAGGTCGTCGACGCGCTGATCGTGCACGGCAGCCCGCAGCGGTGCCGGGAGCACGTCCAGCGGTACGCCGACGCGGGCGTCACCACCCCGGTCATGGCGCTGCTGCCGACGCCGGAGCTCACCGCCGGCGGTCCCGAGGTGCTGCTGGACACGCTGCGGGCGCTGGGGGCGCGGTAGTGGACATCGACGGGAAGGTCGTCGTCATCACCGGGGCCGCCGGCGGGATCGGCGCCGCCATGGCCCACCGGTTCGCCGCCGAGGGCGCGGCCACGCTGGTCCTCGCCGACCTCGACGGCGACGCCGCCGCCGAACTGGCGGGCAGGGTCGCCGGGGACACCACAGCCGTGGCCGTCGACGTCACGGACGAGGGGCAGGTCGCCGAGCTCGTCGCGGAGACCGAGGCGCGGCACGGCCGCATCGACCTGTTCTGCGCCAACGCCGGCATCACCAGCGGCGAGGGCCTGGAGGCGTCCGCGGAGACCTGGGCGCGCACCTGGGCGGTCAACGTCCTGTCGCACGTGTACTCCGCCCGCGCCGTCCTGCCCGGCATGCTGGAGCGCGGCGCGGGCTACCTGCTGCACACCTGCTCCGCCGCCGGACTGCTGACCGCCGTCGGGGACGCGCCGTACGCGGTGACCAAGCACGCGGCGGTGTCGTTCGCGGAGTGGCTGTCCATCACGTACGGCGCGAAGGGCGTCAAGGTCAGCGCCCTGTGCCCGCAGGGCGTGGACACGCCGATGCTCCAGGACGGGCTCGCCGCCGGGCACATCGGCGCGAAGGTCACCGCCGCCGGGGGAGCGGTCCTGTCCGCGGAGTCGGTCGCCGGGTCGGTCGTCGAGGGCCTCGCCGCCGAACGGTTCCTGATCCTGCCGCACCCCGAGGTCCAGAAGTACTACCTGCACCGGGCGAGTGACACCGACCGCTGGCTGGCCGGCATGCGCGGCCTGGCCGCCAGCCTCGAACCACGAGAAGACAGCCCCGAAACATGAGGCGGCCCGACGTCCTCAGCGATGCCCTCGACGTCGTCGCGCCGTTCGTACGGCAGCAGTCCGGCCGCTCGATCATCGGCATCTGCGGCCCTCCCGCGGCCGGCAAGTCGACGCTGTCCACGGCCCTCGCCGCGGCCCTCGACAGCAGCGTCGCCGTGCCGATGGACGGCTTCCACCTGTCCAACGTGGAGCTGGACCGGCTCGGCCTGACCGACCGCAAGGGCGCCCCGGAGACGTTCGACGCGGCCGGGTTCGTCCATCTGCTGCGGCGGATCAGGGCCGCGGATCATCTGGTGTACGCCCCGAGCTACAGCCGCACCCTGCACGAGTCGATCGGCGGCGTGATCCCCGTGCCGGTCGGCACCCGGGTCATCGTCGTGGAGGGCAACTACCTGCTGCTCGACGAAGGCCCGTGGGCGGCGGTCCGGGAGCTGCTCGACCTCGCGCTGTACCTGGACGCCCCCGACGACCTGCGGCAGGACTCGCTCGTGCGCCGCCAGCTGGCGAAGGGTCTCGGCCTGCACGCCGCCCACGACTGGGTGGAGCGCAGCGACGAGCGCAACGCGGCGGTCATCGCCGGCACGCGGGACCGCGCCGACCTCATCCTCACCCGAGGCCCGGCTTAAGTTTTCCTGTAGCCGATTGACCCACACCGATCACTAAAGAACAGTTAGGCAGTCTAACTGACAGTTGGAGCTGTCCATGACGGAGGCCGCGATCGGCATCGCCGTCTTCCTGGAGGACCGCACCAGCTGGGACAGGGCCACGGCGATGTTCCGCGCCCGGGTCCCCGCGTACCTCTACGTCACCGCCGACGGCGCACTGCCCAAGGGCATCGGCAGCATCGACACCCGTACCGAGATCATCAACTACTGGCAGGGGCAGAGCACGTTCGCCGACGGCCTGTCCCAGGAGACCTGCCGCGACTTCACGCACACCGGCTACGGCATCTCGGCCATCTCGCACATCGCGGAGACCACCCGCATCCAGGGTGCTGACGTGTACCCGGAGATCGCCGACCGGCTGCGGCACGCGCTCGGCTTCCACAGCAGGTACCAGCTGGGCGAGGGCGTCCCGTCGTGGCTGTGCGGCGGCAGGCTGACCCTCGGCCTCGGCCCGGTCACCGAGGTCGGTTACAACGCCCTGCACAACCGGATGGGCATCGCGATGTCCAACACCCAGCGGCTGACCGAGCAGTCCCGCCCGGCCGGCAGCAACAACCTGTTCGTCGCGTGGGAGACCCTCACCCACGCCGACAACCCCGCGTGACCCTGCCCTACTTCCAGAACAGCGGGCGCGGGTCGAGCGTCCACAGCAGACGGCGCCAGAACCCCCGCCTGGCGCGCAGCTCCCCGACGTAGGCGACGGCCTGCGCGGTGGCCAGGGCGGCCTGCTCCTCGCCCGGGCCGCCGCCGGTCGTCGCGAGGCCGGTCGCGGGCCCGCGACCGCCCTGCGGTCCGCGTGGGCCCTTCGCACCGCGGGCGGCCTGAGGTCCACCGGCGGTCGGCGACGCGACGGCGGCCCGCGGCGCGGGGACGGGGGGCGGTGCCGCGAACGCGACCGCGTTGACGAGCGCGGCGAGATCGTCGACCGGTGGCGTGGCGGAGCGGATCGTGACCGGTGGGCCGCCCTTGGCGCCGGCCCCGGCGCGGGACTTCGAGTGCGCCCGCCCGGTGGCCGCGGTCGCCGCGTAGTGCGCCACCTCCGACGCCGTCAGGTGCGGCGGCGCTGGCCGCCCGGCGAGCCGCAGGCCGGTCAGGACCTCCGCCCAGGCCGCCTCGATGCGCTGGTGCGGGGTGCCCTGTCCGAGCCGCCGGCGACGCCGGGTGCGTTTCGCCAGGGGTACCACCGCCGCGAACGCCGACAGGAGCAGCAGTACCGCGCCGCCGGACACCGCGACCACGACCGCCGTGCGCGGGCCCCGCGGCGACGCGTCGCCGGTCGGTGCGGTGGTGGGCTTCGCGGACGGCGGGACGGCCGAGCCCGACGGGGCCGGCACCGTCTCCGGCGGCGGCTGCGACGCGGGCGGCTTGGGCCGGAAGTCGTCCTCGGTCGGGCGCTGGATCGTGTCTGCCTTCGGCATCGGGTCGAACGGCTCCCACACGCCGTTGAACAGCACCTCCGGCCACGCGACGGCGTCGCCGCCGTGCACTTCGTTGCGGCCCGCGTCGACGCGGAAACCCACGGCGAGCCGCGTCGGCAGTCCCATCAGCCGGGCGAGGACCGCGAACGCCGCCGCGAACTGCTCGGAGGTGCCCTTCTGCCCGCCGGCCTGTTTGGGGCCGAACAGGAAGTACTCGACGTTGGGGTAGGCGTGGCCGCTGGGGGCGTCACCGACGACCTTGTAGTGCTCCGACAGCCAGCCGACGATCGCGAACGCCCGCTGGTACGGCGACGACACGCCCTCCCCGAGGTGCTGGGCGAGCTGCGCGATCGAGTCGGGGACCTTGCCGGGCAGCGCCAGGTGCCGGGCGACGGCGTCGGTGTTGGGGACTTCGGCGACCTGCATCGCGTTCTCGTCGGGGCGGTGCACGCGGGACACGACGCTGTACTCGAGGCCGGTGCGCAGCCCGTCGGACAGGATCATGGTGCCGTCGGTGGTGTCGACGGCGACCCGGACGCCGTTGACCTCCTCCGGCGTGGCCATCCCCGGCAGGAGCCGCCCGTCGAGGTCGGCGATCCGGAACGCCTGCCGGACCTGCGGATCGGTGAGGACGGGCCGGGCGGCGAGGACGCGGCCCGCGTTGCGGTAGGTGGCGCCGACCCGCCAGGTGACGCCGTCGTAGTCGTTGAGGACGGCGAGCCGGATCGGCGGCGGCGCGTCGGTGCCGGTCACCTCGACGTCGAACAGGTGCTGGTCGTGGTTGAGCGCCCAGCCGGACAACCGGACCAGCGGGCTCTCGTCGAGCGAGTCGAGCTGGGGCGGGGTGACCATGTTGCGCGGCTCGGCGGGGCTGGTGCCGACCTTCGCCGCGACGCTCGGGCCGAGCAGCTGCGACAGTGCGACGATCGCGGCGAGACCGGCGCCGGCGCCGGCACCAACCCGCAGCCGCAGCGTCCGGCGCTGCTCGGCGCTGAGCTTCTGGCCGGTGTCCGTCTCCGCGGGCGGCGGCCGGTTGGACACGATCAGTCCGAGCGCGGCGAACCCCGAGAACGCCAGGGGCACCCAGCCGGCCGCCGTGCCGTTGGGGCCGACGAGGTACAGCGCGCCGCCGAACAGGACCGTCGGCGGGGCGTACGACAGCAGCACCCGGTGGTAGCGCACCCCGAGCTCACCGGCGGCGAGACCGGCCAGCCAGGTCAGGATCACCGGCAGCAGCACCGTGTCGGGCTCCGGCTCGATCGGGATGAGGGCGAGCAGCAGCCGCGGGATGCTGTTGCGCAGCGCCTCCCGCAGCGCGGGGAGGTCACCGGCGACGCCGGCCGCGACGGCCGACACCCGCATGGCGATCACGACGGCCGCGGCCAGGCCGAGGACGCTCAGCGGGGCCGCGGTCCAGGCCGGCAGCCGGCGCGCGGCGAGGCTGATGCCGACGGACCCGGCGGCGGCACCCGCCGTCAGCTGCAGCAGCAACGGCCCGTGATAGATCGGGGAGAGCGCGAACGCGGCCATGGTCAACATGCCGAGCAACGCGACCGCGATCAGCAGCCGTCTCACCATGCGCCGACCCCGTCCCAGGCGGCGGCGAAGTCGGCGCCGTCGGTGGCGGCGAGGACCTGCAGCCCGTCCAGCGCCGTGGGGACCTCCCCCTCGGCGGTGCCGAACGCGCCGGCGACCAGTGACGGGTACGCGGCCCGCAACGTCCCCACCCGGCCCAGATCGGCCGTGCCGCCGGGCCCGGTGAGGTAGACGAGGGTGTCGCCGTCGCGGCGGGTCCGCAGCTGCGCCACCGTCGAAGAGAGCCCGTCCGACGCGTCCAGGGTCGCCTCGGCGAGCACGTCCAGGTAGCCGCGGGTGTCCTTGCCGCCCGCGTGCGCCCCACCGGCCAGCCGCAACGTCACCGGCAGCTCCTCGCGGAACGCGGCCATCACGATCGACGCCGCCGCCTCGCACGCGGACTCGAAGTGCGCGGACTGCCCGGAGCGGTCGGCGTCCGGGTAGGCGGCGAGCCGGTCGTCGAGCAGCACGACGAGCCGCGGCAGGCTGGTGTCGAGGTGCTCGCGGACCATCAGCTCGCCGATCCGCGCGGTGGTGCGCCAGTGCACGTGCCGAAGCTCGTCGCCGACCACGTATTCGCGCAGCGTGTCGAACGTGATGCTGCCGTGCGGCACCCGGTCGACCCGCCCGTCGAGGGAGCGCATGACCCCGGTCGGCACCGCGGTCAGATGGTGCACGGTGGGATACACCCACACCTTGCTGACCCCGCCGTAGCCGCGGGCCAGGGTCAGCAGCCCGAGGGGGTCGCGCCGCACCACCCGTAGCGGCCCGACCTCGACGACGCCGCGGCGGGCGGTCGGCACCGGGTAGGTGGCGGTGGTGGTGCCGCCGGCCTTGAGCCGCAGCAGCGGCACCGGCACGGTCGCCGGGCCGCACCGGTCGTGGGCGATGAGCGTCGCGCCCCGCAGGCGGCTGCTGTTGCCGACGGTGAGCGTCACGGTGCTCGACTCGCCGCGCATGACCCGGTCGGGGTCGACGGCGCGGGTGACGGTCAGCCGCGGCCGCCACCACACATACGCGAAGCCGAGGAGCACGGCGGCGACGGCGGCGGTGCCGACGACGGTGAGCTGCGCGTACTGGAACGCGAACCCTACGGCGAGCAGCACCGGCGCGGCCACGGACAGACCGATGCCGCGAGACGTCAGCCGCATCGTCAGATCCTTTTCACACCGCGGCGGGCGCGGCCGTCGGCACCGGCACGGACACCGCGTCGAGCACCTCGCGGACGACGTCGCCGGGCACGACGCCGCGGACCTGCGCGTCGGGGGACAGCAGCAGCCGGTGCGCGAAGACCGCCTCGGCGAGGGCCTTGAGGTCCTCCGGCACGACGTAGCCGCGGCCGTCGATGAGCGCATACGCCGCCGCGGCCCGGGTCAGCGCGATGACGCCACGGGGGCTGACCCCGACCCGCACCCGCGGGTGGGCGCGGGTCGCGTTGCCCAGCCGGACCGCGTAGCCGAGCAGCGGGTCGGCGATGTGCACCCGCCGGGCCAGCCGGACCAGCTGCGCGACCACCGCGGTGTCGGTGACCGGGTCGAGGGCCTCGGGCGAGCGGGTCACGGCGCCGCGCAGCACCTCGATCTCGACGGCCTCGCTCGGATACCCGACGGCGAGCTTCATCAGGAAGCGGTCGAGCTGCGCCTCGGGCAGCCGGTAGGTGCCGTCCATCTCGATCGGGTTCTGCGTGGCGACGACGAGGAACGGCCGGGGCACCGCGTGCCGGACGCCGTCGACGGTGACATACCGCTCCTCCATCACCTCGAGCAGCGCCGACTGCGTCTTCGGCGAGGCCCGGTTGATCTCGTCGGCGATGACGATGTTGGCGAACACCGGCCCGGGGTGGAACTCGAAGCCGCGGGTCGCCTGGTTGAAGATCGTGACCCCGGTGACGTCGGACGGCAGCAGGTCGGGCGTGAACTGGATGCGCCGCCACTGCCCCTGCACGCTGGCCGCGACGGCCCGCGCCAGGGTGGTCTTGCCGACGCCGGGCACGTCCTCGAGCAGGACGTGCCCCTCGGCGAGCAGCGCGGTCATGGTCAGCCGGATCACCTGCTGCTTGCCGAGCACGATCGACTCGACGTTGCGGGCGAGCCGGCCGACGAGGTCCGCCGACGCCGCGATCTCCTCGGCGCTCGGCGGACCCGCCTCGAGCTGCTGCGGGACGGGCTGGGTCCCCGTGGGTGGTTCGGGTGTGCTCACTGTGCTCCTGCCGGACGTGCTCAACACTGCTTCAGCGGGCCGGTGCCGTTCGGCAGATCGAACCACGCGTACGGGATGTAGTTCTCGCCCTTGAAGTTGATTTTGATCCAGACGGCGCTCTGCTTGCCGCCCCAGGGTTTCGCGTCGACGCTCGACCCGTTGGTCTGGCAGATCGCGGTGTAGCTGTCGGGAGCGTAGACGTCGCCGACGGACGTGCCGTTCTGGGTCGCCGTCCGGTAGACCCAGATGCCGCCGTTGGGCGCACCGTGCCCGCAGTAGCTGGTGTTGCCGCAGACCACGGTGCCGCGATACGCCGGGGTGGACAGCGAACCGGTGCCGTTCGCCGTCATCCCGGCCGCGTTGGTGACCGTGACCGTGTAGTCGTAGGCGGTGCCGGGCCACAGCCCGCCCATGGTCAGCGAGCCGGCGCACGCGTTTTCCACGGCACCGACGCCGGCGACGTCGAGCCGGCACCTCGCGGGCGCGCCGCCGCCGTCGGTGGCGGTGAACGCGACCGTGATCGACTGCAGGGCGGCACGGCTGTTGGCCGTGTCCACCCGCATCGTCGGCGCCGCGAGGGTGCTGGCCGCGCCGTTCGCCGCGGCGCCCTCGCCGGCCTTGTTGACCGCCCCGATCACCAGCGTGACCCGCTCGTTGTCGCCGAAGCCGCCGAACTCCTTCGACAGCCCGGTGCCCAGGTCCTGCTGGACGCCGTTGACGGTCGCCCGGTAGCCGGTGATCGGTGCGCCGTTGTCCTCCGCGGCGCGCCACGCGGCCACGATCGTGCCGCGCTTGGTGGCGACGGCGCGGACGGTCAGCCCGCCGGGCGCGCCCGGCTTCGTGAACGGCACCACCGACGCGCTCAGCGGCGACTGCCCGGAGCTGGCGCCGATGTCGTTGATCGAGGCGACCCGGAACGCGACCTGCGTGCCGTAGGGCAGCTCACCGGCCGGCACCTTGAACGTCGGCTGCGCGGACTCGAACGTCTTCGACTCGTCCCCGGACACGGTCGTGATCGTGTACCGGACGATCTTGTGCCCCTGCCCGTTGGCGGCCGGCCACGTGACCGTGACGGTGCCGTCGGGGTTGGCGACCGCCGCGACGCTCACGGGCGCGTCGGGCACCTGCGACGTCGGCGTGACCGGGTTGGCCGCCTTCTTCGGCCCGTTGCCCTTCGCGTTGACCGCATAGACGGTGAACTTGTAGGACGTGCCGTTGGTCAGGCCCGTGATGTCCAGCGCCCGCTGGCTCGCGCCGACCTCGTGCTGCTTGCCGTCGCCCTCGACCACGTATTTGGTCACGGCGTTGCCGTTGGCGGGCGCGGCGGTCCACGTGACCCGCGCCGAGGCGTTGCCGGGCGTCGCCGTCACCCGCGGCGGCGCGCCGGGCGGGCCCACCGGCGGCTTCGCCGGCGGCGGCGGGGGCGGCACCGGCGGGGCCTCGCCGCCGACGACGTCGTTGTTGTACTTGTCGACGACCTGCACGTGGTGCTTGGAGTCCACGACCCGCGCGGTCGAGCCGCCGGGCGCGTTGATGAACATGCGGTCCTCGCGGACCTCGATCTCCAGGGCCTTGCCGCCGGCCTTGATCTGGATCGCGTCGAGCGGCTTGCCGGAGGCGTCCAGCACGTAGACGGTGCCGGTGGCGTCGTCGGCGCAGTAGAAGCGCCCGGACCAGGCCACGCACGGCTGCAGCTTCGGGCTCTCGCCGGGCACGGTGAAGTCGCTGACCGTGTCGCCGTTGACGACATAGACGTGGCGGTCGTCCACCACGGTGACGGGCACGTCGCCGCCGACGGTGCGCTGCGGCATCGCGCCGTTGCCGGCCAGGCGCAGCGGCACCTTCTTGAGTGCCTCGCCGCGCAGCGTGGTCAGTGTCGTGGCGGTCTTGTCCAGCACGGCGACGCCGGTGTCCAGGATCGACAGCGCCAGGTCGTGGTTGGGGTCGGCGACGCTCACGGTCCTGACCTTCGTCGGGTCGGACGCGAGCCCGCCGCCCTGGCCCCCCTGACCGGCCGTCCCGCCGCTGGGCCGCTTCGTCGAGGCGGGCTTGACCGCCACGACCGTGCCCTCCGACGGCACCAGCAGCCACAGCCGCCCGGTGTCGTCGAACGTGCCGCCGGAGATCCCGGGCGGGAACGTCACCGTCTCGCCGACCGGCAGCAGCGTCGCCGGGTCGAGCTGGCGGACCTGCCCCTGCACGGTGTCGACGATGAACGCGACGTCGTCGTGCACGGCGACCGTGACGCCGAGCCCGGGCGTCGCCTGGGTCGTCGCGCCGAGCGTCAGGCTGGTCAGGTCCAGCACGCTGATCTTGCCCGTGTTGAGGTCCCGCAGGATCACGAACCGGTCGCTCTGGGTCACCTGCATGGTGTGGCCCTGCGCGTCGGTGATCTTCGTGCGGGTGTCGACCTTGCCGGTGACGCCGTTGACCCGCGCCACCTCGCCCTTGTCGTTGCTCCACAGCCACGAGCTGACGTCATAGCTGGCCACCGCGTTGTTGGCGGCGCCGGTGCCGAACAGCGTCAGCCCGAGGACGGCGATCAGGCCCACGACGGTGCCGAGCGTGACCAGCCCGCCGCCTTTGCGCGAACGAAAGCTCACCATAGCGGCCCCCTCCCCGAAACCGGCGCCCATCATATTCCTGTCGATGTGTGGTGCATACCCGGCGTGTCTAGATCTGTTCGCTTCGTTATTTTCGCTGCGTGCAGGCCAGATCCGACAGTGCGACGCTGTCCGTGCCATAGACGGCGGCAACCGTGAAGCAGTAGTCGAGCTTCGGGTTGAGGCCGTTGAGGGTGTACGTGGTGGCGCCCGCGGCGAGCACCTGGAGCTGCCGCAGCGCGCCCTGCTGGCCGCCGGCGACGATGAACGGCACCGATCCCTTCGACGGATCGGTCCACGTCAGTGTGATGGACGTCTTGTCGTCGCGCAGCTTCATCGAGCCGGGCGCCTTCGGGTTCGCCGCGCCCGTGGCGCTCGCCCCGGCCGTCACGCTCGCGGTGCTCCCGGGGACGGCCCCGCCCTCCTGCCGCGCCGCGGGTGGGTCGGGGCTCGCGGCGATGAACGACACCACCGCCGCGGCGACCCCGCCGAGCACCGCCACGACCAGGATCACCAGCAGCGCGACGAGCGGCGACCGCCGCCGCGGCACGTCCTGCACGGGCAGCGGCGGCACGAACCGCTCCACGGCGGCCCCGCCGCTCGCCGGATACGCGTCGCCGCTGGTGGGATACGCCCCGCCGCTCGTCGGGTGCGCCCCGCCGCTGACGGGATACGCGGCGGCTCCGCTCGTCGGCTCGGCGAAGGCGGAAGCGAAGACGGGACCGGCGGCCGGTGGCGGGGAGACGGGCGCGTGCCGTGGCCAGGACAGCGGCTCCGGACGCTGCAGCACGCCCTGGTCCACCTCCTGCCAGCCCGCGTCCTGTGGCGGCGCAGGGGGAGGGTCGGCACGATCGTTGTGCTCGTCCGGTCGCCACAGCGGCGCGTGCGCGGGCTGCGCCGGCCGGTCGTCGTCGGCGCGCGGCTCCGGGTGGAAGATCGGCCGCTCGTCGGCGGGGCGCCGCTGCTCCACGGGCCAGGCGGGCGGCTGCGGGGTGCTCGTGCCCGTCGGCGCGGACAGCGGCTCGAACGGGGCCGGCGCCGACTGGTGCGGCGCCCCGGACACACCGAACGCCCCCGCCGGCTCCGGCAGCCCCAGATACCGCCGGGCCGCCCGCACACTCGGGTGGTCCTCGCCGAGCGCGGCCGGCCCGAGCCTGGCCAGCTGCCCGTAGCGGCGCTTCGCCTCGTACACGTTGCCGAGCTCGTCGGCGATGCGGGCCAGCTCGTAGGACAGCGCGAGCATGACCGCGTGCCCGTCGCCGAGGCGGTGGTAGCCGGCGGCGAGGCCCTCCTCCAGGACCCGCCGGGCGTCGCTGAGCTCGCCCAGGTCGGTGTGGAACTTCGCGAGCACGCAGGTCGCGGCGAGCACCTCGGGATCGTCGCCGGCCAGGGTCCCGGTCGCCGCGTCGAGGGCCTGGTCGAGCAGAGTGAACGCGCCCCGCACGTCGCCCTGCGCCGCTACCGCGCGGGCACCCTGCACGGCGTTGGCGAGCTGTGCGGACGAGGACACGCCGCTACTCTGCCCTGTCGCGGGCCCCCGGCGCCACCCCGGTGCAGCGCGCCTGATCGATACTTGACGGCATGGCAGATCATCCGCTGAGCCCGCTGCCCGGGGCCCGTGAGGCGCGCGACCCGTCCCGCGCCATCAAACGTGGCCCGAGCCGGGTGCCGCCGGAGGTCGTCGCCGCCAACCAGCGGGAGCGGCTCTTCGACGCCGTCGTGCACACCGTCGCGAGCAAGGGCTACGCCAGCGCGACGGTCAGCGACATCTGCCGCGCCGCCGGGGTGACCCGGCCGGCGTTCTACGCGCTGTTCGCCGGCAAGGACGACGCGCTGATCGCCACGTACCGGCACGGCACCGACCTGCTGCTGCACCTGATGGAGTCCGCCTACCACGCGGAGCCCGCCTGGCGCGACGGTGCCCGCGCCGCGCTTCGCGTGCTGCTCCAGGTCCTGGCGGAGCTGCCGGCGTTCGCCACCACGGCGGTGGTCGAGATCGACGCCGCCGGGCCCCTGGCCAGGGCCGAGCGCGCTGCGCTGCTGCGCCGCTTCGACCGGTTCTTCAGCGAGGCGCCGAGCGCCGGTGACCTGCCCATGCCGGAGGAGCTCGTCGAGACGGTCGTCGGCGGCATCTACGCGACGATCTACCGCTACGTCGCCGCCGGCCGGGTCGAGCAGCTCCCGGCGCTGCTGCCGATGCTCGCGTACTACACGCTGGTGCCGTTCGTGGGCCGCGAGGAGGCGGCGAGCGAGCTGACGATCCCGGTCCCCGACGGCCCGTCCGGCTGCCATCTCACGGACCTGTGACGGCGCGCCGGCAGCGGCGCCTGACGCGGCTCCGGCGGCGCCCTGACGACGCGGCCCGGCGGCCGCTCTGACGGCGGCCCCGGTGGCGCTCTGAGGACGGCACAGGCAAGTGCTCTGGCGGACGGCCGGCGGCCGCTCTGACGGCCCCGGCGGCGCTCTGAGGGCAGCGCAGGCGGGGCGCTCCGGCGGCGGCCCGGCGCGGTGTGCGCAGGCGGCGTCCGGCGGCCGTTCTGAGGGCGGCTCCGGGCGGGCTTCAGGCGGTGCGCGGGGTCAGGCGGCCCGGCAGCGACGACCGCTGGTGCGGCACGCGCGGCGCGGCGGGGGAGCGCAGCAGGCCCGCCCGGAACGCGCCCGGCGCCTGGCCGGTCTCGCGGCCGAAGAACCGGCCGAAGTTCGTCGGCTCGTCGAAGCCGAGCCGGCGGCCGACCTCCGCGACCGGCAGTGCGCTGGTCGCGAGGAGCCGTTTGGCCTCCAGGGCGATCCGCTCGTCGATGAGCTGCTTCGCGCTGCGCCCGGTCACCGCGAGGCCGGCCCGGGTCAGCGTCCGCACGGAGCAGCCCAGCCGCTCGGCATGGTCCTCGACCCGCCGGTGCGTGAGGTCGCGCTCGATCTCGGCGCGGAGCTGGTCGATGAGCGCGGCGGCGGGCCCGGTGCGCGGCGGGGGCGCGAGGGCGACGATGCGCATCAGCAGGACCGCGACCTGGTGCGCGAGGAGGGTGCGGCTCAGCTCCCCGCCGTCGCTGCGGGCCCGGTCGACCGCGATCTGCGCGATCTCCGCGACGATCGCCTCCTCGTCCTCGCCGGCCGGCTGCCAGCAGGCGGGCGCGGTCGGGTCGGCGACGAAGCGCACGGGCAGTGGCGGCAGGGCCGGCAGCGTCGACGGCGGGAAGGCCAGGACGGTCGCGTCGAAGCCGGCCTGCCCGCCGAACTGGTGCACCTGGCCCGGCCGGCCCCACAGCAGGGTGCCCGGCCGGCACGGGTGGGTCACGAAGTCCAGCGTGTGGGTGCCCTGCCCGGTGCTGGCGAGGATGACCACGTGGTCGAGGGCACGCTGCGGCCCCGGATGCGGGGGCAGGTCACTGAGCCGCGCCGCATCGACGGCCGCGGTCGGTGAAGCCCTGAGAAGCACCATGACCTGCACGACTGTACCCAAGCCCGGCCATGGGCTCCAGACCCCTCAGGACACGCTGATCCCGGCGACGGCGAGCTCCTCGAGGCGGACCTGTTCGAAGGCCGCGCCGAGCTCGACGAGCCGCGCCGGGTCGACGGCGTCACGCAGCGCGGGGAGCACCGAGGTCTCCTCGTCCTCGATGTGGTGGCCGACGGTGGCGATGAAGTCGTCGAGCCTGGTGCTGAACGACTCGTCGTCGGGACCCATCCGCTGCAGGTCGTGGAGCATCCGCTCGGCCTCGTGGTGCTCGTCCGCGCCGTGATGTGCCATCTCCGCCGGCAGCGACGGGTACACCCGCTGCTCCTCGGCGTGGCTGTGCGCGGTCAGCCGGGCGGCGATCTCGTCGAGCAGCAGCTGCCGGTCGCCCGCGCCGGCCCTGAGCCGGTCGAAGAGCTGCTCCATGATCCGGTGGTCGTTCATGATCAGCGTGACGGCGTCGGTTGCCATGACTCCCCCTGTCGTCGCGGTCACTGTTCAGCGTGCACCGCTACCCGGCGAGAGGAGGGGCCAAACGGTCAAAACGCATCGTGCGCGTGCGGCGGCGGCGCTCCCGGCCGATGATCGGAGTATGAGGTCGTGGCTGTATATCCCCGATATCCGAAATGTCGGAAACAGCGAGGCGGACGCGTTCGTCGTCGACCTCGAACGCGCCGGCGATCCCGCCGCGGTGGGGAAGTGGATCGCGGAGCTGGCCCGCCCCGCCGTCTGGGTGCGCCTGGACGGCGCCGACGAGGGATGGCAGGCCGTGCGGACCGTCGTCTCGCCCGCCCTCGCGGGCGTCTGCGTCGCCGCCCGGTCGGCCAGCGAGGTCGCCGCCCTCGGCGCCGTCATCGCCGAGGCGGAGGAGACCGCCCGCCTGCCGGTCGGGCGGATCGCGGTCGTCCCGCGCCTGGAGACCGCCGCCGCCGTGCTGCAGGCCGCCGAGATCGCCCGCGCGCCCCGGGTCGCCCGCCTGCAGCTCGCCGAGGGGCCGCTGACCCGGCAGCTCGGGGTCGAGCCGGGCGAGGACGAGCGCGAGCTGCTGTGGGCCCGGTCGATGGTCGTGATGGCCGCGGCGGCCGCCGGTCTGGCGCCACCGATCGCCGCGTCGTGTCCCGCCGGCACCGACGGCGAATCGTCGGCCCTCGCCCTGCGCAGGCTCGGCTTCCGCGGCCGGACCTGCCTGGACGGGGCCCAGGTGCGCATCGCGAACAAAGTATTTGCGGACGCATCGACATTGGCATGAGATTATGTGACTGACGACAAACGATCACCCTTTGTGCTGTCGACAATGCAATGGGTGAGTATTTCCGTCCCGTAAAAACCCCGAAACGTCGGTGTTGCGTCGAGCGTCCCCCGACCAGGTGGAATCCGGGCCCCGGCAGCCGTTAGGGTCCGTATGGGTTCGTGTACACCGGCCCAACGGATGAGGAAAAAAGAGGCGTTCGTCGCTGCGCGGACGACGTCGGTATTGACACCGATCGGCCGAGCTGTGATTGTGCTCAACGTCATGTGCCTGCTTGTCAGGACTGACCCGTATTGTCAATCTCGGATGCCTGCGGGGACTCTTCGTGACCCAAAGCCAGAGCACGTCGTCGCTGCCCGTTCCCAGGCAGGAGCGCGACCCTCGGCTGAGTCCCGATCGCCGCCCGACCCGCCACGCCGCCGCTGCGACCGCGCCCCAGCGCGATCCGCAGGGCCGGCGTGAGCGGCCCGGGCGGCGCATCATCGACCAGCTCCGGCTCATCGTCGCTCTTCCACTCGTCGCCGTCGTGGTGTTCGCCGGCATCGCCCTGGTGACCACCGTCCAGCAAGTGAACGGCAGCCGGCAGCTGCAGGACCTCTCGGCGCTCGCCTCCGACGCCGGTGGTCTGGCCCACGCGCTGCAGCGTGAGCGGGCCGCGGCCGTCAACGTGCTGCTCAACCCGGCGTCGGCGCAGCTCGAGGCGTTCTCGTCACAGGTGATGATCACCGACGACAACATCGACGCGTACCGCGAGAGCCGCGCGGGCGTCAGCGAGGTGCCCGACGTGGTCCGCCGCGTCGACGACAACCTCGCCGCCATGGCCAGCCTGCGCAAGCAGGTCCGCGAGGACCAGCGCGCGTCGGTGTCCGGGATCGCGTTCAGCTACCGCATCCTGATCGCCGACCTGCTGTCCTACCGGGAGTCGGTGGCCCGCTCCGGCGCCCCGACCGAGCTCGCCGACCAGATCCGCGCGGCGGCCGCCCTGTCCCGCGCGGCGGAGGCCCTCGGCCAGCAGCAGGCGGCCGTGCTGCGCGCCGTCGCCGCGGGCGAGCTGACCCCCGCGCTCCAGCAGGAGATCACCGCGACCCGGACGAGCTTCGTCGAGTCGACGGTCCAGTTCAACGACCTCGCCCCGGCGCAGTGGCGCAGCTGGTACGAGCAGGCCAGCACCGGGGAGCAGGTCATCGCCGCGCAGCGGCTGCAGGACCAGGTCAACCGCACCCGCCCCGGCCAGCAGGTCGCCCTGGACACCGGCAACTGGATCAACGCGATGTCGGGCTGGTCGGGCCTGCTGTTCGAGGTGCAGCAGAAGACCGACGACGCGATCGAGGCGAAGGTCGGTGAGCTGCGCGACGAGCAGATGACCCAGGCCGGCTTCCAGATCGCCGGCGTCGCCCTGGTGCTGCTCATCGCCACCGTCCTCACCGGTGTCGTGGCCCGTCGGATCACCCGGCGCCTGCGCGCCCTGCACGACGCGGCCCGCGAGGTCGCCTACGAGCAGCTGCCCGCGGTCGTCGCGGAGCTGCGGGCGGCGGCACCCGGCACGGTCGACCCGGACGACGTCGCCGACCGCGCGTCGGCGAAGCTCGTCGTCGGCGGCGCGGACGAGGTCGCCGACGTGGCGCAGGCCTTCCGCGCGGTCCACCGCGAGGCGGTCCGCATCGCCGGTGAGCAGGCCGTCATGCGCTCCAACGTCGCGGAGATCTTCGTCCACCTGTCCCGCCGCGAGCAGCGGCTGGTCGACGCGGTCCTGGCCCAGGTCGACCGGGTCGAGCGCGACGAGACCGACCCGGACCGGCTCCAGCAGCTGTACCAGCTGGACCACCTGGCCACCCGGATGGCCCGGATCAACCTGAGCCTGCTCGTCCTCGGTGGCTCCGGCGCGGCCCGCGTCCGCCGCGAGGACGCCCCGATGGGCAAGGTCCTGCAGGCCGCCATCTCGCAGATCGAGCACTACACCCGGGTCCGCTTCGGCAGCGTCGACGACGACGTCGCGGTCGTCGCCGAGGCCGTCGACGAGATCGTGCACCTGCTCGCGGAGCTGCTGGACAACGCGACCGGCTACTCGCCGCCGGAGTCCGAGGTGTGGGTCACCGGCCGCGCGCTCGGCGACCGGATCATCCTGCAGATCGTCGACGAGGGCGTGGGTCTCGCGCCGTCGCGCCGCGCGCAGCTCAACGACCTGCTCGCCCAGCCGCCCGCGATCGACATCGCCGCCGTGCGTGCCATGGGTCTCACCGTGGTCGGGCACATCGCCGCCCGGTACCACATCGAGGTGCAGCTGCGGCCCGGCCAGCACGGCGGCACGCTCGCCGAGGTGGTCATCCCCAAGGACGTGTTCCGCCCGATCATGGCCTCGGAGCGCGGGCCGCAGCTCCCGCCGGCGATCAGCGCGGGTGTGCCGGCCGGCTACGTCGCGGCCGGCGGTGGCAACGGTGGCAGCGGTAACGGCGGCGCCCCCGCCCGCCCGGTCGTCGCGGAGCTGTTCACGCCGGCACCGCGGACCGCGCCGCCGAGCCTGTTCGACGTGCCGACCCAGGAGTTCCGGGTCGCCACCCCGAGCCAGGACCACGCACGCCAGGACCATGCGCGCCAGGACCACGCACGCCAGGACCACGGGCAGCAGGAATACGGGCAGCAGGAATACGCGCAGGTGGTGCAGGAGTTCGCCCCGGCGCCGCGCGACAACCGCACCGCCACGGCGATGCCGCCGGGGCCGGGCGCCTGGCCGCCGCTGCCGGAGCCGGAGGTGCCGTCGATCCTCGCCGACGCCGACGACTCGATCGAGCTGCCGATCTTCCAGTCGGTCAACGGCTGGTTCCGCACGGAGACGCCGGTCGAGCTGGCCGTCCCGAGTGGGTACTCCGCCCCGCCCGTGCCCGTCGCCGCCGTCCCCGAGCCGCAGAACTGGGAGTCCAGCGCGGACGCCGGCTGGCGGGCGGCGCAGGAGGCGGCTACCCCTGACGTCAGTTCGGTCACCGCGTCGGGCCTTCCGGTCCGCGCGCCGCAGCGGCACCTGGTGCCCGGCGGGGCCGCGCCGGCGCAGGTGGACCGCTCCGCCGCAACGCGCCGCGACCCCACCAAGGTCGCCGCCGCGATGTCCGCCTACGCCCGCGGTGTGGCCGGTCGCCGGCCGGCCGGCTCCTGAAGCACGAAGAACAGCAAGAGAGGACCATTTCTGTGACCGACCCGAGTAATCTCGGTTGGCTGCTGGACAACTTTGCGAGCCGCACCCCCGACGTCAGTCACGCGCTGGCGATCTCCACCGACGGGCTGGTCCTGGCGCACACCCGCGCCCTGCCCCGCGACCGGGCCGACCAGCTGGCCGCGACCGGCAGCGGTCTCGTCGCGCTGCTCGCCGGCGCGGCGCGGTTCTTCGAGGCGGGCAGCGTCATCTCCAACGTGACGCAGCTCGACGGCGGCTTCATGTTCTGCATGGCGTTCAGCGACGGCGCCTCGCTGCTGGTGCTCGCCTCGCCGCACGCCGACGTCGGCAAGGTGTCCTACGAGATGACCGAACTGGCCAACCGGATCGGCGACGCCCTGTCGCCGTCGGTGCGTGGGGCGCCGGCATGACGGCACCGGGACGCGGCCGGCCGACCGCAGTCAAGATCATCATTGCGGGCGGGTTCGGCGCCGGCAAGACCACCCTCGTCGGGGCCATCTCGGAGATCCCTCCCGTGACGACCGAGGCCGTGATGACCGCTGCCAGCCTCGGGCACGACGACGCCACCCTCGTGCCGGAAAAGGGCAGCACGACCGTCGCCATGGACTTCGGCCGGATCACGCTGTACCAGGACCTCGTGCTCTACCTGTTCGGCACGCCCGGGCAGAAGCGGTTCTGGTTCATGTGGGACGAGCTGTGCCGTGGCGCGATCGGGGCCGTGGTCATCGCCGACACGCGGCGCCTCGCCGACTGCTTCGGCGCCATCGACTTCTTCGACAACCGGCGGCTGCCGTACGTCATCGCGGTCAACCACTTCGAGGGCGCGTCCAAGTATCACCTCGAGGACGTCCGCGAGGCCCTCGCCGTGAGCCGGGGCGTGCCGATGATCAACGCCGATGTCCGCTCCCGGGCGTCGGCCAAGGAGATCCTGGTCGCCGTCACCGAGCACGCGCTTGCCCAGCGCATCGGCGCCCGCCGCTGAACCACTGGTGAAACTTCCCCTCTTCACCTGCCGCTTCACAACCGCGAACGCACAGACACATAGGAGAACCATGCAACGACGATCGCTGGTCAGTGCGGTGCTCGCCGCCGGACTGCTGGTCGCAGCCGCCGGCTGCGCCGAATCTGACGCGAAGTCCTCCAACGGCGCCGCAGCCTCCACCCTGAAGATCGGGTTCCTCGGTTCCCTCTCCGGCACCTACCAGGCGGTCGGCACCGACCTGAAGGCCGGTTTCGAGCTGTACCTGGCGACGCACGACAACAAGCTCGGCGGCCACCCGATCGACCTGAAGATCGCCGACGAGGGCGACGGCGCGCCGACCGCATTGCCCGCCGCGACGAAGCTCATCAAGGACGACAAGGTCGTCGCGCTCACCGGCATCGTCGGCGGTGGCTCGGTCGCGGCCGTCGCGCCGCTGCTCGCCGAGGCGAAGATCCCGCTGATCGGCTCCAACGGCCGTCCGGAGCTCAAGGACCTCAGCGGCGTGTGGACGACCAGCTTCATGTCCACCGACACGGGCGCGTCGATCGCCCAGTACATCAAGGACAAGGTCCAGGGCCCGGTCTACGCGATCGGCCCGGACTACCAGGGCGGCTACGACCAGGTCGGCGGCTTCACCACCGAGTTCACGAAGCTCGGCGGCACGCTCGTCAACGGCAAGGCCACCTTCACGCCGTTCCCGCAGACGACGAACTTCCTGCCGTTCTTCTCGCAGATCAAGGCGAGCAACGCCAAGGCGATCTACACGTTCTACGCCGGTAAGGCCGCGATCGACTTCGTGAAGCAGTACGCGCAGTCCGACGCCAAGGACATCCCGCTGTACTCCGCGGGCTTCCTCACCGAGGGCACGGTCCTGCAGGCGCAGGGCGAGGCCGCGAAGAACATCCTCAACGTGTGCAACTACTCGCCCGACCTCGACAACGAGGAGAACCGCAAGTTCGTCGCGGCGTGGCGGCAGAAGCACCCGGACGTGACCCCGACCACCTACGCGATGGCGTCCTACGACGCGGCCGCGGTCCTGGACCGGGCGATCGCGGCGGCCGGCGACAACCCGACCCCCGAGGCGATCAACGCCGCCGTCGGCAAGCTCGGCCAGATCTCCTCGCCGCGCGGCAACTGGCAGTTCGGCCCGAAGACGCACTCGCCGATCCAGAAGTGGTACCTGCGGCAGGTGCGCAACGACGGCCGGGCCCTCGCCAACGTGATGGTGCAGGACCTCGCGACGGTCGGTTCCTGACCGAGTTGGACGCATACCTGATCCCGGCGGTCGACGGCGTGGCCTACGGCCTGCTGCTGTTCGTCGTCGCCGCCGGGCTCACCCTCGCATTCGGCGTCGGTGACGTGCTCAACCTCGCCCACGGCACGCTGTTCGCCTTCGGCGCCTACGCGGCGGCGAAGATCAGCGACGGCTCGTGGTCCTCGCTCGCGCTCGCGGTGCTCGTGGGCACCGCGGCCGCGGCGGGCGGCGGCGCGATCCTGTCGGCGCTGCTCGTGCCGCTCGCCGGGCGCGGTCACCTCGCCCAGGCGCTGCTCACGTTCGGGGTCGCGCTCGTCGTCGGCGACCTGCTCGTCATCGTCTTCAGCCACGACGAGCTGCCCGTCACCGTCCCGAAGAGCCTGGACCGGCCGGTCGACATCGCCGGGCACTCGTATCCCGGGTACCGGCTCGCCTTCATCGGCGTCGCCGCGCTGATCGCGGTCGTGCTGTACCTCGTCGTCGCCCGCACCCGCGTCGGCAGCCTGGTGCGCGCCACCGTCGACGACCGCGACATGGTCGCCACGCTGGGCGTCAACCCGTTCATGGTCCGCACCGGCGTCCTGGCCGCGGGCGGCGCCCTCGCCGGGCTCGCCGGCGCGCTCGGCGCCCCGATCATCGGGCCCGGCCCGCGCACCGCCGACCTGGTCCTGCTGCTGTCGCTCGTCGTCGTCGTGCTCGGCGGCATGGGCTCCATCGGCGGCGCGCTCGTCGCGGCGATCGCGGTCGGCGAGATCCAGACCGTCGGCGTGACCGCGGCACCCACGATCGCCCCGTTCATCCTCTTCGGCGCCATGGCGCTCGTCCTCGCGGCCCGCGCCCGGGGCCTGCTGCCGTCCGGACGGACCGCCTCATGACCGTGCTCAAGCGTCTCGCCCCGTTCGGCTTCCCGGCGCTGATCGTCGCGCTGCTGCCCCTCGCCTGGGTCCTGGACGACTACGCCACCAAGACGCTCACCCGGATCCTCGTCATCGGGCTGCTCGCCGTCAGCGTCGCGCTGCTCACCGGTGTCGCCGGCCTGCCGACGCTCGGGCAGACGGCGCCGTACCTCGTCGGCGCCTACACCGCGGCGACCCTGGTCCGGCACGACGTGTCGATCGGCGTCGTGCAGCTGCTCGCGGCCGCTGCGGCCGGGGCTCTGTTCGCGCTGGTCACCGCGCCCCTCGTGGTCTACGCGCGGGGCGTCGTGGTGCTCATGATCACCCTGGCGCTCGGCGAGCTGACCTCAACCGTCGCCGGGCGGTGGAAGGGCGTCACCAACGGCACCGACGGCATGCTCGCGTTCGCGTCGCCCGCCCCGCTGCCGGGCCTGGTCACGCTGAGCACCGACCGGGCCACGTACCTCTACGTTCTCACCGTCGTCGCGGTGCTCGTCGGGATCGTGCTGCTGGTGCTGCGCTCCCCGGCCGGGGCGATGCTGCGGGCCGCCCGTGACGGCGAGCACCGGATGCGGGCCAGCGGGCACCCCGTCGCCGGCTACCTCACCGTCGCCTACGTCGCCGCCGGTGCCCTCGCCGGCTCGGCGGGCGCGCTGCTGGTCACCGTCGAGCGGTACGTCTCGCCCGGCGACGGCGGCTTCGACGTCTCCGCCCTCGTCCTGCTCGCGGTCGTCATCGGCGGCGCCACGTCGCTCGTCGGCGCGCTGCTCGGCGCGGGTCTCGTCGTCGCGACCCGGGACTGGCTCACCGGCACCGACGACCGTCTGACCGGGCACGCGCCGCTGGTGCTCGGCACCTTGTTCATCCTCTGCGTGTACCTCCTGCCCAGAGGCCTGCTAGGAAAGCGGTCGGCACATGAGTGAGGTGCTCGAGGTCGATGGGCTCGGCCGCCGGTACGGTGACCTCGCCGCGCTGGACGGCGTCGACCTGAGGGTCGCGCCCGGCGACCGGATCGGGCTGATCGGCCCCAACGGCGCCGGCAAGTCCACGCTGCTCAACCTCATCGCCGGGTCGCTGCGCCCGACGGCGGGCCGGATCCGCTTCGACGGCCGCGACGTCACCCGGCTCGCTCCGGCCCGCCGGGCGCGGCTCGGCATCGGCCGCACCCACCAGCATCCGGCCGTCTGGGCGAGCCTGCCCGCCCTGGACAACGTGCTCGTCGCCGCGCGCCGGCCGTGGGGCCGGCTGCGCGCCGGTCGCCGCGCCAAGGCCCGTGAGCACGCCCGGGAGCTGCTCGCCGGCGTCGGGCTGACCGGCGTGGACCAGACCCTCGCGGGCGCGCTGTCGCACGGGCAGCGCCGGCAGCTGGAGCTGGCGATGGCCCTGGCCGGGGAGCCGCGCCTGCTGCTGCTCGACGAGCCCGCCGCGGGCCTCGCCCCGCCGGAGGTCGAGGTCCTAGCGTCGCTGCTGGCGTCGCTGCCGCTCACCGTCGCGATCCTGCTGGTCGAGCACCACCTCGACCTGGTCTACGGCTTCGCCGACCGGATCACCGTGCTGCACTCCGGGCGGCACGTGCACACCGGCACCGTGCCGGAGACCCGCTCCTCGCCCGAGGTGGCGGCGGCCTATGCGGGAGTCGCGCCATGACGCTCACGATCGAGGGCCTGCGTTCGGGGTACGGCGGCGGCACCGTCCTGCACGGCGTCGACCTGGTCGTGCCGCAGGGCGCGGCCCTTGCCGTGCTCGGGATGAACGGCGCCGGCAAGACCACCCTCGTGCACACCATCGCCGCCCTGGTGAAGGCCCGGTCCGGCAGCATCCGGCTGGACGGCACGGAGCTCGCCGGCCGGCCCGCGCACCGGGTCGCCCGGGCCGGCGTCGCGCTGGTGCCGCAGGGCCGCCGCGTCTTCGCCAGCCTCACCGTCGCCGAGCACCTCACGCTGTCCGGGCGCAAGGGGGAGTGGAGCCGGCAGCGGGTCCTGGAGCTCCTGCCGCGGCTCGGCGAGCGGCTCACCCACAAGGGCAACCAGCTGTCCGGCGGCGAGGCGCAGATGCTCGCGATCGCCCGGGCGCTGCTGACCCAGCCGCGGCTGCTGCTGCTCGACGAGCCGTGCGAGGGCCTCGCCGTCGACCTCGCCGCCCGGGTGCGGGCCGTCGTGGCCGAACTGACCCGCACGGGGCTGACCGTGCTACTGGTGGAGCAGCAGCCCGAACACGCGCGCGCCGTCACCGACCAGCTCGTCCAGCTGGAGAACGGCACCCTGACGAGCAGCGCTTCGAGCAGGGTATGAGCGTGGAGCCGCCCGTCGCCTGGTGAGCGACCGTGAACGTCCGTGTGCACCCGCCGCCCGCCGGACCGGCAGGTACGGCAGCGGTCCGACGCCCCGCGCCGTGGCGGCTCCGGTGCGGGTGCTCGTGATCGCCGTGTCCTACCCGGTGACCCCGAGCGGGCGGACGTGCTCCGCGGGCCTGGTCCGGTGGGACGCCGTGGAGGCCGCGGACGAGGTCGTCGGCCGCGCCGGCGAGGCGCTCCACCACGCCGAACACCACGGCAGGAACCGTGTTCACCTGGTGGACGCGACCCCGACGACCAGGGACACCAGGATTCTCGCCTGATCTTCGTTTCGGCGTTGTTGCAAGCTCTTGGCAACAACGCCAGATCGGCAATAAGCTCCAGGGCATGCCTGCGGTAGCCATGCACATCTCCAACGGGATCATCGACAACCAGATCGCGTTGCTGTTCGCCGGTGTCGCCCTCGCCGGTCTGGCCCTGTGCTTCGTCCAGGGCCGCCGTGAGCTCGACGACCGGCTCGTGCCGATGGCCGGCCTGGTCGCGGCGTTCATCTTCGCCGTGCAGATGCTCAACTTCCAGGTCCTGCCCGGGGTCAGCGGCCACCTGCTCGGCGGCACCCTCGCCGCCGTCCTCGTCGGGCCCTACCTCGGCGCGATCTGCGTCACGATCGTCCTCGTCGTGCAGGCACTGATCTTCAGCGACGGCGGCGTCACCGCGCTCGGCCTCAACGTCACCAACATGGCGCTGCTCGGCACCGCCGCCGGCTACCTGCTCGTCGCGACCCTGCTCCGGGTCCTGCCGCGCCGGACCTGGGCGCTGACGGTGACCGCCGTCGTCGCCAGCGTCGTGTCGGTCACCGTCGCCTCGCAGGGTTTCGTCCTGCAGTACTACCTCGGCGGCGCCGTCGACGTCGGCCGCTCCCTCGGCGGGATCGCCGCCGCCATGGCCGGCACGCACGTGCTGATCGGTCTCGGCGAAGGCATCATCACCGCGCTCACCGTCACCTACGTGGCGAAGGTCCGCCCAGACCTCGTCTACGCGGTCCGCAACCTGCAGCGTCCGGTCGTCAGCGAGGCGGTAACGGCATGAAGAAGTCGACCTGGTTCATCCTCAGCGGGCTGATCGCTGCGCTGCTGCTCGCCGGCGTGGTCAGCAACTTCGCCTCCGGCCACCCCGACGGCCTCGACTCGGTCGCCCGCGAGGGCTGCACGTTCGACGGAAACGACGCGATCACCGGCGGCAGCTGCATGGCGCAGGGTGAGACGGACAACCTCTCCAAGGACAGCCCCCTCGCCGGGTACGGGCTGCGCGGCGTCGGCAACGACTTCCTCTCCACCGGCCTGTCCGGCGCGATCGGGGTCGTCGCCACGTTCGCGATCGGCGGCGGCGTCTTCTGGCTGCTGCGCGCGGGCCGCAAGAAGCAGACGGCCTGACGTGGGCGCCGGGCACAGCCACGCGCTCTACGTGCACCGGAGCTCGCCGGTACACCGGCTGGCGCCCGAGGTGAAGATCGCCGCCAGCGTCCTGTTCACCGTCGCCGTCGTCGCGACACCGCGGGAGGCCTTCTGGGCGTTCGGCGCCTACCTCGCCGTCATCCTCGTGGTCGCGCTCACCGCCCGCGTCGGCCTGCGCCGGCTCGCCCTGCGCTCCCTGATCGAGCTGCCGTTCATCCTGTTCGCGTTCGCGCTGCCGTTCCTCGGCCACGGCGAGCGGGTCCACTGGCTCGGCATGAGCCTGTCGGTCGACGGCCTCTACGGCACGTGGAACATCCTCGCCAAGGGCACCCTCGGCGTGCTGTCCTCGCTGCTGCTCGCCGGCACCACCACCCCGCGCGACCTGCTGCTCGGCCTCGACCGGCTGCGCTGCCCGGCGATGATCACCTCGATCGCCACGTTCATGCTTCGGTACCTCGACGTCATGGCCGGCGAGGGCCGCCGCATGCGGGTCGCGCAGCGCTCCCGCGGCTACGACCCCCGCTACCTGTGGCAGATCAAGGGCTTCGCCAGCGGCATCGGCGCCCTGTTCCTGCGCGCGTTCGAGCGCGGCGAGCGCGTGTACCTGGCGATGATCTCCCGCGGCTACGAGGGGCGCATCCCCCTGGCCCTGGCCGGTGGCGGCGCGACCGCCCGGCAGTGGGCGGCCGCCGCCTCGGTGCCCGTCGTAGCCGGTGCGATCGCGACGGTAGCGTTGCTGGCGTGACGCCATCCCTGCGGGTGACCGGCCTGCACTTCGCATATCCCGACGGGCACGTGGCGCTGCGCGGCGTCGACCTCACCGTGCCGCAGGGGGAGCGGGTCGCCCTGCTGGGTCCCAACGGCGCCGGCAAGACCACGTTCGTGCTGCACCTCAACGGCATCCACACCGCCACCGACGGCGGCGTCGAGGTCGGCGGGCTCGCCGTCGACCCCCGCGACCGGGCGGGCCTCAAGGAGGTCCGGCGCCGGGTCGGGATCGTCTTCCAGGACCCGGACGACCAGCTCTTCATGCCGACCGTCGCCGAGGACGTCGCCTTCGGCCCGGCCAACCTCGGCCTGCGCGGCGCCGAGCTGGCCGAACGCGTCGACGAGGCCCTCGACGCCGTCGGGATGTCCTTCGCCCGGGACCGGGCGCCGCACCACCTGTCGTTCGGGCAGCGCCGCCGGGTCGCCGTCGCCACCGTCCTCGCCATGCGGCCGGAGATCCTGGTGCTCGACGAGCCGTCGTCCAACCTGGACCCGGCGTCGCGGCGGGAGCTCGCCGGCATCCTGCTGTCGCTGCCGGTCACGCTGCTGATGGTGACCCACGACCTGCCGTACGCCCTGGAGCTGTGCCCGCGCTCGGTCATCCTCGACGACGGGCGGATCGCCGCCGACGGGCCGACCCGCGACCTGCTCGCCGACGGCGACCTGCTCGAACGGCACCGGTTGGAGCTGCCCTTCGGGTACACCGTGACCGCATGAGCGGCCAGCGGAGCGTCTCGGGCCGTTCATCGTGTGACTGCCTTTGGGTCAGGCCGACGCCTGGAGCGCAGCGGAAGGTGGTGGCATGAGCGGCCAGCGGAGCGTCTCGGGCCGTTCATCGTGTGACTGCCTTCGGGTCAGGCCGACGCCTGGAGCGCAGCGGAAGGTGGTGGCATGAGCGGCCAGCGGAGCGTCTCGGGCCGTTCATCGTGTGACTGCCTTCGGGTCAG